>CAXYYS010000021.1:0-31708 GCA_964293585.1 uncultured Acidaminococcales bacterium
TGATCACCCCGATTGCAATCGAGCAGGGCCTGCGCTTCGCCATTCGCGAAGGCGGTCATACCGTTGGCGCCGGTGTAGTAGGCGTTATCGAAGATAAGTAATTTTAGATCCCGTATGAGGGGCTAAAGTCCGGCCCCTCATATTGTTATGTTTACTGATTAGGGACCTTGCGATGATGTGAAAGGTTGCTTGCCTGTCACGACAGGGAGATTTTCACGGAGTATGTCCGTTCTTAGAAACTGGGCGATTGGAGGAAAATTTAATGTCAAAGACACAAAAAATCAGGATACGCTTAAAGGCGTATGACCACACAGCACTTGATCAAAGCGCTGCCAAAATTGTAGATACTGCGAAACGTACCGGTGCCCAAGTCTCCGGCCCGATTCCTCTTCCTACAGAAAAAAATATTTATACGATTCTGCGTTCTCCTCATGTCAACAAAGATTCTCGTGAGCAATTTGAAATGCGTACCCACAAGAGACTGGTAGACATTCTGGAACCGACCCCGAAGACTGTAGATGCTTTGATGCGTCTGGATCTTCCGGCTGGCGTAGACATCGAGATTAAACTGTAAGGAGGTGCTAATGATGGCTAAAGGAATTATAGGCAAAAAACTTGGTATGACCCAAATTTTTGAAGCTGACGGCAAGTTCATTCCTGTTACTGTTGTCTTAGCAGGTCCTTGCGTTGTTATTCAAAAGAAGACTGAAGAAACTGATGGCTATAATGCAATTCAGGTTGGCTTCGGTGATGTGAAAGAAAAGACAATTACTAAACCGATGAAGGGACATTTCGAAAAGGCCGGCGTTAAATCTGTAAAGTTCGTTAAGGAACTGCGTCTGGCTGCTCCTTCTGATTTAAATGTAGGGCAAGAGATTAAGGCTAATATCTTTGAAGCTGGCGATCTGGTCGATGTATCCGGTATTACCCGCGGCAAAGGTTTTGCAGGCACTATCAAGCGCCACCATTTCGCTCGTGGTCCTATGAAACACGGTTCCAAGTCTCATCGTGAACCCGGTTCTATGGGTCCGAGATATTCCGGCCCGGGCGGCAGGGTAATGAAAGGCAAACGTTTACCTGGCCAAATGGGCGGTGAAAATGCAACTGTTCAACGTCTGACTGTTGCCAGAGTTGATGCAGATCGTGACCTGATCCTGATTAAAGGCTCCATTCCCGGTGCCGCAGGAACCTGTGTTATGATCCAGGCTACTTGCAAACCCGGCAAGACCGGTGGCAAGGCTCCTGTACATAAGGTTGCAACCGAGACTAAGGCTAAGAACCCGATGAAGGCTTCTAAAGCCGCATCCGGTAAATAATATCTAAGCGAAAGAAAGGAGGATGCTTCTAATGCCGAAGTTATCTGTATATGACATTACCGGTAAAGCTACCGGTGAAGAAATAGAGTTAAACGACCAAGTATTTGGCGTTGAATTTAATGAACCTGTTGTGCACCAGGCAGTAGTAAGACAGCTGGCTAACCAGCGTCTGGGCACTCATGCGACCAAGAGTCGCGGTATGGTTCGCGGCGGCGGCCGTAAGCCGTGGAAACAAAAAGGTACCGGCCATGCTCGTGCTGGTTCTATCCGTTCTTCCATCTGGGTTGGTGGCGGTGTAGCTTTTGGACCGCAACCCCGCAGTTATGAGAAGGACATGCCTCGTAAGGCACGTCGTCTGGCAATCCGTTGCGCTCTGAGCGCTAAGGTAGCTGCAAAGCAAGTGGTAGTTATTGATGGCTTAAAGTTTGATGCTCCTAAGACCAAGAACGTTGTAGCTTTGCTCAAAGCTTTTGACTCTTCCGAGAAGAAGAACCTGATCATCACTAATGGTGAGAATGAGAACGTAGAACTTTCTGCACGTAATATGCCGGAAGTAACCGCAATCACGAACAACACCCTGAACTGCTTTGATCTGCTCCACAACAACCAGGTTTTCCTGGATAAGGAAGCTATTAAATCTATTGAGGAGGTGCTCGCATAATGGCTGCTAATCCTCGCGACGTCTTAATCCGTCCGCTGGTTACTGAAAAAACTTCCGGAATGATGCAAGACAATAAGTATACTTTTGAAGTTGCTTTGAAGGCAACTAAAACTGAGATTCGTCAAGCTGTAGAAACCATTTTCAAAGTTAAGGTTATTGACGTAAAGACCATCCGCGTTGGCGGCAAGGTTAAGAGAATGGGTGCCAGCGTAGGCCGGACCTCTGACTATAAAAAAGCAATCGTAAAACTGGCAGAAGGTAATACGATTCCTGTTTTTGAGGGAAGGTAAGCGTAAGCTTAAAGGAGGTAAAGTTTAGATGGCTATAAAAAGCTTTAATCCGTATTCTCCTTCGAGACGCTTTATTACAGTGTCAACCTTCGAAGAGATTACGACTGATAAACCCCATCGTCCGCTGCTGAGCAAGCTCATCAATCATGCAGGCCGCAATTTTAGCGGCAAGATGACTGTTCGCCATCAGGGCGGCGGTGCAAAGAGAATGTACCGTATCATCGATTTCAAACGTGACAAGGATGGCGTTATCGCTACCGTTGCTACCATTGAATACGATCCCAACCGTAATGCCCGTATCGCCCTGGTAAATTATGCCGATGGCGAGAAGCGTTACATCATCGCGCCTTTAGATTTAAAGGTTGGCGATAAGATTGAAAGTGGTCCTAAGGCCGATATTAAAGTTGGCAACTGCCTGCCTTTAAAGAATATCCCCCTGGGCACCAATGTGCACAATATCGAGATGAAGATCGGTAAGGGCGCACAATTAGCCCGCAGCGCCGGCGCAACTGCCCAGCTGATGGCTAAGGAAGGCGATTATGCCCTGCTCCGTCTGCCCTCCGGTGAAGTACGCAAGGTACATATTAACTGCCGTGCTACTATCGGTCAGGTAGGTAACCTGGATCACGAAAACATCTCTATTGGTAAAGCCGGCCGTTCCCGCTGGATGCGTATCCGTCCTGCAAACCGCGGCGTTGCCATGAACCCGAACGACCATCCGCATGGTGGTGGTGAAGGTCACTCCCCGGTTGGACGTAAGCGTCCTGTTACTCCTTGGGGTAAATGTGCTTATGGTACTCATACCCGTAAGGTAAAGAAAGCTTCTACCAAGCTGATCATCAGCCGTAGAACTAAATAATTGAGAGATTAAGGAAAGGAGGCTCACCAGGTGTCTAGATCAGTTAAAAAGGGTCCTTATGTGCAAGAGTGTCTTTTAAAGAAGATTGCTGCACTGAACGCCGCAAATGAAAAGAAGGTTATTAAAACCTGGTCCAGGAGTTCCACAGTAACCCCGGATTTTGTAGGACATACGATTGCGGTTCATGACGGACGCAAACATGTTCCGGTATTTATTACCGAAGATATGGTAGGCCATAAATTAGGAGAATTTGCTCCTACTCGTACTTTTAGAGGGCATCACGATAAGGCAACTGAAGTTGAAGGAGCAGCAGCTCCCGCAGCAGCAGGTGCACCGGGAGCAGCAGCTCCCGCAGCTAAAGCAGCACCGGCTGCAGGAAAGTGAGGTTTGAACGATGGAAGTAAAAGCAACTGCTAAATATATCCGCATTGCTCCGCGTAAGATTCGCATCGTCATGAACCTCATCCGCGGCAAATCAATCCGGGAAGCTTTTGCAATTTTAAAGTTTACCCCGAAGGTTGGCTCCGAGGTCATTGAGAAAGTGTTGCGTAGCGCTGTAGCAAATGCCGAGCATAATAACGACATGGATGTTGAAAAGATGTTCGTTTCTTCTTGCAGTGTGGATCAGGGTCCTACCCTGAAGAGGATTCATCCCCGTTCCCGTGGACAGGCGTTCAAGATTTTAAAACGCTCCAGCCATGTGACGGTGGCGGTTTCTGAAAAATAATATCCCGGATAAGGAGGGAATTGATAGTGGGTCAGAAAGTTAATCCGAATGGTATGCGCATTGGCGTTATCAAAGGTTGGGACTCCAACTGGTACGCTGACAAGGATTATGAAAAGTTCCTGTTAGAAGATATTAAGATTCGTGAATTCATTAAAGAAAAATTATTCCTGTCCGGTATTTCCAAGGTTGAGATTGAGCGTGCGTCTAACAAGATCAGCATCTCTATCCATACTGCAAAACCTGGTATGGTTATCGGCCGCCAAGGCAGCAATATCGAGCTCTTAAAGGGCGATCTCAAGAAGATGACTGCCGGCAATATCGATATCAACATTGTGGAAGTTAAACAACCGGATATGGATGCAACTCTTGTTGCAGAAAGTATCGCATCCCAGCTGGAACGCCGTATCGCCTTCCGCCGTGCTATGAAGCAGGCGATTGGTCGTACTATGCGTATGGGCGCCCTGGGTATTAAAGTTCAATGCGGTGGTCGCCTGGGCGGTGCAGAAATTGCACGTAGCGAAAGCGTCCGTGAAGGTTCTATCCCTCTGCACACCCTGCGTGCTAATATTGATTATGGCACTGCAGAAGCACATACAACTTATGGCCGTATCGGCGTAAAAGTATGGATTTACAAGGGCGAAGTCCTTCCGAAGGGCAAACAACAGGCACAAGCAGCTCAACCTGCTAAACCTGCCGCAGCTGCGAAGGAGGCATAAGCGATGTTATTACCTAACAGAGTGAAATATCGTAAACAACATAGAGGCCGTATGAAAGGCCGTGCTATGCGTGGTAACACCCTGGTTCATGGTGATTTTGGTCTGGTAGCTTTGGAACCGGCTTGGGTAACCAACCGTCAAATCGAAGCCGCTCGTATTGCCATGACCCGTTACATTAAACGTGGTGGCCATGTATGGATTCAAATTTTCCCGGACAAGCCGATTACGGCAAAACCGGCTGAGACTCGTATGGGTAGCGGCAAAGGCTCTCCTGAGTACTGGGTGGCTGTAGTAAGACCCGGTCGCATCCTGTTTGAGATGGATGGTATTCCTCTGGCAGATGCTAAAGAGGCAATGCGTCTGGCGGGCAATAAGCTGCCCATCAAGACTAAATTTGTCACCAAGGCAATGATGGAAGAACAGGCTAAAGCTGCTGCAGCACCGGAAAAGGGTGGTGAAGCTTGATGAAGATTAAAGAGGTTCGCGATTTATCCGCGGCTGAATTAGATACAAAGTTAGCAAGCTTGAAGGAAGAATTATTCAACTTGCGTTTTCAGATGGCAACCGGACAATGTGAGAATCCCATGAAGATTCGTGAAGTCAAGAAGTCCATTGCCAGGATCAAAACCGTTCAAAGGCAAAAGGAAATTAACGCTTGAGCGTTTTGAAGCTTATAAAGGAGGAAACAGTCGTGACCGAAGCAAGGAATGCACGTGTTACCCGTCTCGGAAGAGTGGTAAGCGATAAGATGCAAAAGACCGTTGTCGTTGCTATTGAACGCCATGTTCAGCATCAAACTTACAGTAAGGGTATTATTCGCACGGTAAAGTTCAAAGCTCATGATGAGAAGAACGAAGCCAAGGTTGGCGATTTGGTACGTATCGTCCAAACTCGTCCGCTCTCTAAGGAGAAATGCTGGCGTGTAGTTGAAATCATTGAGCATGCAAAATAATTACTGCCAGAGGCAAGTTGCTTTGGCAAGGGAGGAAAAACCATGATCCAACAACAAACTATTCTTAATGTTGCTGATAACACCGGCGCTAAGAAAGTTATGTGTATTCGCGTATTGGGCGGTTCCTACCGTAAATATGCTAATATCGGCGACATTATCGTGTGCGCTGTTAAGGATGCAACACCAGGTGGCGTTGTAAAAAAGAGTGATGTAGTTAAGGCAGTTGTTGTTCGTTCCATCAAAGGTATTCATCGTCCGGATGGTTCTTATATCCGTTTTGATGAAAATGCCGCTGTTATCATTAAGGACGACAAGAGCCCTACCGGCACTCGTATTTTCGGGCCTGTAGCGCGCGAACTGCGTGATAAAGATTTTATGAAGATCATTTCTCTGGCACCGGAAGTGCTGTAAGAAATTAGATTAGCACACAAGGAGGTGTTCCGACATGAGTGAAGCTTTAAAGCTCCATGTAAAAAAAGGCGATACCGTCATTGTCCTGTCCGGTAAGGATAAGGGCAAGCAAGGTAAAGTAATCGAAGCATTGCCGAAGAAAGCCAAAGTGGTTATCGAAGGCGTGAATAAAGTTAAGCGTCATACCAAACCGTCTCAGAGTAATCCTCAAGGCGGCATTATCGTGAAAGAAGCAGCTGTTTCTTCCAGCAAGGTAATGTTGGTATGTCCGTCTTGCAAGAAACCCACCCGTATTAAGAAAGTCGCTGACGGCGGTTCTTTTAAGAGAGCCTGCAAGAAATGCGGCGAAGTAATTGATAAATAATTCCGGGAAAGGAGGACAATTTTTAAATGGCGAAAACCAGATTGCAAGAGAAGTATTTATCCGAAGCTGTTAAAGGTTTGATGGATAAATTCAAATACAAGAATGTAATGGAGATTCCTAAGGTTGAAAAGATCATCATCAACATGGGTGTTGGTGAGGCTGTAACGAACAGCAAGGCTATGGAATCAGCAGTTGCTGATCTGACCACTATTTCCGGTCAGAAACCTATTGTCACGAAGGCTAAGAAATCTATCGCGGCTTTCAAACTGCGTGCCGGGATGCCTATCGGTGCCAAGGTTACCCTGCGTGGTGACCGGATGTACTTTTTCCTGGACAAGCTGATGAACCTGGCACTGCCCCGTGTACGTGACTTCCGTGGTGTAAGCACCGCATCTTTTGATGGCCGTGGCAATTATGCCCTGGGTCTGAAAGAACAGTTAATTTTCCCGGAAATCGAGTACGATAAGGTTGACAAGGCGCGTGGCATGGATATCATTATTGTAACCACCGCAAAGACTGACGAAGAAGCAAGAGAATTGCTCAGGCTTCTCGGCATGCCCTTCAGCGCATAGAGTGAGGAGGATTAAATCTTGGCTAAGACATCATTGATTGAAAAGTGGAAACGCGAGCCGAAATTCAAAGTACGCCGTTATAATCGCTGCAAGATCTGTGGCAGACCTCACGGTTATATGCGTAAGTTCGGTCTTTGCCGTATCTGCTTCCGTGAATATAGCTATAAGGGCGATATTCCCGGTGTGACCAAGGCAAGTTGGTAAGAACTCTTTTAGGAAGGAGGCCATCGAAGAATGGTAATGACTGATCCCATCGCCGATATGCTTACTCGTATCCGTAATGCAAATTCGGTTCATCATGATAAAGTTGAAGTTTCCGGTTCTAAGATTAAGGAGGCAATCGCTTCCATCCTGAAGACCGAGGGCTACATAAAAGATTTTGAAGTTATCGCCGATAATAAGCAAAATGTTATCCGCATCAACCTCAAGTACGGTGCCAATAAGGAAAAGGTAATTTCCGGCCTGAAACGTATTTCTAAACCCGGTCTGCGGGTTTATACGCAAAAGGACCAGCTGCCGAAGGTATTTGGCGGACTTGGTATCGCAATCATTTCTACTTCTCAAGGTCTGATGACCGACCGGGCTGCCCGCAAGGCAGGTCTTGGCGGAGAAGTATTAGCATACGTTTGGTAATACTAAAGATAGGAGGTGCCCACAAGTGTCTAGAATTGGTAAGATGCCAATCACTGTCCCTGCTGGGGTAACAGTAAAGATTGAGAATAACCATGTTACTGTGAAAGGACCGAAAGGCGAACTTTCTCGTCAGATTCACAAGAATATGAAAGTCACCCTGAAAGATGGTACGATTACGGTTGAGCGTCCTGATGACGAACAAGATAACCGTGCGCTGCATGGCTTATCCCGTACTCTGATTAATAATATGATTGTTGGCGTAACCACCGGTTTCACTAAGAAGCTGGATATCCAGGGTGTTGGTTACCGTGCCGCAATGAAAGGCAAAGCTATCAACTTCACGTTGGGTTTTTCCCATCCTGTGGTTGAAGAGCCGCCTGCCGGAATTACTTTTGAAGTACCGGCTCCTAACAAGATCGTTATTCATGGCGCCGATAAGGAACTGGTAGGCGATGTAGCTTCTAAGCTGCGTAACCTGCGTCCGCCTGAACCCTATAAGGGCAAGGGCATCCGTTATGAAGGTGAATATGTTCGTCGTAAGGTCGGCAAGGCCGCCGGCGCTAAGGCTAAGTAATAATTTCTAAGGAAGGGAGTGAAGCTCTTGTTTAAGAGAGTGGACAAAAACGAGAAACGTCAGAAACGTCATGTACGTTCTCGTAGATATATCACCGGCACTGCTGAAAGACCTCGTCTGAATGTATACCGTTCTTTGAGCAATATTTATGCTCAGATTATCAATGATGTAACCGGTGAAACCCTTGTTGCTGCCAGCACCGTAGAAAAAGATAAGAAAGCAACGTATGGCGGTAATGTGGAAGCAGCCAAGGTTATTGGCAAGGAAATTGCTGAAAAAGCATTGGCTAAGGGTATTAAAGAAGTAGTATTTGATCGTGGCGGTTACCTGTATCATGGTCGTGTCGCCGCATTAGCAGACGCAGCTCGCGAAGCTGGTCTGAAATTCTAAGAGAAGGAGGAATAACATTTTGGCTAATTTTGATAATAAGCAAGATAACCACGATAATCGTGCACCGCGCGGTGAAAAGCGTGATAGACGCGAAAGACGTGATAGACGCGATAGACGTGAGAAACCGGATGATGGTTTTAACGAAAAGGTTGTATTCATCAACCGTGTTGCTAAGGTCGTAAAAGGCGGACGTCGTTTCTCCTTCGCTGCACTGATCGTTGTTGGTGATGGCAAGGGTCATGTAGGTATGGGCCTGGGCAAAGCTGCCGAAGTTCCGGAAGCAATCCGTAAGGGCGTGGAAGATGCCAAGAAGAATCTGGTAACCGTAACCCTGCGTGGCACTACCATTCCTCATGAGATTATCGGTGTGTTTGGCGCCGGCCGTGTTTTCTTAAGGCCTGCTGCCCCTGGTACCGGTATTATCGCCGGTGGTCCGGTACGTGCCGTACTGGAACTGGCCGGTGTTCGTGATATCCTGACCAAGAGCCAGGGTTCCCATAACCCGAACAACATGGTTCGTGCAACCCTGCAAGGTCTGTCCTTGTTAAAGAACGCCAGCACCGTTGCTGCCCTGCGTGGCAAGACCGTTCAGGAACTTTGGAGCTAAGGAGGTATAGCACGATGAAAAAAATTAAGATCACGCTGACCAAAAGCCCCATGCATTATTCCATAGATCAACGGTTAACTGTTAGGGCGCTTGGCTTAGGAAAGATTCGTACTACTGCTGTACAGGAAGATAATCCGACTATCCGTGGGATGATTCACAAGGTTGAACATCTCGTGAAGGTTGAAGAAGTAGAAGCTTAAGACAAGGAGGTGCTGCAAAAATGAATTTACATGAATTACATCCCGCACCGGGATCTAAGAAGGTTCATGTACGCGTTGGCCGCGGCCTGGGCAGTGGTTTAGGTAAAACTGCTGGCAAAGGCACCAAAGGACAACATTCCCGCTCCGGCGGTGTAAAGCGTCCTGGTTTTGAAGGTGGTCAAAAGCCGTTATATCTGCGTTTACCGAAACGTGGTTTCTATAATAAATTTGCTAAGGAATACACGGAAATTAATGTTGGAACTCTCAATTGCTTTGAAGACGGTACTGTAGTTGAACCCGTGATGCTGGTTGAGTGTGGTTTGGTAAAGAACGTTCGTGACGGGATCAGAGTCCTGGGCCACGGCGATCTGACCAAGAAACTCACTGTCCAGGCTATGGGCTTCAGCAAAAAAGCTGAAGAAAAGATTAAAGCTGCCGGCGGAAAAGTAGAGGTGATCTAACTTGGGTTCAGCTCTTGCAAATATTTTTAAGATCACGGAGCTGAGACGCAAGATTCTATTTACTCTGGCCATGTTCGTCATTTTCCGCCTGGGTACCCATATTCCGGTACCTGGTGTAAATCCGGCCATGATTGAAAGGTTGTTCAATAACGGCAACTTGTTCGGTCTTTTGGATCTGTTTTCTGGCGGCGCCCTGAGTAAATTCTCCGTCTTCGCCATGAGCATCACCCCGTACATCAACGCATCCATTATCCTGCAGCTTTTAAAAGTTGTTATCCCGACCCTGGACGAATGGTCCAAGGAAGGCGAGGAAGGTTTCAAGAAAACCAATAAGGTTACGCGTTACTGTACAGTTGGACTAGCGCTTATTCAAGCTCTGGGTATGGCTTATGGCTTACGGGAAGCAATTGATAACTTCAGTTTCTTCTCGGTGCTCCTGATTACAATTACCCTGACAGCTGGCACGATCCTGTTAATGTGGATCGGTGAGGAAATAACCCAATTTGGTATCGGCAACGGTATCTCATTAATCATCTTTGCCGGTATCGTATCCAGGTTGCCTGACGCTTTAGGTATTTTGTATAAATACCTGCAGGCCGGTACTGTCAGTGTACTAAGCGTCTTCTTGTTCGTGGTTATTGCGCTCCTGATGATTGCTTTTGTAGTAGCGATCACCCAGGGTATCCGCAAAGTACCCGTACAATATGCTAAACGTGTGGTAGGCCGCAAGATGTATGGCGGACATAGCAGCTACATTCCGCTGCGTGTCAACCAGGCAGGTGTAATCCCCATCATCTTTGCTTCGTCATTGTTGATGTTTCCGGCTACCATTGCCCAGTTTGTCAACGTGGGCTGGCTAAAGACGGTTTCCGGTTGGTTTGCCTGGGGTTCTCCCATCCAAACAACCTTGTATGTTATCCTCATTCTCTTCTTTACATATTTCTACACGGCGGTAACGCTGAATATCACAGATATGAGCGATAATATCAAAAAGATGGGCGGTTTTATACCTGGCTTGCGTCCTGGTAAACCGACCACCGAGTATCTGGACCGCATTATGAGCAGAATCACTCTTTCAGGAGCCATTTTCCTGGCCTTGATTGCGTTAATGCCGCATGCGATTGCAGCTATCACTGGTATTCAGGGCATCTACTTCGGTGGTACGGCCCTCCTGATCGTGGTAGGTGTAGCTCTGGAGACTATGAAACAAATTGAGTCTTTGGTATTGATGCGTCATTACCAGGGCTTTATGAAGTAGAGGAGGATTAGAATGCATATTCTTTTAATGGGACCTCCCGGTGCTGGCAAAGGCACCCAAGCAGAAAAACTCATTGACGCATATAAGATTCCCCATATTTCTACCGGTGATATGTTCCGGGCAGCCGTTTCTCAGGGAACGGAACTTGGAAAAGAAGCCAAGAGATATATGGATGCCGGCGGTCTGGTACCAGATGTGGTTACCATCGGCATCGTACGGGAAGGACTTGCCAAACCTGAGTGTGCCAAGGGTTTTATCCTGGATGGCTTTCCTAGGACACAGGAACAAGCTGTGGCCCTGGACGGAATCCTGCAAGACCTGGGCATTAAGCTCACCGGTGTGGTAAATATCGAAGTGCCTGATAAGGATCTGGTTGCCCGCGTTACGGGACGCCGTATTTGTAAAAAATGCGGTGCTACCTATCACATTACTTTTAACCCTCCTAAGGTAGAAGGTATTTGCGATAAATGCGGCGGCGATCTTTACCAGCGGGATGATGATAAGGCTGAAACGGTGAAGAATCGTCTGGCCGCTTATCATTCTCAAACGGAACCTTTAATCAGCTACTACAAGAAACAGGGCATCTATATCAGCATCGACGGCACACAGCCTATCGATAAAGTATACAGCGCTGTGAAGAGTAGTCTGGACAGCAGAAAGTAGGAGGTAAGAAACTGTGTCAAAGCAGGATGTAATCGAAGTAGAAGGCACAATTTTGGAATCCCTGCCTAATGCTATGTTCAAGGTGAAGTTGCAGAATGACCATGTTATCCTGGCACATATTTCTGGTAAGATCAGGATGAATTTCATTAAGATTTTGCCGGGTGACAGGGTGACGGTTGAACTTACCCCGTACGATTTAAATCGCGGTAGAATTACTTACCGGTTTAAATAACCGGAGACAGGCATGAGGAGGTAGCAATTATGAAAGTCAGGCCGTCTGTAAAGAAGATTTGTGAAAAGTGTAAGATTATTAAGCGCAAGGGCCATGTGATGGTCATTTGCGAGAACCCGAAACATAAACAAAGACAAGGATAAGAAGGAGGTGCACTTTAATGGCACGTATTGCTGGTGTCGATTTACCGAGAGATAAACGCGTTGAGTACGCTCTGCGTTATATTTTTGGTATTGGACTGACGTTATCCCGTGAGATTTTGGCTAAGACCGGCATTAACCCCGATACCCGGGTGCGCGATCTCACTGAAGAAGAAGTAAGCAAGATCCGTGAGACCATTGAAAACGAAGGCTATAAGATTGAAGGCGACCTCCGTCGTGAGGAATCCTTAAATATTAAGCGTTTGATTGAAATCGGCAGCTATCGCGGCAGAAGACATCGCGCAGGACTTCCTGTTCGTGGTCAGAATACCAAGAATAATGCTCGTACCCGTAAGGGTCCGAGAAAAGCGCCTGGCGCAAAGAAATAAGAAGTAAGGGAGGGTTACACGAGTGGCAGCAGTTAAGAAAGTTGTTCGCAACAAGAAAAAAGTAAGAAAGAATATTGAAAGTGGTGTTGCTCATATTAAGTCTACTTTCAATAATACGATAGTGACCATTTCCGATATGTCCGGTAATGTGCTGAGTTGGGCAAGCTCCGGTGGCTTAGGCTTCCGCGGCAGCCGCAAGAGCACTCCGTTCGCTGCCCAGATGGCTGCAGAAACTGCAACCAAGGCAGCCATGGAACATGGTTTGAAAACTGTAGAAGTATACGTTAAGGGTCCGGGAGCTGGTCGTGAAGCTGCAATTCGTGCACTTCAGGCTACTGGTCTCGAAGTAAATTCCATTAAGGATGTTACTCCGATTCCTCATAATGGTTGCCGTCCGCCGAAACGTAGAAGAGTTTAATTTGTAGGAGGTGTAAACAATAGATGGCAAGATATACTGAAGCGGATTGCCGTATGTGCCGCCGCGAAGGATGCAAGCTGTTCCTTAAGGGCGACAGATGCTATACTAAAAAATGTGCCTTTGATATTCGCTCCTATGCTCCTGGTCAACATGGTCAGGACCGTAAGAAGGTATCCGAATACGGCCAGCAATTGCGTGAAAAGCAAAAAGCAAAACGTGTTTACGGTATCCTGGAGCGTCAGTTCCATAAGATTTTCGTCAAGGCTGAACGTCAGCCTGGCATGACTGGTTTAAACTTACTGATCCTGCTTGAAAGAAGACTGGACAACGTAGTTTACCGTCTGGGCTTTGTTAGCAGCCGTAGTTTGGCTCGTCAGCTGGTAACGCACGGCCATATTACTGTTAATGGCAAGCGCGTAGACATTCCTTCTGCTTATGTTAAGGAAGGCGATGTAATTTCTATCATGGAAACCAGCCGTAAGAAGGAATTCTTCAAAGGCTTAGCTGAAACTTTGGCTTCCAAGAATGTACCTGCCTGGCTTGTTTTAGATGCTCAGAATATGAGTGGTAAAGTTGACAGGTTCCCGACTCGTGAGGAAATAGATGTTCCTGTTGCTGAACAGTCCATTGTTGAATTGTACTCCAAGTAATCAGAGAACGTTTGTGCCACCCACTAGTAGGCGTATTGTGGTAATACGCGAGAGAAGGAGGCTTTCCGCATGATTGAAATTGTAAACCCGAAGTTGGTTTCTTCTGAGATTTCCGCTGACAGGCGTTATGGCAAATATGTTTGGGAGCCTTTGGAAAGAGGTTACGGCATCACGCTGGGCAACAGCCTGCGTCGTGTGCTGCTCTCTTCCCTGGAAGGCGCTGCCGTTACCGGTGTAAAGATTGAAGGCGTGCTCCATGAGTTCACCACGATCCCCGGTGTACGTGAGGATGTTGCCGACATCATCCTGAACATTAAAGGTCTGTGTCTCAAGATGCATACCAATGAGCCAAAGACGCTGAGCATTGATGTTAGCGGTGAACAGGAAGTTACTGCAGCAGATATTGCGCCCGACAGCGACATTGAAATTCTGAATCCGGATCTGCATATTGCTACCCTGGATAAGGATGGCAGCCTGAAGATGGATATCTTTGTTGACAAGGGCACCGGTTATGTACCTGCCGAGAAGAATAAAAAGGAAGATCAGATTATCGGCATCATTCCTGTTGATTCCATTTATTCTCCTATCACCAGAGTAAAATTTGGTGTGACGGATACGCGTGTAGGTAATGTAACCAACTATGATAAGTTGACCATGGAAGTGTGGACGGACGGCAGTATTGAGCCGGACAACGCCATTAGTATGGCTTCCACTATCATGATCGGTTATTTGAAATTGTTCCAGAACGGCACCGAGCCTGCCCTGGATCCGACGGTACCGAAGGATACTCAAGGCAAGACCGAAGCCGAGCCCGGCATTGATCCCAAGCTGAGCATGACTATTGAGGAACTGGATTTCTCCGTACGTTCCAACAATTGCCTGCGCCGCGCCGGTATCAATTTTGTGGGTGATTTAACGAAAAAGTCCGAGGCTGATTTGAAAAAGGTACGTAACCTGGGTACCAAGTCTTTGGATGAAGTTAAGAAAAAATTAGCTGATCTGGGTTTGTCCTTGCGCAAGGATGACGAAGAATAAGAAGGGAGTCGGAACTAATGGCATTTTATAGAAAGTTAGGCCGTAATTCTGGTAACCGCAAAGCCTTATTTCGCAGCGTTTTAGGCGCTCTTATCAAACAGGGACGTATTGAGACGACCATTACCAAAGCTAAGGAAATTAGTAAGCATGTAGCGAAGCTGATCACCGTAGCCAAGGCAGGCGACTTAAACGCCCGTCGTCAGGTAAATGCAGTCCTGGTTGATGAAGTGGCAACTAAGAAATTGGTTGATGAAATTGCTCCGAAGTATAAAGACAGGAATGGCGGCTATACCCGTATTTACAGGTTAGCCCCCCGTCGTGGTGATGCGGCTGAGATGGCCATCATCGAATTGATCTGAGAATCTAAAATTAGCAGAGGCAGCCTGCCTCTGCTTTTTTTATAGGTTTTTTAAAATATGCTGTCTAAAATTTTTCAAGCAAGTTAACATAAAAGTATAATAAGGTTGACGTCAGGAGCCGAGCCAGATATAATGTATAGGTAACGATGCGAGGAGGCTGTATGCAACCATTAATTGAGCTGCAGGATTTGACACATACCTATACGGATGCGGAAAATAATCAGGTCCTGGCTTTGCAGAAGATAAATTTACAAATCGGACAGGGAGAATTTTTGGCCGTGATTGGTGCCAACGGGTGCGGTAAGTCCACCCTGGCTAAACATCTTAACGCCCTGCTCCTGCCCACAGAGGGTAAGTGCCTGGTAAACGGTATGGATACGCTGGATGAAAAACATTTGTGGGATATCAGGCAGACGGTGGGGATGGTTTTCCAGAATCCTGATAACCAGATTGTAGCGGCGATAGTAGAAGAGGATGTAGCTTTTGGCCTGGAAAATATCGGTGTGCCTCACGCAGAAATCCGTCCCCGGGTGGAAGCGGCATTAAAAGCGGTGGATATGAGCGCGTATGCCTTGCATGCGCCGCATCTTTTGAGCGGCGGCCAGAAACAGAGGGTGGCTATCGCGGGCGTGGTAGCTTTAGAGCCGCGCTGCATCGTGATGGATGAACCAACGGCCATGCTGGACCCGCTGGGCCGGAAAGAAATTCTGGCTACGGTGAAGAAATTACAAAAGGAAAAACAGATTACCTTTGTCTATATCACGCACTATATGAACGAAGCAATGCAGGCGGACCGGGTTATCGTCATGGATCAGGGCCGGATTGTTATGCAGGGTAAGCCGGCAGAAGTTTTCAGCAGGGTGGCAGAACTGCAGGCCCTGCATCTGGAAGCCCCGCTGGCGGCAACCGTGGCTGCAGATTTGCGCCGTGCCGGTTTAAATTTGCCCCAGGGCATTATTACAAATGAGGAGTTAGCAGAAGCATTATGTCAATAAGATTAGAGCACGTGGATTTTACCTATATGCAGGGAACGCCTTATGAGAAACAGGCTTTAAGCGATGTGTCGCTTACCATCAATAAAGGTGAATTCGTGGCCGTCATCGGCCATACGGGCAGCGGCAAATCTACCATGGTGCAGCATCTGAACGGACTTTTGCGGCCCAGTAAAGGCAAAGTGTTTATTGAAGACGTGGATTTAGCAGGCAAAGATCCGCAGATTAAGGCGTGCAAGCAAAAAGTGGGGATGGTCTTCCAATATCCCGAGCACCAGATTTTTGCGGAAACCGTGTTTGAGGATATTGCCTTTGGACCGCGCAATAAGGGGATGAGTGAGGAAGAAGTGGAGCAGCAGGTGCGCGAGGCCATGAATTTTGTCGGCATGGACTACGCTACGTATGCTAAGCGGTCTCCTTTCCAACTGTCGGGCGGTCAGATGCGGCGGGTAGCTATCGCCGGGGTCATCGCGATGAAGCCGGATTATTTGATCCTGGATGAACCGTCGGCCGGGTTAGATCCCGGAGCCAAAGAGGCTATCTTTGAACGAATCATGAAATTATATCAGGCCCGGAAGATTGCTATTATCCTGGTTACGCACAGCATGGAAGAAGCTGCGCGGTACGCCAACCGGATCCTGGTGTTGAGCAAGAGCAGGATCCTTCTGGACGGGACACCCGGAGAAATCTTCCTGCATCACCGTGAAGAATTACGGCAGGCTTCCCTGGATATCCCGCAGACGGTACAACTGGTAGAGTTGTTACGCCGGGGCGGATTAAAACTGCCGGAAGGATTATTGACTGAACCCGCGGTGGTCGCCGCAATAAAAAAAGTTAGAGGTTTGCATTAAGATGCTTGCAGATATTACCTTAGGACAATATTATCCAGGAAATTCGGTGATCCACCAACTGGATCCCCGTACAAAAATTATAGGCACGCTGCTGTTCATTATCGCCATCTTCATGGCTACAAACACGGTGGGCTATGTGTTCCTCTGCGCTTTTGTCATGGCGGTGATTCTGGCTTCGCAGTTGCCGGTGGGGATGGTCTTTCGTTCTTTAAAACCGCTGGCCTTTATCATCATTCTGACCATGGCCCTGCATTTTTTCATGGGCGAGGGAGAACAGGTACTGTTTGAGTGGCAATTTTTGCGTATTACCCGGGAAGGACTGGCCATGGGCGTGAAGATGTCCCTGCGGCTGGTGCTTCTGCTGTTGATTTCTTCCGTGCTGACTTTTACCACATCACCGATTGTACTTACCGACGGGATTGAGTCTCTCCTGAACCCGTTTAAACGGATCGGGGTGCCGGCTCATGAGCTGGCTATGATGATGACTATCGCACTCCGGTTTATCCCGACCCTGATTGAGGAAACGGACCGGATTATTAAGGCTCAGACAGCCAGAGGCGCAGATTTTACCAGCGGTAATTTATTGCAGAAAGCTAAAAATATGCTGCCGGTACTGATTCCGCTTTTCATCAGCGCTTTCCGCAGGGCAGATGAGCTGGCGGTAGCGATGGAAGCGCGCTGCTATCGCGGCGGCGAAGGCCGGACCCGGATGCATGAACTGGCTTATACACATGTTGATGTGGCGGCGTTCGTCCTTATCGTAATCGTTATGGCTATCATGGCCGTTTTGCGCTGGTGGCAGTTATGAGGACGATTAAGCTGGTGCTGGCTTACGATGGCACTTTGTATAACGGGTTTCAAAAACAGCCGGATAAACCCAGCGTGCAGCAGGTGCTGGAAGAATTTTTGAGCCAGGTGTGCGGCGAAACAGTGGTGACCACGGGCAGCGGCCGGACAGATGCCGGTGTACATGCCCGCTATCAGGTGGTAAGTTTTACCACCGGCGGAACGATACCTCTGCCAAATTTGCTCAGGGTGAGCGGCAGTTTGCTGCCGCCGGATATTGTACTGACCAGTGCGGAAACAGTGGCTGCCGGTTTTAACGCCCGCAAGGATGCCTGCTGGAAACGGTATGTGTATCAGCTGCGCCTGGCAGACCGGCGCGATCCTTTCAGCCGCAATTATTGCTGGCAGCTGGCAGGACAGTTAGATGTGACCGCCATGCAAAAGGCCGCTGCTTTTTTAAGAGGCGTACATGACTTTAGCGGTTTTCAAAGTACGGGCAGCGCTCCGGTGAGCCCCGTAAAAACTGTCTATGAGGCAAGGTGGAACAGACAGGAAAACAGGTTGTGGTTCAGCATCAGCGGGAACGGTTTTGTTTATCATATGGTACGGAACCTGGTGTGGAGTCTGGTACAGGTGGGACAGGGAGTATTGACGCCGGAGGATTTTCAGGCGCAACTGACTCAGTCCCGGGGAGATTTTTTGAACTCGCCGGCGCCTGCCCAGGGACTTTATTTGGATTATGTAAGTTATGTACCATGGGATGTTGCTATAAAAAACTAAAAAACTAAAAAACTTGTGTTTTTCTGCTGGTTTTTCATTGACAAAAAACGTTAAATTCGTTACAATATATTCACGTGATTTTGTGCCTATTTTCGATTAGCCCCGAAAGCAGCCACAAAACTCATCGTTAACGCTTATCGTAACATTATTTAGGAGGGACACTGAGAATGAAATCTTTCATGGCCAATCCGTCCAATATTGAACGCAAATGGTTCATCGTGGACGCCACTGATAAAACTCTGGGCCGTATGGCCGCAGAAGTTGCCAAGGTTCTGCGTGGTAAGAACAAACCGACTTTCACCCCGCATATGGACACTGGCGATAACGTCATCATCATCAATGCCGAGAAGATTCATCTGACCGGCAAGAAGTTAGTGCAAAAAGTTTATTTCCATCATACCGGTTACCTGGGCGGCGATAGATACGTCAAGGCCGGCGATATGCTGAAGAACAACCCCGTGAAGATGGTTGAGCTTGCTGTTAAAGGCATGCTGCCTCATAACCGTCTGGGCGAGCAGATGTTCAATAAGCTTCATGTCTATGCTGGTGCTGAGCATCCGCATACGGCACAGAAGCCTGAAGTTTTAGAAATTAGCGTAAGATAATCCGGAGGAGGGAACAATAAATGGCAGTAGTAAATTACAATGCGACCGGTCGTCGCAAATCTTCAGTTGCCCGCGTTCGCCTGATTCCGGGTGAAGGCAAGATTACTGTTAATGGTCGTGACTTGAAAGAGTATTTCGGCCTGAAGACTTTGGAATTAATCATCAACCAACCGTTAGAAGCAACCGAGACCAAGGGTAAATATGATGTCCTGGTTAACGTTTTTGGCGGTGGCATTTCCGGTCAGGCCGGCGCTATCCGTCATGGTATTGCCCGTGCGTTGCTGGAAGTAGATGCAGAGTATCGCCCTGTATTGAAGAAGGCAGGTTTGTTAACTCGCGATCCTCGTGAAAAAGAGCGTCGTAAATACGGCTTAAAGAAAGCTCGTAAGGCAAGCCAGTTCTCCAAGCGTTAATTTGTTTGGCAGCAACATCGACAATCCCCTGCAGACTTTTGTCCGCAGGGGATTTTTTAGAGAAGGAGTGGGAACATTGTGTTTCGGACTATCTATAGGTGGCTGATTGGACGGCCCCTGGGCAGTAATCAGGTAGAAAGCGAACGCATCCCGAAATGGAAAGCGTTACCTATTTTTTCCTCCGATGCCTTATCCTCTGTAGGATACGGACCGGAGCAGATTGCTATCGTGCTGGCATCCATCCCCGCGCTGGGGCTGTATGCCTATTTCGGGCGCGTAGTCATTGCTATTATCCTCCTGTTAGGAATCGTTGCCCTGTCGTATTCGCAGATTATTAAAGCTAATCCGGGCGGCGGTGGCTCTTATGTCATCGCTAAAAAATACCTGGGCGAATATCCGGCCCTGGTTACCGGTGCAGCCTTGTTCTCTGATTATCTGCTGACCGTGGCGGTTTCCATTTCTTCTGGTACGGCGGCTATCACCAGCGCTTTCCCGTTCCTGGTACCTTATCATCTGGAATTGGATCTGGTGGTTCTTTTCACGATGATGGTTATTAATTTAAGAGGTGTCCGGGAAGCTTCGACGACTTTCGTATGGCCAACCTACATCTTTATCGGTTGCATGTGGGCGACTATCTGCGGTGGTCTCTATCAGATTTTTGTGCTGGGCGTGCCTGCTCACGCGTTGACAACGCAGCAACCGGCACAATTAACAGCGTTAACCGCCGTCCTGCTTTTAAGAGCTTTTGCCAATGGTTGTAGCTCTATGACCGGTGTGGAAGCTATCGCTGACGGCGTACCCATGTTTAAGGTGCCTCAGGAACGCAACGCTATGATTACTACCGGTATCATGGCTACCATCCTGGCCAGCATGCTGGCCGGTATCGGTTTCCTGTTCATTCATTTCCATATGCTGCCTATGGAAGGACGGACGCTGATGTCTGTCCTGGTAGAGCAGGTCTTTGGCCAGAGCCTGATGTTCTTCTTCGTACAGATCATGACGATGGTCATCTTGTACCTGGCAGCCAACACTGCTTTTAACGGGATGCCGCCATTGCTGTATTTTATGAGCAAGGACAGTTATGTGCCCCGTTATCTGGGCGAACGCGGCGAGCGTCTCAGTTTTTCGAACGGTATTATTTTACTGACCCTGGGCGCGGCGCTGCTCATGATCGTCTTTAACGGCGATGTGGACCATCTGATTTCCCTGTACGCTCTGGGCGTGTTCCTGTCGTTTACTATTGCCCAGACCGCCATCTGTAAACACTGGCATCTGCTTAAATGTAAATACTGGCAGCTGTATGCCGGCATTAACGGGTTGGGCGCTGTTGTGACCGGCGTAGTCGTTATCATCGTCCTCCTGACCAAGTTTATTTACGGCGCCTGGATCGTGGTGCTGCTCATACCTACCCTGGTGTATTGTTTCAAAAAGATTCATGCCCACTACGAGGATGTGCGTGAGCAACTGGTCCTGTCTCCGGATGATTATAAACAAAATTACCGTACTAACGGTGAAGGCACCATCTATATTATCGTACCCCTTGCTTCACCGAAACAGGCCGTGGCCAGAGCTATTTCTTACGCCAAGGTTATCGGCGTTACCAACGGCAAGATTTACGCGGTGCATGTGGCCACGGATGAAGCCAAGGGCGAAAAGGTAAAGCGTTTGTGGGCAGGACTGGAACCGGATATTGAATTGGTGGTCGTACCTTCACCTTACCGGCAGATGTCCACGCCGCTGATTGATTTTATTGAAAGGCTGCGGCAAAAAAATAAACCGGGTGACATGATCACGGTGGTCATCCCGGAATTTGAAACCCGCAAACTGTGGCACCGGTTTATGCATAACCAGAGCGGCTGGCTGCTCCGGCTCAAGATGCTCAATTACATGGACGTGGTGGTGGCCACGGTACCGTTGCAGTTTAAGCGTTAAACCCGAGGGAGGAAAACCCATGCTGAGAAAAATTGATCATGTGGTTTTGACCACAGCGCAACCGGAAGCGTGTGCGGATTTTTATCAGAAGCTGGGTTTTCGCTTCGTGGACCGCGGTGAGCGTTACGAGTTTATGGCTGGGGATTTTAAGCTGAATGTACATTTTGCCGGCAGGGAACTGGAGCCGAAGGCGGCCCATGTGCAGACCGGTAGTGCCGATTTGTGTTTTGAGGTAGATTCCCTGGGAACGTTGTGCCAGCAATTGGCTGCGGCCGGTATTCCTGTAGAAAGAGGACCGGTGGCCAGACATGGCGTCTGGGGTCAGATGCAGTCTGTGTATGTGCGCGACCCGGATGGCAACCTGCTGGAATTTTGTGAATACTAAGTTGTGACTGCTGCCGGGGTTTGGTATCCCGGTAGCAGTTTTATTTCTGTAAGGGAGGGTTTATTGTGGAGACACGGGTAGTAAAGTTTGCTCACAGTTTGATTAATTATTCCGTACGGCTACAGGCCGGAGAAAAGTTGTTGATTGAAGTTACGGACGGGGGTATCCCGCTGGCGCAGGCTTTGGTGGCAGAAGCTTATAAGGCGGGCGGAGTTCCTTTTGTGACGGTGAAAAACAGCAGCCTGCAACGGGAACTGCTAAAGGGTTGTACTCAGGCACAGATGCAGCAGAACGGTGCCTATGAAGCGGCCCGGATGCGGGAGATGGATGCCTATATTGCGGTACGTGCCGGTGCCAATGCCAGCGAACTGGCGGATGTGCCCCATGAGAAGATGGAACTTTTCGAGAAATACTGGTCCAACCCTGTGCACGGCGAAATCCGCGTGCCCCATACCAAATGGTGCGTGCTGCGTTATCCCGGACCGGCTATCGCCCAATCCGCTAACATGAGCACTGAAGCGTTTGAGGATTTTTATTTTGACGTATGCACCCTGGATTACCAGAAGATGGACCGGGCCATGGATCCGCTCCAGGCTTTAATGAACCGTACGGATAAGGTGCAGATCAAGGGACCGGGTACGGATTTGAGTTTCTCTATTAAAAATATTCCGGCTATCAAATGCAGCGGCTTGATGAATATTCCTGACGGAGAGGTTTTTACCGCCCCGGTGAAGAATAGTATTAATGGAACTTTACGGTACAATGTGCCGGCGGTATTCCAGGGACGTACCTATGAAAATATTGCCTTTACGTTCAAGGACGGCAAGATTGTCAAGGCGACGGCCAACGAGACCGCAAGTTTGAATAAGGTGCTGGATACGGATGCCGGCTCCCGGTATGTGGGCGAATTTTCTTTTGGCTTGAATCCGTATATCCTGACACCTATGAAAGATACTTTGTTTGATGAAAAGATTGCCGGTAGTTTCCACATGACGCCTGGTCGTTGTTATGATGAGGCACCCAACGGTAATCAGAGTGCCATCCACTGGGACCTGGTGTGCATCCAGCGGCCGGAATACGGTGGCGGTGAAATTTATCTGGACGGCGTCCTGGTACGTAAGGACGGTCGCTTTGTCCTGCCGGAGCTGGCGGGACTGAATCCTGAAAATCTGAAATAAGCTGGTGCGGTAGTAAGTCCGTGCTTAGTGACAGGCGGAGAGACAGATGGACGAAGCAAAGCAGCAACAGGCAAAGGAACAGCAGGTGACGCAGCAGGCAGCCGAACAGGGTGCAGCTACTTTGCGTCGTCCCGGACATTCACGTTTCCCGGACGGCTGGCGGCACCTTAAGCTGGTCCTGGGAGTTATGACGGCGTTGCTGGTGGTTACGGCAGCGGGCAAGCTGATTGACTGGTGGTGCCTGCAGCCGCCCGTCTGGTTAGCGGTACGGGAATTTTTGCTGGCTGCCTTGGGGTTCTGGGGTCAGCCGGTGGTTTTAAGTTTACAGCTGCTGGGTTTGCTGTTCCTTTTATATTTGGAGCGGGACCAGCTGCGCCGGGGCGGACGGGCCTTGCGGGAAGGCGAGCCCTGTTTGGAAATTTTGCTGGCCCTGGCTTGCCCCTTAGCCTGGGTGCAGGGCACCCTGGTACTAGCTATCCGGATACGTACCGGTGCCATGTTGCAGGTGGAGACTTATCTTGTCAGTGCGGCGTGCAGTTTGGTTTTAGCAGCGGCAGCGGCATACGGAGAAAAAGTTTACAAACTGCTGCGGCCGGAACTGGCGGCGTCAAAGGCGGAACCTCTGCCGGAAACTCCCTATCTGGAACAGATTAAAATTTTGGTAGCCCAGGCCCGGGCCGGTAAGATTCCTCTGACCAGGATGACAGACCGGCTGGCCCTGATCCTGGTGCCGGTGGTACTGGTGCTGGCGGTAGTGGCTGCCTTAAGCTGGTTATGGACCGGGTACGGCTGGCCCCGGGCCCTGGAAATTTTAACAGCGGTGTTAGTGTGCGGTACGGCAGCGGCTGCTTTTTTAGCCCTGCCACTGGTGGTCCAGGCGGCTTTGAATGCCGGGCGCCGGCAGGGCATCTGGTTTCGGGATGCCGAGGTACTGGCGCGTACACCCCGGGTGGTGACAGTGATCTTTGATAAGACCGGCACCCTGACGGCGGGTAAACCGGCAGTTACGGCTGTTGCCACTTTTAAAGATGGCAGCGAAAAAGGTCTGATTGCTTTGGCCGCGGCCCTGGTACAGGACGGTACGGATCCGGTCAGCCGTGCTTTTAGGGCTAAGGCGGGCCCGGAAAAATTACCTTTATGTACAGAAGTTAAACGCCATGGCGAAGGTGTGGTCACTGCCAGGTGTTTTAAAGAAAATATCCGTCTGGGACCGTTGGCTTTCGTGCAGGGTTATGTCTATATGCCGGTGGCGGCTTTGAATCAGGCCCAGGCCTGGCAGAACGAAGGCTGTACGGTCTTTTACCTGGCGGTAGGCAGGACTATGTACGGGATGTTTGCCGTGGCGGATGTCTTGCGGGAAGAAAGCCGGACCGTGGTGACAGCCTTGCGTCAGCAGGGACTGCGGACCGTGCTCATGACCGGCGATGATAAACGGGCGGCGAACCATATGGGAAAACTGGCCGGTACGGACCAGGTCATCTCGGAGCTGCTGCCGGAGCAGAAAGCGGAATTTGTCCGCAGTCTGCAGCAGGTAGGCGAGGTGGTGGCCATGGTAGGCGACTGGATGAACGATGCACCGGCTTTGGCTCAGGCTGATGTGGGTCTGGCGTTTGGCAGCAAGGTGGATGCTCTCACTGCCAGCTCGGCGGATATTATTCTGCCGCGCAATGATCTGCGCCAGGTGGGTACCAGTTTGCGCCTGGGCAGAAAAACTTTGCAGCTGGCAAGGCAAAATTTGCGCTGGGCTTTGCTGGGAAACATGGTGGCACTGCCTTTGGCAGCAGGCGCCGGTTATCTGTTGGGCAGAGGACCCTTGCCGGATCTGGCGGTGCTGGGTTTAACCCTGGCCAGTTTATTATGCGTTTTTATCAATACGCAGCGGCTGCGAACTTTTAAAGGTTAGGGTCTGGCTGCAAAAATTTATTTCTGCTACTACGACATGTTTGTAACGCTTATTTCTGATACAAGGAGTATTTATGCAACCTGTTCTTTTTGATTTTAACGGCACCATGTTCCTGGACACGGACGAAAACATCCGGGCCTGGCGGGAGTTTATCTACCAGCAGACAGGCTACAAGGTTACGGCTGCAGATTTTAAGCAGTACATTAACGGCGTACCTGATGTGGATATTATCCGGCATTTTCTCAATCAGAGTTTTACTAATGCGGAAGCTCAGCCCTATGCTGATGGCAAGGAAACTTTGTACCGGCAGTTCTGTCTGGAAAAAAAATCCCTGCAGCTGGCGCCGGGGCTGGTGGCATTTTTGGATTATCTTCAGGCGGAAGGCATCCCGCATAATATTGCCACGGGTGCCGATAAGGGCAACCTGGATTTTTACCTGGAGCATCTGCATCTGGGCCGCTGGTTTGGCCCGGGAAATATTATTTTCTCTGTCGGCAGTTTTCCCGGTAAACCCCATCCGGATATTTATCTTCTGGCGGCGGCCAGGATTAAGGTTCCCATTGAGCTGTGCCTGGTTTTTGAAGATGCCTGGCTGGGCGTAAAAGCCGCGGCGGCAGCCGGCGTTGCCAGGATTATCGGCCTGGCGGCTATCCCGGAAAGTGCCTTTTTGTTCCAGATGCCGGAAGTGGACCAGGTTATTGCTGATTTTACCTGCTGGCGGGATTTAGTAGGTTAAGGCTTGCTATTTTGCCTGAGGCAGGGTACAATTATAGTTACACATATAACACAAATTTGATTTTTTTAGGGTAAGTTTACATAGATAGCTTCAGAGGAGGAATTTTTATGGCACAAATCAGACCTTTTTGTGGTCTCAGGCCGTTACCGGAATTTGCGCAAGAAATAGCATCCGTACCTTATGATGTGCTGGATGTCAAGGAAGCAGCCAAGGAAATAGCTAAGCATCCTTTAAGTTTCCTGACCGTGACCCGGTCGGAAGCTACCATGAGTGATTGTATCTCGCCTACCAGTCCTGCTGTTTATAAGATGGCGCAGCAGAATTTACTGCGGTATCTGAGTCAGCAGCAGATGCTGCAGGACAGCGCGCCCCGTTATTATATTTACAGGCAGCGCCTGGACCGGAATATTCAGATCGGCCTGGTAGCCTGTGCGTCGGTGGATGAGTACCGCCGCAACGTTATTAAGCGGCACGAGCTGACCCGGACGGACAAGGAACAGGACCGGGTAGAGCATATTAAGGCCACGAAGGCGCAGACCGGTCCGGTATTTTTGACCTATAAGAACAAAGGCGATATTAACGCCTATATTTTAAAATTGATGAGCGAAAAGAAACCCGTGTACGATTTTATCGCAGCCGACGGCGTGCATAATACTCTGTACGTGGTGGACCAGCTTTTGGAAATTGCCGAACTGACCCGTCTTTTTGAAGAGGTACCGTCCCTGTATATCGCGGACGGTCATCACCGCTGTGCGGCAGCGCGCCGGGTAGCGGACGAGATGAAGAGTTATCCCGGTTTGCAGGGCGAGGAATACGATCAGTTCCTGGCGGTAATTTTCCCGGATAACATGACGCATATCATGGCTTATAACAGAGTGGTGCAGGATTTACACGGCCTGACCCAGGAGGAATTTTTAGTCCGGGTAGGCGAAAAATTTATCGTGGCGCCGGCGCCCCGGGATCCGGAACCGAAAGAGAAACATACTTTTGGTATGTATTTAGGTGGTAAATGGTATACTCTTACCGCCAAGGACGATAGTTTTGCCAAGAACGATGTTATTGCTTCCCTGGATGTTTCCATCCTGCAGACAAATCTGCTGGCTCCCATCCTGGGCATCGGTGATCCCCGTACGGATGCCAGGATTGATTTCGTCGGCGGCATTAAAGGCGTGGCGGCCCTGACCCAGTGTGTGGATGCGGGACAAGCGGCTGTAGCTTTCGCCATGTATCCGACGGATATTGCCGAGGTGATGCGGGTAGCGGATGCGGGTAAGATTATGCCGCCCAAGTCTACCTGGTTTGAACCTAAACTCAGGGACGGGATGGTTGTCCATATGATTACCGAAGATATTACTTTATTTTAAGAGGGTAGTACAGGGAGGGGCATTTGATGCAGAGAATTTATAATTTTAACGCAGGCCCGGCTACTTTACCGCTGCCGGTCCTGGAAGAAGTGCAAAAAGAGTTGCTGGATTTTGCAGGCACCGGCATGTCCATCCTGGAAATCAGCCACCGCAGCCCTGCCTTTGAAAAAGTCTTGCAGGAGGCTAAGGCCGACATCAAGGAATTGCTGGGCATCGGTGAGGACTATGAGGTTTTGTTCATGGCCGGCGGCGGCAGTTTACAGTTTAGCTGTGTGGCGCTGAACTTTTTAGCAGCGGGTAAGGTAGGTGCGTACAGCATCACCGGTTCTTTCTCCGACAAGGCTTTGCAGGAAGCGCAAAAAGTGGGACGGACCGCGGTAGTTTTTAGCTCTAAGGAGCAGCACTACAACCGGGTGCCGCGTCCGGAGGAGATCAAGCTGCCGGCACAATGTGCCTATCTGCATCTTACCGGAAATAATACCATCGAAGGTACGGAGTATTTTCAGTATCCGGAAACAGGAGCTGTGCCCCTGATCGCGGATATGTCCTCCGATATCCTGTCCCGTCCTTTCGATGTGCAGAAATTTTCTTTGATTTATGCCGGCGTCCAAAAAAATATCGGCCCGGCAGGCACGGTGGTGGTTATCGCTAAAAAAGCTTTCCTGAAAGGGAGACCCAAGAGCCTGCCCACCATGCTGAATTATGAAGTGATGCTGGACAACGATTCTTTATATAACACGCCGCCGGTGTATGCGATCTATATCGTAGGCAAAGTGGCCAAATGGTTAAAGGCACAGGGCGGTCTGGCCGCCATGGAAAAACGGAACCGTGCTAAGGCGGACCTGGTGTATGCGGCCCTGGATGCGCATCCGGATTTTTACCGGGCGTATGCGGAGAAGGACAGCCGTTCCATCATGAACGTGACCTTCGGCCTGCCGACCAAGGAACTGGAAACGGAGTTTGTGGCTCAGGGTAAAGCTGCTGACCTGGGCGGTCTGAAAGGTCACCGCAGCGTAGGCGGTATCAGGGCATCGATTTATAACGCCATGCCTTTGGCAGGCTGCCAGCAACTGGCAGACCTGATGGAAGCTTTTTGGCGGCAACATAAATAATTTTAAGCTGCTCTAACTTTAAGGTTTACGGCAGCACTAAGTTTAAGGAGGGATGGTTATGCGTATGGTATCTGGTAAGACGGTGGGCAAAGTAGCCGGTGTGACTTTAGGTGCAACCCTGGTGGTAGGTGTGGCCCTGGGCATGATTACGGGTGTGCTCCTGTACAAGAAGGCCAGTGAGTTCTTAGACAGCAAAGAGACTGAACCTGAGACCCAGGCGCCCCAGACCCCGGACACTTTGTAAGCAAAAGCCGTGCGCCGGCCGGATATATGACCAGACGCACTGCAACGCACAAAAAAATGCCTCCTGGATATTAGTTAAAATATCCGGGAGGCATTTTTTACTTTTAAGCCTGGGCCTGCCAGCCTTTGCAGACATCAATCCACCCTTGGTTAGGTGTGTATTTTCCCATGTCCGCCGGCGTCAGCTCGATGGCGTTGTTATGTTCGCCACAGGCGGGGAACACGGTGGTGAACCGCTGCATGGATACGTCCAGATAAATTTTGACGCCGTCCTTGACGCCAAAGGGGCACACGCCGCCAATAGCATGACCGATGAGGGGTTCCACCTCGCCGGCGTTGAGCATCTTGGCTTTGCAGCCGAACTGGGCCTTGTACTTGGCATTGTCAATCTTGGTATCGCCGGCCGTGACAATTAAGATGGGTCCTTCCTTAGTCATGAAGGATAAAGTTTTGGCAATACGGGCCGGTTCACAACCGGCGGCCTGGGCTGCCAGTTCTACCGTGGCGCTGGAAGTGGTAAAGGTGATGATCTTTTTATCCAGCCCAAACTGGGCCAGATACTTACTTGCTAATGCAACCGACATGTTAAGACCTCTTTTATATGTATTTGGAAAAGTTAGTGCTATTATAACAAACTTGGCGAAAAAATGCTACCAGCCCCGGGAAGAACCACCGCCGCCGCCGGAACCGCCGCCAAAACCACCGCCGCCGCCGCCGAAACTGCCGCCACCGATGCTGCCGCCGCCACCGTAGTAACCCCCACCGCCGTAAAAACCACCGTGATGCCGGGAACTGCCGCCGCCACCCCCGCGGTTGGTAAAAAAGATGATGATGAGAACGATGATGATATAGGTCAACAGTTCCAGTTCGTCATCGCCCAGACCCAAAAAGTTTGTACTGGCCGCCGGTACTGGCGCCTTCACACCCTGACCGGTGGCTAAATCTACGCCGGCGTCCTTTGCAATTAACTGGGCTGCCGCCACATAACCATTCATGATACCCTGGTCATACTGGCCCTGCTTAAAATAGGGCAGCATGTACTGATCCTGAATCCGCCCGGTTAAACCATCCGGCAGGACACCTTCCAGACCGTAGCCCACTTCGATGCGGGACTTGCGGTCGTTTACAGCCACCAGGATAAGCACGCCGTTATTTTTTTCTTTATTCCCTATACCCCAGGAACGCAGGATGCCCAGCGCGTATTCTTCAATGGGGGCGCCGTTTAAAGTTTTGACCGTGACCACGGCTAACTGGGCCGTGGTTTTCTGGTCCAGGGTCCGTCCCAGGGCGTTTAGTTTTTGCCGGGTCTGGGGTGCCAGCACGCCGGCGTAATCCTGGACATAGATATCCGTACCTGTAGGTTTGGGCGGCAAGGAAAGCGCCGCCTGGCAAGTTGCGCCCAAGGTCAGCAGGATAAGCAGCCAGCAGAGCAGGAACCATTTTTTTATCATGACGCAGCTCCGAATTTCTGTAGTGATATCATAAACTACGGGTGGTAAACTTTACCACCGGAATTAAATATTAAAACTGAACCTTGGGTGCCGTCTTGGCGCCTGCGTCTGCCTTAAAGTAGTCGCGGGCATGGAATCCTAACAAACCGGCGTATAAAACGGTAGGTACAGATTTAATCTGGGCATTATATTGCTGGACGGTGTCGTTATAATCTTTGCGGGCTACCGCGATGCGGTTTTCCGTACCGGCCAGCTCGTCCTGTAACTGCTGGAAGTTGGTATTGGCTTTTAATTCTGGATAGGCTTCGGAAATAGCCAGCAGCCTGGACAGGGCTCCGGACAGTTCACCGTTGGCCTGACTCTTGTCAGCGACGGTGCTGGCGCCGGCCAGTTTGGACCGGGCATCCGCCACGGCCTTGAAGACTTCTGTTTCGTGAGTGGCATAACCTTTAACGGTATTCACCAGGTTGGGAATCAAATCATTCCGGCGCTGGAGCTGGTTATCCACCTGGGACCATTTGCTATTGACATTTTCATTCAGGGTGACCAGAGAATTGTAGCCGCTTAATGCCATGCCCACAAAAATGACGATGAGGGCCAGGACGGCTAGTAAGACTTTTTTCATGATGAGCCTCCGTGATAGTTAGTAAAATTTTGCGCAGATGCGCTGTCTCTATTTTACTAAGGGCGGCAGCCGCTGTCAATTGAACTAGCTGTGAAGCTTTGGCAAACCGGCAGGGCGGCAGCGGCAAGTTTTGCTTTGCAGGGCGGCGTCCACGGGGTATAATAAGAACATAAACTAAAAGCAGGTAAGTAAAAGCAAATAGCAGCTTAACTTAATAAAAAAGAACAGGGAGGAACATGATGGGAGTCTTAGAAGGTTTGCGTATCCTGGATATGTCACGTTTGCTGCCGGGTCCGTATTGTACCAGGATCCTGGCGGATATGGGAGCGGAGGTTATTAAGGTTGAAGAACCGGGGCGGGGAGATTATTCCCGCAGTTTTGTCCCTTTTAGAAAAGACCTGGGCTGCTGGTTCATGGAAGTGAACCGGGGCAAGCGCAGCGTGGTGCTGGATTTAAAAGTGCCGGCCAGCCGGCAGCAGTTCCTGGAACTGGTTAAAACCGCTGACGTGGTCGTAGAAAGTTTCCGCCCGGGCGTACTGGAAAAACTGGGTGTGGATTATGCAGCGGCTGCCAGGGTTAATCCCCGCATCGTTTATTGTGCCATGACCGGTTATGGTCCGACCGGTCCTTATAGCCGGGATGCGGACCATGATCTGGGGTTTGCCAGTCTGGCGGGGATTACCAGTATGAGCGGCGAACAGGAAGGCCAGCCTGCCATTCCCGGTTTCCAGGTAGCGGATATGCATGCGGCTGTCCTGGCCGGTATCGCCATCCTGGGAGCGGTACGCGATGCGGAACGTACCGGCAGGGGACAAGAGGTGCAGGTCAGTCTGTTTGACGCGGCGCTGACCCTGATGCCCGGCGTAGCAGCCGCTTATTTTGGCGACGGGACGGTACACGAACGGGGCAATAACTGGCTGACAGGGGTCAATCCTAATTATAATATTTATGCCACCAGGGACGGACGTTATCTTTCTGTCTCCTGTCTGGAACAAAAATTCTGGGATAATTTATGCCGGGTTTGCGGCCATCCGGAATGGCAGGCGCAGATTAAAGAAACTAAATATTATCCGCAGCTGATCCGGGCACTGGCGGCTTGTATCCGGGAGCATACTCTGGCAGAATGGGAAAAAATGCTGGCCGGCCAGGATACCTGTGTCCGCCCGGTACTGAATTTTGCGGAGGCGGTGGCTTTGCCGCAGACGCAGGCGGACGACATGGTGCTGACACTGCAGGATGAGGAACTGGGAACATACAGGCAGATGGGTTTCCCCATCAAATTTTCCCGGACACCCTGCCAGGTACAGAGACGGGCGCCGCGGCTGGGAGAAGACACGGAAGCAGTACTGGCATCACTGCGATCTAAGTTACGGTAAAAAAATCCCTGCAGGGTGGCAAGAGCCAGACTGCAGGGATGCAGGTCCTAAATTTACAGGGAACGGTCTAATGGGCGGCGGCACTTTCCGATGGTGCTG
>CAXYYS010000022.1:0-31596 GCA_964293585.1 uncultured Acidaminococcales bacterium
CGGGAAAGCAGCGTCCGGAAAGACTGGTAGTTTACATGCGGGAGAAACTGATTACTGCTACCATTGAACTTATCAATAAGCACGGGCTCAAATTTACCATGGACGAACTGGCGGCCCTGGTACATGTCAGCAAGCGTTCCCTGTACGAAGAATTCGCTTCCAAGACCGAGCTTATCGGTGCCGTGTGCCAGTATATCATCGGCAACCTGGAAAAACAGGAAGAAAAGCTTCTGGCTAATGAAGATTTGCCCCTGCAGCAAAAGGTAGTTCTTTTGTTAACAGTCCGTCCCGGCGAGGTGGAAAATTTTGACAAGGATGTCTACGAAGATATCCGTATCTCGTATCCGGAATTCTGGCGGGAGATTGAACAGGCCCGTAATGACCGTTTATTACGGCTGGAGAAAATTTTTGATGCTGCGGTGGCGGCAGGGATCGTCCGGCCGCTGAACATAAAGATACTGAACAAATTATTTGTGGACACGCTGGATATTTTCGATTCCTATAAATTTTTAAGCAGCAACAACCTGACGTATAAAAGCACGGTGGACACGCTGCTGGATATTTTCTTCTACGGTCTGCTGACGGACAAAGGCCGGCAAAAAAAGTAAGCATAAAAATTAAAATCCTGCACTCACGCTCTGAAGTGCAGGATTTTTTATGGGATTTTACATTTTGTCCGTAGTTTTAAATTACATAATCGCCGCCGTGTTTTTGCTGGTAGCGTTTTACCAGATCGGCCAGCGTGATGTTGTCCACCACGTTGTTCACCGCTTCCTCAATCTTGGTCCACACTTCCAGGGTCACACAGTCCTTCATGAACACGCAGGATTCCTCGCCGTCCAGACAGGCCACCGGCGCCAGGCTGCCTTCCGTGGTGCGCAGGATATCGCCTACCGTATACGCCTCGGGGGATTTGGCTAACTTGTAACCACCCTGGGCGCCCCGGGCGCTGATTACAAAACCGCCCCGGCTGAGCTGGGTAATGATTTGCTCCAGGTACTTGTCGCTGATCAGCTGCCGTTTAGAAACGGACCGGAGCGGGATGAACTCGCCCTTATCGTGCAGGGCCAGGTCTAACATCAGGCGCAGGGCGTACCGCCCTTTTGTAGAAATTTTCGTGATAATCACCTTTCCGTTCTTTAAATTTTTACTTACTCGTGCTATATCATTTTATTGTATTTTACTATGAATTAGGCAAAAAAGCAAATTCTCACCATAAGAAATTGTAGCCTCTTTGTGACAAAATGGTATATTTTTTGTGTTTTTCAACAAAGTTAAAGAATTTGTGTTATAATTAAGTTAGTTCAAAAAAATATGGAGGTGTGGTTATGAAATTGTCCAAGAAGATATTAACTGGTCTGGTAATGGCGGCTCTGGCCGTAGGTATTTCTGCAACCGCCATGGCGGCTGAAGTTAAGGAAGATACCGTCAAGGTTGGCAATATACATCTGATGAGCCCTATCGTTGAAAAGAGCAAGGGCGGCGCGGCCGTAGATCTGGCTGTAACCAACGACCTGAGCGTGAACACTATAAATACGCTGCAAGGCGTAATTGCCTTTAAGCATGTTAGTGCTCCGGCTCCGCTGACGGTTGCCGATTTTGCTAAGAATAAACCCAACTCTATCGAGAGTACCAAAAAGAATATTAAGGATCTGGCTGAGTATACCAGCACGAACTTGAAGAAACAAGAAACCGAAGTTAAGGCCACCAAGCCTTATACCGTTTCCGGTTCTTATAAGGTCAAGGATTCTACGGATAATACTCTGTCGGTGGTACAATATTTTAACACTTATACCGGCGGTGCTCACAGCAACACCCAGGAATATGCCGGCACCTACGATTTAAAGACCGGCAAGAAGTTAACCCTGGCTGATCAATTTGAAGCCGGCGCTAACTATAAGGAACGTCTGATGACCCTGATTGGGATCCAATCCCGTGCCATCGCCCGCATCCAGACTAATATTACCGGCAAGAAGGTAGCTCCGGTTGCTCCCAAGTCCATCACCGGCAACGAAAAATATTATATTGACGGCAAGGATGCTTCTATCGTTGTCTTCTATAATCCCGGCGAGATTGCTCCCATTGCTGCAGGTGGACAGGAGTTCTCCTTTGGCATCGACACTATCGGGGACATCATGAAACTGTAAAATTAGCTGCCAGTTTTGACAGACCGGCCCAAATTTGGCGTGGAAGTTTGACCAGTCGGTACAAATTTTTAATAGCGCTGCTCTTTTTAGGGCAGCGCTATTTTGTATTGCATCCGGACGGGAGTATTTTTGTTTCCACCGGCGTATGTGCCAGTGGCTGCGACTGGCAACAGGTACAGAATGGCAGTGGCTGCAAGCTCTACGCGCAATACTCCAGAATGCTGTTTTAGTGGCCGGCTCAGCTGCTCCGCACAGGTTTTGCTGCGCAAAACTGGGTGCTCCGCGACGCTGCGCCAACCTACTAAAACTACGCATTCTTCCGATGCGCGTCTCGCTTGCAGCCACTGTCAATTGTTGTTGCTGCGTCGCAGCCGCTATTTACATATCGCATACGGCTCACAGAAGCACTCCCGTCCTGGTATATATACATAAAATAGCATACATAGTTTTTTTATGAGCAAATTTGTGTTAAAATAAGGCTAACAACTTTGCAGGAGGAAAATTATGGATCCGAAAGAAATTGACAGGGAGTATCATCACTATCTGGATAAATTCCAAAAGGATGCGGAGCTGGGTTCTTTGCTGAACCGCATTACCTACCAGGAACTGTTCAACGAAAAATTCCTGAAGGAAAACAGCCAGTTTAAATCTTTGGATGAGCTGACCGCCAAGGGCGGCTTTGGTATCGTGAACCTGGGCGAGGTGGAAAAGCTGAACCAGGACAAATGGAATCAGTATATTGCGGCGAACACCAACGGTCTGGCCTGGTTCCAGTTTGGCAAGCTGGCCATGATTGAGTGGATGAAAACGGTAATCGCGCTCCTTGCGGAAGCCAAGAAGAAACATATCAAGATTGATTTGAAAAACATTAAGTAAGATTGGCGGCGACAGGTAGTGTGTTAGCAACAAGACCTGGCGCCATTTTTTTGGAGAGGTAAATATGGCTGCGGTTTTACATTCGTTTGAAGGTATCTTAACCATCCTGATTATCATCCTGACCGGCTTTTTCCTTTCTAAAAAGGGCTGGTTCAGCGATGACAGCGTCAGCCTGATTTCCCGGCTGGTGACCAACGTGACGCTGCCCACCTACATGATGAGCATGCTGCTGGCCAGCTTTACCCGGGACAGCCTGCTGCATCTGGTGCACGGTCTGCCCATCCCGGTGCTGTCCATGACCATCGGTTACTGCATGGGACATCTGGTGGCGCGGCTCATCCATGTGCATCCGGCCCGGCGGGGCATCTTCAGTTCGGTCTTTTTCCTGTCTAACACTATTTTTATCGGCCTGCCTTTAACCCTGGCGCTCTTTGACGAAAGCGCGGTGCCCTCCGTGATGGTTTATTACATGGCCAACACCACTTTCTTCTGGGTGCTGGTGGCCCACGATATTGCCGTGGACGGCCAGGGCGGGATTGCGCCGCCGCTTTTAAGCATGAAGACTTTAAAAAGCGTCATCAGTCCGCCGCTCTTAGGTTTTATTTTCGGCGTGCTGTTTTTACTGCTGGGCTGGACTTTGCCGCAGCCGATCCTTAAAGCTTTTAAATATATCGGCGGCATGACCACGCCGCTGGCCATGATCTTTATCGGTATCGCCATCAGCAAATATCGCTGGGCCGATATCCATCTGGACAGGGAAGTGGTCTTAGCGGTGTTGGGACGTTATGTCTTTTCGCCGCTGCTGGTGCTGGCCCTGGTGCCGTTTTTCCCGGTACCTGTTTTGATGAAACAGGTCTTCGTCATGCTGGCAGCCATGCCGGCCATGACCAATACTTCCATCGTGGCCAAATATTATGGCGCTGATTATCAGTACGCGGCCATGCTGACGGTGATTACCACTTGTCTGGCCATCGTGGTGATACCTTTCTATATGTGGGTGCTGCAGGGATAAGCGAACACGCCGCGTATAAACGAACACACCATTAAAATAGACGAACAAAGTTTTATTTTACCCCTTGACAAACGAACATGTTTGTTTTATTATAGTTATAACAAACAAACGTTTAAAAGGAGTGAGCGAATATGAAAAAACTTTTGCTTGCTATCTTAATAGGTATCATCTGCAGCATGAACTTTTCTTTTGCGAACGTGCTGGCAGGCACCACTTATAAGCAGCAGGTGGTCATTGTGCACAGCGGGGATACGTTGTGGAACATTGCCCAGGATTGGACGGATAAGGATGAGGATGTGCGGGACGTGATCGACCGTATCGTGGTGGCGAATAAATTAGCCAGCGCCTCTGCCGTTACCGCCGGCCAAAAATTAATCGTGCCCGTACGCAGCGAACAAGCCAACGATTTAATGATGGTGGCTGCTGCGAAGGAAAAGAAATAAAGGTTTCGCCGGAATTTGTGCGGACCAAAAAATTGTCGCGGACAAATTTATAATTTACTAAAGACTTGGTTTCCCCCAAGTTATCGCCCTGCTGTGCGGGGCCAAAATAAAAACAGGCTCGAGGCGAGCCTGTTTTTTTATGCGTTGGTAAATTTTGCCGTAAGTAAATTTTTGCTGCGGCAAATTTTATTCGTTTAAACTTCTGCCGGTACCACGATATCTTGCGTGGGCAGTTTGGCAGGGTCAAAGACGGCGGCCAGCTCGGCGGCGGTTAACGCTTCCGGTTTATCTAACTGGCCGGCCAGGTAGCCTAAATAACCGATGACCTGCTGCGGCTGGGGGAATCTGGCTTTGACCGTGCTCATATCTGCGGCCAGGTCCCGTTTGGCTAAACGTTCGCCGGCGGCGTTAATTAACAGCGGCAGATGGAAAAAGTCCGGCGCCGCAAAATCCAAAGTAGTAAATAAATATTTTTGCAGGGGCGCGGAAGTTAATAAATCCTGGCCCCGCACGATTTCTGTCACGCCCATCAGGCCGTCGTCCACGGTCATGGCCAGCTGGTAGGCCCACACGCCGTCGCTGCGCTGGATGATAGCGTCGCCCCAGTCCCGGGCTAAATTTAAGGCGCAGGCGCCGTAATGTTTATCGGTCACAGACCAGACAGCGTCCGGCACAATCACGCGCAGCGCCGGGGAACGCTCTAAAAGTTTGTGTGCTACCTGGTCCGGGGTTAAATGCCGGCAAGTGCCTGGATAGATGGCCCGGCCGTCACTGGCATGGGGCGCCTGGGCGGCGTGAATTTCCGCCCGGCTGCAAAAACAGGGATAGGTTAAGCCGGCGGCCCGGAGTTTTTCCGCATACTGCTCGTAAATCCGGTTGCGGTCGCTCTGCCAGACGATGGCATTATCGTTGTCAAACGGCAGGCCCAGCCATTGTAAATCTTCAATGATCTGGTAGGCAAAAGACTTGGGGCAGCGCAGAGGATCCAGGTCCTCGATGCGCAGCAGAATCCGGCCGCCTTTACTTTTGGCCCGCACCCAGGCTAGGAGCCCGGCGTATAAATTCCCCAGGTGCATACGCCCGCTGGGGCTGGGAGCAAAACGCCCCACATAAGATGTGTCCATAAATTCACCACTTTCTTACTAAATATTTTAGCATATCTGGCGAGGATGTTGTATAATAAACTTAGGTTATCTGTATCTTATCGCCAATTTTTAGAGAATATTTTATGTAGATGAGGTGATTATGATGAGTGACGAGGAAATGAAGAAAGCTCAGGAAGCTGCGGCAGACGCGGCTCAAAACGCAGAGAATAAGGCGGAAGCAGCTGCGGAAGGTGTTAAACAGGCGGCGGAAGAGGCTGCCAAGACGGCGGACACAGCTCAAGCTGAGACCGAAGCCAAGGCAGAAGGCGCTGCGGAAGAAGTTAAGCAGGAAGGCCGCGTGAAAGACGAACAGGCCCTGAAAGATATTGATCTGGACTGGGAGTCCGAAAAGGTTTGCCGCTGGGCGGCAGCTCGTGCCGGCGTGATTGTTATCGTGCCGTTTTTAGGCAGCATGGCCCTCATCGCCAACGAAATTTATATGATCAGCCGTCTGGCAGATTTGCGGGGCATCACCCTGGGTGAAGGTGCCGTAGCCGGACTTTTGGGCGGTTTGGGCGCTACCTTTGTGGGCCAGACCGTGATGACCATTATTCCTTTTGCACCTATCCAGGTGCCGCTGGCTGTTTCCATCACGTACGGCGTGGGCAAAGCTGCCACTGCCTGGCTTAAGGCCGGCCATCCGGAGAACGTGGCCGCCTTTAGGGAAATTTTTGAAAAAGCCCGCAAGGAAGGCATGAGCAAGATTGATGAGCTCAAGAATAATCCGGACAAGGATAAACCGTTGGGCGACGAATCCAAAAAATTTAATTTAAAAGATATGAAGGACAGCCTGAAAGATTTAAAGAACATGGACCGCAAGGACATGGACGCCAAGGCGAACGAGCTGTTCAACAAGATTAAGGTACAGGCGGATACGGCAGAAGGTTTGCTGACCAAGACACTGGAAGATCTGAACGTGAATATCCTGGGGCCGCTGAAAGAACACGGCAGCCAGTGGGTAGGCGCCCAAAATCTGGAAAAGCTTAGCAAGGGCGAGCTGGTTATTCCGTACAGCGAGATTAAACCGCAGGTTATCAAGGCGCTCCAGGGCAGCGAATTTACGCTGCTGGACATCGGCTTTGAGACGCCGGATAAACTGGCGCTGCTGCTGCAGCACAGCAAGTACGGCACTCTGAAACTGGTGCTGTCGGTGCTGGACTTTTATGTGGGCAGCGATGCGGCTAAGGCTAACCTGAAAGTGGAAGATTTTGACATCAGCGATAACGATTTTGCATCCCTGGTCATCGAGACCGTAGGCGACAAACTGATTTATTCTATCCTGGACCTGGCCTTTGACAAGATGGAGATGAAGGACAACGGCGTGAAGGCGACCTATGCGGACCGGGTGGTTAGCATCGATTGTCACGAGATGCTTGCTGCCAGCAAGCTGAGCCAGAAGAAGATGCTGGGGAAATCTTTGCTGGACGTGCTGCATCTGGTTAACCTGACACCGGAACTGGGCGGCTTAAAGCTGAAGGCCAATGTGAGCCTCAGATAAATTGAGGGGGATACGGCAAGATGGACGAGGGGAAATACGAACGCTTTAAACAAGAGCAGGAGGAACGGCGCCAGAGAACGGCAGCTTTGAGGAAAAAGGTGCTGCTGGTACTGGGCATCCTCGTACTCTGTATCATGGGTGCGTTTGGGTATCTATATTTATCTACCAAGATGGAGGTGGACAGTTTGCCGCCGTCGGGAAAAATTACCGGTACCGCGGCAGCGCCTAAAGGAGCTAAGGATACAGCGGCAGCGCCCGCGCCTACGGGCGACATCCGGCAGACGCCGGAACCACATGATTATTCCGTGCTGGTGAAAAAGGGCGAGTTTAAGTTGTATTTGTTGGATCACGGTACGCCGGTGGCAGTTTGGCCGGTGGCGGTAGGCAAGAATGGCGGCCAGAAAGAAAAGACGGGCGACATGAAGACGCCTACGGGCACCTTTGCGGTAAACGAGATTACCAATTCCAGTACCTGGACCAGAGATTTTCATGACGGCAAAGGTATCGTCAAGAATGCTTACGGTCCCTGGTATATCGGCCTGGATACCAAGGCGCTGAGCCAGGGTAAATGGGACGGTATCGGCATTCACGGTTTGCATGACCCCAAGCTGGCGGGTACCAAGACCAGCGAGGGCGGTGTGAGCATGGTGAACGCGGATTTGGAAAAGCTGAAGGCGGTTATTAAGAACGGGACGAAGGTTACGATTGAGGAGTAGCCGTCCGAAGTTTTTAATCAAGTTTAATTTTCAAGCGCTGCATCCAAACGGGTGCGGCGCTTTTGTGTGTAACGGTGGGGAAAAACAAAATTCCCTGCCACCTCGACTAGTGACAGGGAACTTTGCGGAAAAGAGGTAACAACTATGAATACTAACTACTACTGCAAAAGCAACTGTATTACAAATTTATTCTAACATCTGGGTTAGACACATGGGTGGCACTCAAGCCTGGTAACTAAAATTTTTTTATAGAAATGTTGTGCGGCTTTACGTCCAGCAGACGTCGTTGACTTTGAAATCGTGGAGCAGGGCACCGATGTTGTAGACGTCGTATTGCTGGTGGAGGATGCAGTATTCCATGATCACATCGAACAGGATGCTGTGGGACAGGGTGTAACCGGCGCTGTTTAAAAGTATCAGCGTGTCTTCCAGGTTCAGCCGCAGCCCCAGGGCCATCTTGAGCGCCGTGACTTTGGTGGGCTGGTAATGTTCGTCGTGCATGATCTTGCTGAACAGGCGTCTGTCCATGTCCACGGTGTTATAAACATCGGGCGGGCTCAGACGCCGGGCTTCCATGTACCGGCGGACCCTGCAGGTAAAACTGGGGCCAAGTTCCGCTTCCCTGGCTGCCAGGTGCAGGGTCACAGGCAGGCAGGGATGATCAGGACCGGTATAAACTTGCTGGGTATAAGCTAAAACTGCGTGTACAAAATCATCGTATTTCAGAATCATAACCCCCTCTAAAAATGTGTAAAAACTTGGTGCAGAAAAATTTTTCCTTCATCTAATACACTTAAATTTTACCACAAAGCTTAGACAAAATGGTCGCCTGTACGGCGACATAAAAGTTCTTTCCTTTCCGCGGGGGCGAAACTTGTTTAATAATAGGTATTGTGTTAAAATTGTCATAATAACGAAGAAATATTTATTACTATTATTAATTATTAATATCAGAAAAAGAGATGGCAATGGAAGCTCCCTATTTATACCTGGAAATTAATATCATCTGTATCTTGCTCTTGGGCTATCTGTTGACCAAGTATCGGGATGCGCAGGTCCTGTATTATAACCTGTTGCTGTTCCGGCGTTTTTTGGCAACCGGCGTTTTGCTATGCCTGATGGATGTGTTCTGGATTTTTGTGGATGGCGCTACTTTTACCGGCGCCCGGGACTTAAACTGGCTGGTGAACTGCCTTTATTATGTACTGTGTAGTATCTGTGCCTATTTCTGGTATGTTTTTGCGGAACAGGAACTGGATTCGGAGACCAGGCAGTCGCAGGGGCATAAGTTTTTACTTGCCCTGCCGCTTGTCCTGGTACTTTTTATTGACCTGGCCTCCGTGCAGACGGGCTGGGTTTTTAGCTTGAATGCGGCAAACCACTGGCAGCGGGGACCGTATTATTTTGTCCATGTGCTGATTGACTGCGGCTACATCCTGATCATCACCGGTCGTATTTTTATGAAAGCCCTGGCCACGGATCTGTATGAGGTCCGCGGCAAATTAATGGCGCTGACTTATTTTGCCATTCCGGCCAGCGTCGGGATTATCCTGTCGCAGTTCCTGGCTGGTTATACCCTGACCGAAGTGGGGCTGACCTTGTCGGCATTATTTTTCTATCTCAATTTGCAGGAGCAGCAGGTATCCCTGGATACGCTGACCCGGCTGAATAATCGCAACGAGTTTCAGCGGGTCTTGCATGACAAACTGAAATTTTGCAATCCGGCGCAGCCGCTTTATCTGCTGGTGCTGGATATTGATAAGTTTAAACAGATTAACGATAAGTATGGGCACATAGAAGGGGACAAGGCCCTGAAACAGGTGGCTAAAGTTTTGCAGGAGGTGGGCAGTACGTACGACTGTTTCATTTCCCGTTTTGGCGGCGATGAATTTATCCTGCTTTGTGAAGCGGAGCAGGAGGAACGAATCAGGCAACTGTGCGCGGATATTAAATCGGCTCTGGCTGCCAGCAAGGCCAGGAACGGTACGCCGTATAAACTGGAACTGAGCATCGGCTACGCGGCTTATGACCCGGCCTTTAAAAAGACGGAAGAATTTGTGGCCCGGGCGGACGCGCACATGTACGCGGAAAAACGGGAAAAGAAAGTTACCAGGTGAATTTGTAGCTCTAAAATTACAAAGAAAATTTACAAGCTGGCGCATAAGCCAGAGCATAAGTCAGAGAAATAATAAAATTAAAGAATAAAATTAGGAACCTAAAAGTATGTAGCATCCCTGCAGAAAAATTCCGCAGGGATTTTTTTGTACAGGGCTATAATAATTTACAAAATTTTCATAAGTTTATGTTATAATTAAGCTAAGTAAACTAGAGAGTTACCTCTAAACCAAGGGAAGTGATTGGCGATGGACACTAAATCTCTCCGGACGGAACGGCAACAGATGTTTTCACGCTGGACAGGCTTGTTGTGCCTAGTGGGATTGCTTTTGAACTTACTGCTCTCCAATCTGGTTTTTCAGCTTAAACTACCATTGTATATTGATAACGTGGGCAGCATTCTGGTAGCGGCTCTGGGCGGAGCTTTGCCCGGTATGTTCGTGGGATTTTTGACCAACCTGGTGAACTCTCTTAGTAATAGTCCGTTATCCATGTATTACGGGATCCTGACTGCGGTCATAGCGTTTTTAGCGGCGCAGTTCTCCGCGCACGGCTATTTTAAATCTTTGCGGGGCTGTGCCCTGATGACTATTTGTTTTGCTCTTATCGGCGGAGGTATCGGTTCCTGTATGACCTGGTACCTGTACGGCGGCGGTTTGGGCGAAGGTGTTTCGGCGCCGCTGGCGAATACTTTGTCGGCCTTGGGCTTTTCGGATTTTTTGGCGCAGCTGCTGGCGGATTTGCTGCTGGATGTGCCGGATAAATATATCACCGTCATCATTGTTTATTTTTTGCTGCAGCTGGTACCTGCTTCCTGGGCGGACAAGCTGCCGTTCAGCTATTTGTATGCCGGCGATGCTAAAAATGAACAGCTGCTGGCCGCGGAAAAAAGTAAGGGCTACCGCCGCCGCAGCATCAGTACCAAGGTAGTAACGCTTCTGGTTATCACTTCGGTCATCATCAGCGGCGCGAGCATCATCATCAGTTCCAGTTATTACAGCGATAAACTGGTGGCCGAGTACGAAAATATCTGCCGCAGCGCTTCTAAACAGATTGCCTTTAACGTGGACCCTGCCAGGGTGGATACCTATCTGCGGCAGGGCGACGCGGCGCCCGGCTATCTGGAGGCTAAAAAACATATTAAGAATGTTCTGGATAGTACCAAGGGTTTAACCTATGCGTATGTGTATCAGATTCAGGAAGACGGCTGTCACGTGGTCTTTGATATTGATACTGAAGGTACGCCGGGTACCAAACCGGGCGAGGTGGAACCTTTTGACGAAGGGTTCCTTAAATATAAGGATGAATTACTGGCCGGGCAAGAAGTGGAGCCCATTGTTACTAACGATAAATATGGCCGTCTGATGACGGTGTACACGCCGGTCAAGGATGCCGCAGGCAAGACCGTGGCTTATGCCGGCGCCGATATTGCCATGGAACAGTTCGTACAGGACATGCGCATCTTCATCATCAAGATGCTGGCCATGGCCTTTGGTATTACCATGCTCATGTGCGCCCTGGCTATCTGGTACGCGGACCGGATCTTTATCCGGCCCATTGACGTTATCGTTGCCCAGACCGAAGATTTTAACCGGGTGCAGCCGGAACATTGGCTGGAAAGCAGCGAGTGGCAGGAACGCCGCAAGGTAACTACCGGCGACGAAATGGAAGAGTTGTACAGTACGGTCAGCAACGTGCAGGAAAATATTTCGGTGAACGTGAAAGAGAGACTGGCCACCGAGCAGAAATTAAAACAGACGGAAGAAATTGAACGGCAGGCGTCCATCATTGCCAGCCAGAATAAAAAACTGGCGGCGGCGATTAAACAGGCGGATGAGGCCAATGCTGCCAAAAGTACGTTCCTGTCCCGGATGAGCCACGATATGCGCACGCCGATGAACGGCATCCTGGGTTTGACGGAGCTGTCCAAGGACCAGGAGGCGAGTCCGGAAGTACGGGCCACCTTTGACAAGATTGACGCCGCAGGGCATTATCTGCTGAGCCTGATTAATGATACCCTGGATATGAGCAAGATTGAAGCGGGCAAGATTGAACTGCATCCGGAGCCGTTGCAGTACGGAACCTTTTTGCAGAACCTGACGGAGATGCTGCAGGTGCAGTTTAAGGAAAAACAATTGCACTTTAATTTCCAGCTGGACCAGGAACTGGCTGATGCTAGCGTACGGGCGGATAAGGTGCGGCTGCAGCAAATTTTCTTTAACCTGCTCAGTAACGCGATCAAGTTTACGCCGGCCGGCGGGAAAATTGATTTTGTGACCCGGGTAACGGAACGGGACGACAAAGTGATAAAAATCGAAGCCCAGGTCCGGGATACGGGCATCGGCATGAGCCGGGAATTTTTGCAGCACGGATTGTTCCAGACTTTTACCCAGGAAACCAGGGCCGCCGGGTCGCAGTACCAGGGTACGGGACTGGGCATGGCTATCACCAAGAACCTGGTGAGCATGATGGGCGGCACCATCGGCGCTACCAGTGAGCAGGGCCGCGGGTCTACTTTTACGGTGCAACTGCCGCTGGCTTTAGTGGATGCGGCCACCCTGGCCGAGCTTAGCCGGCACCAGGTGGAGAAGGCGGTGACCAGTGCGGCTTTGACGGGCAAACGGATTCTGCTGTGCGAAGACCAGCCGCTGAATGTGGAGATTACGACCAGACTTTTGCAACGGCAGGGCCTGGTGGTGGAGAGTGCTGCCGACGGACAGATTGGGCTGGACATGTTTGTCGCGGCCAACCCCGGTTATTATGACTTGATCCTGATGGATGTGCGCATGCCGGTGCTGGACGGCCTGGCGGCGACACAAAAGATCAGGGCGCTGCCCCGGGCGGATGCGGCCAAGATTCCTATCGTGGCCATGACGGCGAATGCATACGAGCAGGATGTGCAGGCGTGCTATGACGCGGGGATGGATGATTATTTGCAGAAGCCGGTGGATGTGAAGTTGTTGTATGGGGCGATGCATAAGTATTTGGGATAACGGATGTGGCGTCTTTTTAGGCGCCGTTAGTAAGTGGTGCCCAACCGGGATGCTTTTGTTTCCACCGTCGCTTCGCCATGTTGGGCTAGATGAAACTTTTAGCCGCCGTCGCCGTGCAAGCACGGCATGACAGCTTTGTCGCGGCTCAGCATACGGTTCACAAAGGCATCCCGGTCTGGGCAAGATACAGTGATGCCTGAAAAGATGTCCGCATTCATAAATTAATAAAATTAACCGCAAATATCAAAGAGACTGCTGCTTACGAAAAATCCGTAGGCAACAGTCTCTTTTATGTTTAGCAAATTTTACAGGGCAATACTTTTTCCACCGCTGCGTTTTCAATCGTCACGGTCAACTTTGTATTCCCGCTCCAGTTTTTTGTAAGTGTCCAGCCCGATGAAATGGTTGAATCGGGGGAAGTCAATCATTTTATCCGCAATGGAAGCTGTGGTTCCGGTGGTATTGAGAACGGTGAAAGCGTCGTGCAAAGTTTTGCTGACCAGGTACAGGGAACTGCAGGCCCAGAAGACCACGCTGTAACCCATCTGTTCCAGCTCGCTGGCAGGGATAAGCGGCGTCTTGCCGCCCTCAATCATGTTGCTGGTCAGGTAGATGCCGGTGCCTTCAAAAGCACGGGCGGCTTTTTCAATCTCGGCCCGGTCCCGCAGCGCTTCGATAAATAAAATTTCGGCGCCGGCGTCAGCGTAACGCTTGCCGCGTTCAATGGCGTCGTCCAGTCCGTTGATGGCTCTGGTGTCGGTGCGCGCCATGATCATCATTTCTTTATCCACGCGGGCATCTACGGCCGCACGCAGTTTTTGCGCATGCTCTTCCGCAGTGATAACTTGTTTGCCGTCCATGTGGCCGCAGCGTTTGGGCCAGACCTGGTCTTCCAAAAAGACGCAGGCGGCGCCGGCAGCTTCAAACTCCTGCTCGGTGCGGATGGCGTTTAAGGCATTGCCGTAACCGGTATCGCCGTCGCCAATGACGGGGATGTCTACGGCATCGCAGATTTGTTTCAGGGCCGTGGTCATCTCGGACAGGGACAAAAGTCCCACATCGGGCTGCGCCAGACGGGAAGCTTCAATAGCATAACCGCCCATGGCGAGACAGGGGATGCCGGCTTCCTGGGCGATCTTGGCCGACAGGGCATCGTAAATACCCGGAACAATCATAATCTTTTTGGATTTTAGACGGGCACGAAAGTCCAATCTTTTCTGGTGCGCAGTTTTCATAACAGCCAGCTCCCTTCACAATATGGTTACATTACTAGTTATTATAACATAAAAAAAGAACAGACGTCGTAAAAACGTCTGCTCTTACTTATGCTGTTAACTTATACAAAGAGGGGAATCATTTTTCATAAAGCCCGGGTAGCTTAGCGCCCCATCTTTTATTTCAGCAGCTCGGCTTTTTTGCTCAGGATGGCTGCGCAGGCGGTGCAGGCCGGGCAGATGCAATATTTGCCGCCCTTGGCTTTGTGCTCCTTGGCAGCGGCCAGAGTTTTCTTGGCAGTTTCAGCGCCAAAAAGTTTGATTCCTTCCGGGGAACCGGCAAAACCAATCAGGCCGTCAATGGGCAGGATGTCTTCTTCGACTTCTTTAAGGTATTTCCTGGTTTCGGCAGCTTCGTCCTTGGTGCCGTCAGCTTTCAGCCACGCATTAGCTGCTGCTTTAACTTCAGGGCAGGCAGAAGGGGCCTTTAATAAATCGTGCGTCTTTTCCACAACAAATTTTTCCAGATCTTTTTTCATAGGAATCTCCTCGCTTTCTTAATTAACTATATTATAGAACCATTAATTTTGAGAAACAAGATATTAAGAAATTTAAAAGTCACTATGAATTTTCATAGTATAGGCTTGGCGGGCTGCAATAAATTTAAGAGCGTCCCCCAAATTAGTTTACGCCAATTTGGAACCGTCACTGATTGTAATCGCACTTCTCGCACAGCTTAATGTCCCGGGCGCAGTTTTCTTTCTCGGTCAGGCCGGCCCAGTGGCAGATGCCAATCAGGATGGGCAGCACGGATTTGCCTTTTTCGGACAGGGAATACTCCACTTTGGGTGGAATCTCCGGATACTGTTTGCGCGCCACGATGCCATCGGCAATTAATTCTTTTAAAGCGGCAGCCAGCACTGCGTCCGTAATATTGACCATCTCTTTTTTGAGGGCGCTATAGCGGAGCACCTGCTGCTGACCCAGCACGCAGATGATACGGGATTTCCATTTGCCGCCAAAAACTTCCAGCCCGTATTCCAGCGGGCAGCGGATATCTTTTTCCAGCTTCGGTGTGTACATGATGTAAACCTTCCTTTACTTATAAGTATAAACAGACGCTGGGAAAAAGCAAGTAACTATGAAATTTAAGAGTATAAAAACTTTTAATCATGATAAGACGGGAAAAATAATTTTTCACGTGCATAAAGTAATATTTAATGTGCATTATCTTTACAATGCACTTAGATTTAAGTATAATATAAACAAAGAAAGGAGTGATTGTTATGTCTGATACTTTATCTTCAACTACAAATATTACCATCCGCATGGATAAACAATTAAAAAAGAATGCTGAAGAAATGTTTAATAATTTTGGGATGAATCTCTCCACCGCCATCCAGATTTTTTTACGTCAATCCTTGCGGGAAGGTAAGATTCCTTTTGAGATTGGTTATGTCGGTAACGCGGAGACTTTAGCCGCTCTGCGCGAAGCTGACGAATTGACCCGGCGGCCGGATACAAAATACTATAATAATTTTGACGAGATTGTCGCCGAGGTAAAACAACAAATGGTGGCCGAGTCTAAAAAGTGATTTATAAATTAGCGCTCACTTCCAGGTTTAATAAAGACCTGAAAAAGATTTTGAAACGCGGCTACGCTATGCAGGAACTTCATAATGTGATCAATCTTTTACAGGCGGGAATAAACCTGCCATCCAAGTATCGTGACCATGCATTAGGGGGTAATTGGACGGGACATCGGGAATGTCATGTTAAACCAGATTGGTTGTTAATCTACAAAGTTGAAAATGAAGTTTTAGTACTTACCTTGGTTAGAACCGGTAGTCATAGCGATATCTTATAACCTGCAAGCAGCGTATCTGATGAGATATACTGCTTTTGTACGGATTATTATGGTATAATATATACAGAAATTTCGAGAGGCGGCGATATTTATGTTCAAACATTCTCAGACACTGACGGCAGCTTTAACCTTAACGCTGCTACTATCCGTGTCCACCAGTTTTGCCAAGGCCCCGGATTTTACGGTGCAGGTTCCCTATAAGGGAGATGGCAAACCTACGGCGCCCCAACAGGACTTCTACCTGTATGTGAACGCTGGCTGGCAAAAGACCACCAAGATTCCTGCTGATAGCGGTAGTGTTTCCAGCTTTAAGGAAGCCGGGGACAGAAAAGATAAGCAACTGGAGGAGCTGACCAAACTGGCGGTCAAACATGCGGCTGCGGGTACGGCTACCAGGGACGAGAAAAATATTGCCAACCTCTATGCCTGCATTAAAGATCAAAAGAGCCGGGAACAGGCGGGGCTGGGTAATTTAAAGCCCATCCTGGAAAGCATCGAAGGCATCCAGAGTAATCAGGAATATGCGGAAAAGATAGCGACACTGTTTAAACAGCACGGTGGTATTCCCGGCATGGTAGGTCCTTACGGCGGTTTTAACGACCTGGAGAACAACGATAAGTACGTTGCCACCTTGGAAGGACCGGCGGGGCTGCCACGGGAACAATTGGAAAGCAAGAGTAACGACGAGTATTTTGCCAAGTACCGGGATCATATCCGGGACGTGCTGCATTTGTACGGCCGGGATGAGAAAGCTGCGGCCAAAACGGCCAACGATATTTTTAACCTGCAAAAAGATTTAGGTCTGCATTCCCTGACCGTCGCTGAGAGATCAGACCCTACCAAGCGGTTCCGAACCCTGGATCTGGCCGGGCTGCAAAAATTATACAGCCATCTTAACGTGGAAGCTATGCTGAATGCCGGCGGCATCGGCCCCAAGGACGGAATCCACAGCTGGCTGATTCAGGACCCTGCGCAGATGGCCCGGTTTAACGAACTAAATACGCCCGCGCTGCTGCCCACCTTAAAGGAATATTCCATCTATTCTCTGCTGGATTCCCACAGTGCTTTATTAGGGCGCCAGTATCAGAAACTGGCCATCGAATTTGGCAAAGTAAGCGAAGGCTCAGAGAAAGCGCCTACTCAGAAGAAAATGGATTTGGATTTAACCGAAGGGCTTTTAGCCCCGATTTACGGCCGCTTGTATGGGAAAACTTATTTTAGCGACGCCAGTAAGAAAGAAGTTACCGGTTATGTGCAGCTGGTGCTGCAGCACTACCGTAACGAACTGCAACAGTTAGACTGGCTGACCCCGGCCACCAAAGCCATGGCCATCAAGAAACTGGATAACATGGATATTAACGTGGGTTATCCGGAAGCCTGGCCGGATTATCTGGACCAATTACAAGTTAAGTCGCCTAAGGAAGGCGGCGTTTTGATTAATAACACGCTGGACATGGTAGCCCTGATTAATACCTGGGATAGGCAGCGGATCGGTACGCCGGTACGCAAGGATTATTGGGATGAGGTCCTGCCACAGACGATTAACGCTTTCTATACTCCGACGGATAACAGCATCAATTTCTCGGCGGCCATCCTGCAAAAACCGTTCTTTGATCCCAAGGCGGACCGGGAAACGAACCTGGGCGGCGTGGGCGTGGTTATCGGCCACGAGATTACCCACTGCTTTGATAATACCGGTTCCAAGTTTGATTATCTGGGACGTATGCGCAACTGGTGGCAGCCTGCGGATTACGAAGCCTTTAGTAAACGTCAGGAAAGGATTAGTGCTTACTATAGCCGCTTCCTGCTGCCGGATGGAACCCGTGTGAACGGGCAGCAGTCCCTGACGGAAAATACGGCGGACCTGGGCGGGATGAATACCATCACCCAGATTATCGGCCACAATCCGGAAGCTCTGCGCCGGGCCTATAAGAATTTTGCTATCATCTGGAGAAGCAAGGCTTCGGACAGATACTTGCAGGATGAGTTGTCCGATGTGCACGCCCTGCCCTATGTGCGGGTCATTGGCGTGCTGGGTTCCACGGACGGATTCTATGAAGCCTATCCGGTAAAACCGGGCGATAAGATGTACGTGGCGCCGGAGGACCGGGTAAAACTTTGGTAAGCTGTTGCCGGTAAAAGTTTGGAGAAATAAATTCCTAAGCTGCAGGGGCGAAGCAAGAATTTTTGCAAAGGGGGAGTGTTCATGATGAAAAAGAGTTCCGTATTATTAACTGCGTTAACGTTAGTCTGTCTGGCCTTATTTAGTCTGACCGCATCGGCGGCCGGGCTGCCCAAGGTGGCGGTTTTGTACATCAACAACGCCAAGACAACCTATGACAACGAAGTAGACCAGAAAGTGCTGGGCGATCTGGCGCTGGCGTTGCCGGCTACCAAATATACCCGGGTGGATGGGGCCCCCTATCTGGCCAAGCTGCAAAAGATGGGTATGACGGATCTGTCCACGGCAGAGCGCAGTGATATTGTGGATGCCTTTAAGGGCGACGATGTGGATTACTGTTTATACGTGGAAGTGCAGCCGTTCGTGGCCCGGGACAAGGTGACTTTTTTCACCATCGGCAAAGATATCACAGCGGTAGTACCGTTTAAGATTATCGACCTGGCCAACAACAAATATTTGTATAACGGCAAGTTCACGGAAAAAGGTTCCGACAGCACCGTCATCGGCCTGATTGGTAACAAGTCCGTGGCTCTGAAAGTGTTGGGAAAGATTGATAAGCAGATGGCTACGGTGATTGATTCCCAGCTGCCGGCTACGAAAGCTAAGTAACGGCTGCCTGTTAGCTCATACTTTAGTTTGAATTGGTAAGCGCAATTTGAAAATTGTCATCTAAATCTTTATAATAAAAAATAGAGAAGAAAACGGAATAGAAAAAGCGCACAGTAAGTAAAAAATATGGTAGAGGAGTGAGAGTTTGCGACATGTCCAGGTATGCGTTTTCCCAACATGCAGCGGCTAAAGGATTTACACTTATCGAATTAGTTGTGGTTATCGCCATCCTGGGGATTTTGGCGGGCATCGCCATTCCCAGGTTTTTAGATGCCCAGGCCAGCGCCAAAGGCGCTAAAATTGTAGCCGACCTGCGGACCATCGACAGTGCGGCCACGGTTTATTATGCTCAAAAAGGGCAATATCCCACCGCCATCACCGGTAACGATCCCGCTACCACAGATGGTTTTGTGGGCAAGTATCTGGCGGCCTGGCCGGTGCCGGACACGGGTACTTTTATCGTGGCTCAGCTTAAGGGCGGCAGCAAAACCTACGAGGGCATCACGGACGATTTTTATACTCTGACCACCGCCGGCCGCGGCGAATATCACGGTCATCCGGTGGAGTGGTATCTGGGCGGCGGGGATACGTATTACACGGATAGCACGCTCATCGCAGCCATCAATGCAACGAATAAATATTTAACGGATAAGGGAAAAATATATATTAGTGGCGGTGAGCTTATTGACAACCTTAATAAGAAAGTTGGCAATCTTGCTGTAGACACTTCAATTTTAAGTGATGCTGGCTTAACAGGAAACTATTATTGGCATACGAATCAGGGCGGGGAATATTATTTTGCCAATACGGATGCAACAGGATGGGGCGGATGGAAAGCCAACCTGATTGAAGTTAATGGTAATTTGTATGCTTTTGATACGGCCATACAGGTCAGTGGTTTATACAACGAGGCGGGTACGGCTGCTAATGTTCAAGCCGGTCTGGAAGCCATGGTCGCCGCCGGCACAGCTAAAAAGTTGGGCACCATCGCTACCAAGTAAGTATTACCAAAATTCGTTGCACTTTTGCCAAGTAGCATCTCTGTTCCAAATATGCTAAAATAAAAAAAGGGAACGGGGAGGTGGCAGCGTGTTTGAGGATATGGGGAAAACTTTGATCCTGATAGGCATCGTGCTGGTGGTCCTGGGCCTGATTATGCACTTTGGCCGGGGCATCCTGGATCTGGGACATCTGCCCGGAGATTTTAAGTGGACCAGCGAGAGCGGCAACACGACTTTTTATTTCCCTCTGGCCAGCTGTATCGTGGTCAGCGTGGTTCTGAGTTTGCTGATGCGCTTTTTTACGAAATAACTACATATGATAAATTGAAAACAGTTACAGAATTGCAGTGGTTGCAAGCTCTACGCTCAGTACTCCAGAATGCTGTTTTAGTGGTTGGCTCAGCTGCTCGAATGCTGTTCCCGGTCTGCGTCCGGGCCTTCATTCTCGCCACCCTTCCCCAACCTACGAAAAACACGCACTCTTCCCATGCGCGTATCGCCTGCCGCCACTGCAATTATTGTTGCTGCGATACAGTTACTATTCACATATTGTATACGACCACACAAAAGCATCTTGGTCTGGCATGAAATAAAAACTGCCTTACCGGTAAAGAATCGGTAAGGCAGTTTTTATTGCTATTCGTATCTTGCCCAGACCAGTAGGCCTTTGTGCGCGCCGTGTTGCGACTAGACGAAGCCGGGTAACGCCCCGGCGGCTAATAGTTATAAAGAACAAACATGTCGCAACAGTTGTGCGAAAACAAAGACCTACTGGTTGGGCACTACATACCAATTACAAAACAAAGACCTACTGGTTGGGCACTACATACCAATTACAAAACAAAGACCTACTGGTTGGGCACCACTTATTCTATATATTTTGCCAGCGTCGCAAATAACACATCCGGCACCAGCGGTTTAGGCACATGCCCATTCATACCCGCATCCAGACACTTTTGAATATCTTCCGTAAAAGTTTCAGCGGTCAGCGCGATGATAGGAATAGTTTGTGCATCCGGCCTGGATAAGGCGCGGATTTGGTGCGTAGCCTCGTAGCCGTTCAAGACCGGCATGCGCAGATCCATCAGCACGGCGGCAAAAGTTCCCGGCGCGCTGGCGGCAAAAGTGGCCACGCCTTCCTGGCCGTCGTTAGCCGTTACCGCTGTCAAACCCTTAGATTTTAGTAAAGCTGCCGTAATTTCCTGGTTCAGCTGATTATCTTCGCACAACAAAACTTTGTGCCCGGCCAGCTTGGCAAAATCTACAGCCTTTTTAGCCTGAGCAGCCGCCGGATCGGCAATGATCGTGGTGGCAGCCGTACTCGCAGCCATATTTGTAGCGGCAGCAGCCGTATTTGTGGCAGTGGCTGCTGCATCAGCACCCTCGTCCACGGTCTGCAGCCTTAACCGTACGGTAAAGGTGCTGCCCTGTCCCGGTACGCTGTCCAGTTTAATGGAACCGCCCATCAGGGTGACCAGCTGCTTGACGATGGCCAATCCCAGGCCGGTACCAAAGTTTTCGTAGCCCCGCCGTTTTTCCTGGCTAAAAGGTTCAAAGACCCGCTCTTGAAACTCCGGTGCAATACCGATTCCGTCATCCTGTACGGAGACCAGGCTGTCGATGCCGCCGTCTGTACCCGTCTCGTTCCAGAGCCGGACATTAATATGGCCGCCGGCGGGTGTATATTTTACCGCATTGGTGAGCAGGTTCAGCAAAATCTTTTGCAGGTTCAGCTTATCCACCAGGACGTTGCGCTGCAAGTGAGGCAAGCAGTTTACGGTAAAAGTAATATTTTTCTTAGCGGTCTGTTCCCTTATTACGTCAAAGAGCGCGGCAAAAAATGCCTGCGGGTCTGCAGCCACCGGTTCCAGTTTTAATTCCAGTTTGCCGCTGCGCAGCTTGGACATGGTTAGCGTGTCATTCACCAGCTCCAGCATTAATTTGCCGGAACTATTAATTTTTTGCAGATACGACTGGACTTCTTCCCACCGGCTGCTGTTTTGGGCCAGCCCCGAAAAACCGATGATGGCGTTTAAAGGCGTGCGCAGGTCGTGGCTGATGTTGGCAAAGAACTGGTTTTTCTCCTCGGCGTTTTTCGCCACAGCGTCCAGCCGGATTTTTTCGGCAGCCAGGGCGCGTTCCGCCTGTCCCTGCAGGATAATTTTGTGTACCATGAAGATTAATCCTATAACCATGCACAGAAGTAAAATGGAAATTATTAGCAGGGCAAACGGGGGCAAGGTATTTACGAAATGGCTGAAAGCGTTTTCGTTAGCCAGGGAATACTTGACCGCCGCCTCATCCATGGCAGCACGGTTTACGTACCGCAGACATTTGTTCATGATCCCGAACAGGAGGGGATCGCTGTTCAGACCGATACCGGCCACGAGACTATAGTTATGGGCGGGCAGCGCGGAAAAATTATATTCCGTAGCCCGGCTGGAGTTGAGCAGATAGTTGGTGCTGGCCGAATTAAGATAGGCGGCATCAATCTTGCCGGCTTTTAAAGCGTCAAAGGCTTTGTTGCTATTGGACATGAGCACTACGCGAGCCGGTTGGCCGTGGGCGCCGGTGATGATATCTCCAAACAGGGAACGCAGAGGTACCGGCACGCCAACGGTCCGGATGGGACCGCCGTTCTTTAAAGTGACCTGGGTCAGGCCTACCTCCATGTAAGGTCTGGTCATCCGTAAATGGTGGCTCATGGCCAGGACAGAATCCATGGTCAGCTTGCCTACGATATCGGCCTTCCCGTCTTCCACCAGCTGGATGGCGTCCATCATGGCCGGCGCTGTCAGATATTCAAAGTTCAGTCCCGAAATTTGCGCCAGCTTTTGGAACATATCCGGGATAACGCCGATGGGTTTGCCGTCCTCACCTTTAAAACAGAAGGGTGCGTTATCCAGTTGCAACACTACCCGGACCGGCAGCTTTTTTTGTAAAAATTCCTGCTCGGCTTTAGAAAAAACAGGTAGCTGTTCCTTGTTCATAGAAAAATATTTTTCATTCAGGCTGGACTTGAACCCGGCATTATCAAAATACAGGGATTCCAGGGCCTGGTCCAAAGATTTTTTTAAATCCGGACGGTTCCTGCTTATCCCAAAATACAAGGGCATGGGATTAAACTCCGCTACGATCCGGTATTTGCTGCTGTTGCCCAGATACGTGATGGCCAGGGCATCCACCGTACCTTTTTCCAAGGCGCTGAACATGGCTTCTTCGTTGTCCAGGTTCACCACACTGGGGGTCAGGTCATGGTCGGCGCTCCAGTCCATAAAAGCTTTGGCGTCCAGGGAACCTGTCAGTACGCCTACCCGCATATTTTTAAACGAAGCATAATCGTTATAACCGTGGCTGGTATCGTCTTCAGGCACCACCAGGGTCACAAAGACCCGGCCCATGTTGTCATTGCTGAACAAAATCTGCTGTTCCCGCTCCGGCGAAGGGAACAGGGCCGGCAAAATATCAATCTCGCCTTTTTGCAAGGCGATATAAGCTTCGTTAAAACCCTGATAATCTACAAACTGATACTGCCAGTTGGCATAGTTAGCCACGGCGTACAGGTAATCAATGTTGTAGCCTTTATAGACACCGGCATCCTTGTGCATGTAATCCATGTCATAATAATAGCCGGTCCTGATGGTGACGGGAGCAGCCGCAGCCGGCTGTGCGCCCCAAAAGCACACGCAGAGGCAAGCTGCCATAAGGAGCCGCAGCCAGAATTTATAATTTTGCGCGCCGGATGTAGATGTTTGCATGTCACTACCACTTTCTTGCTTGTTGCAGAAAAGAAAATAAAATCTAAAAATTAGCAAAATTACTGCCAAGACTATTATATGCTAAAAAGATGTAAACGGCAATTGTACTAACGGCGGCTTCTATTTTGTCGCGCTTAGTTCTTACATGGCGGCATGAGTATGTATAAATTTACAAAAATAGCTTTGGCGGGGGTACGGGAATGGCAGTGGCTGCAAGCTCTACGCGCAATACTCCAGAATGCTGTTTTAGTGGCCGGCTCAGCTGCTCCGCACAGGTTTTGCTGCGCAAAACTGGGTGCTCCGCAACGCTTCGCCAGCCTACTAAAACTACGCATTCTTCCGATGCGCGTCTCGCTTGCAGCCACTGCCGATTGTTATTGCCACGCCACATCCACTATTCACATCTTGCATACGGTTCACAAAAGTATCCCGGTAGGGCAAGATACGAAGGCAATACCAATATATTTCAGTCTAAACAAATAGAAAATTGCTTCACCACATGATCATTCATGCCGCACGCCAGACACTTCGCAACATCCTCCGCAAAAGTTTCCGCGCCTCCGTAGTTTAGCAAACTTGTTGGCGGTTCACAAAATTACTCCGGTTCGATTGTGTTTACATCGGCTACGGCAAATATGTTATACTGACGCCAAAGGATAGGGGGCGTGAGTATGTATAAATTTACAAAAATAGCTTTGGCGGCGGTAATGATGGCGCAACTGTTGGGAAGTGCGAATGTGGTGGCGGCGGAAAAAACTGCCGCTGTTCCAAATTCGTCGCCGGTAATTTCTACGCCGGCGCCTAATCCGGCGCAGCCTCAAGGGAATTTTATTGCTTTTGGCCAGGGCGGTCCCGCCCGGGGCGTGATTGATAAGAGTGGCGACAAAAAACTGCAGGCGCTGCTGGCAGAAACCGTGCCGCAGTTTAAACAGGAAAGCTATCTTGATCCGGTCAGCGGCAAAACGCTGGCGTACAATTTATTTGTCCCGGCCGATTCTAAGCCGGATCAAAAAGTACCGCTGCTAATGTTCATTGGCGATGCCAGCACCGTGGGTACGGATTTACTCCGGCCCTTAAAACAGGGCTACAGCCCGGCGGTATGGGCCACCAGGTCGTTTCAGGCCAAACATCCCTGTCTTATCCTGGTGCCTCAGTACCAGGGCGTGGTCATTGACGACCACAACGGGTTTAAAGTTACAGACGACGTAGAAGCTACGGCGCGTCTGGTGCAAGTTGTCGCTAAAAAATACGGCGCGGATCCAAAACGGCTGTACAGTACGGGGCAATCCATGGGCTGCATGATTACCATGTACCTGGCTGCCCGGCACCCGGATTTATTCGCCGCGGAGCTTTTGGTTTCGGGTCAGTGGGACATTAAAGATTTACAACCGCTGGCTACGCAGAAATTTTTCTACATTGCCGCCGGCGGCGATGAAAAAGCTTCCGGAGGACAACGGGAGCTGCTGCCGGTTTTACAGGCGCAGGGCGTAAAAGTGAGTACGGCTACCTGGGATGCGAAAAAGAGTTACACCGCCTTATCCCGGGCTGCCCGTCAGGAAATTGCCAAGGGCAACAAAATTAATTTTGCCACGTTTACCAAAGGCTCGGTTTTGCCGGCGGGGGTTAAGGATAACAACGAGCATATGTATTCTTTTGACCACGCGTACCAGATTGCGGCGGTACGGGAATGGTTGTTTGAACAGGGTAAAAAATAGTTATTTTATTGAATAGGATTCTTGATGCTATCACAAAAATGCCGGTCAGTTTTTAAAACTGGCCGGCATTTTGATTGGCAGAGATTAAATTAATCTGGCACGTATTCAGGTGGGAATGCTTTGCTCATAAAGATATTCCGGAGCAATATCCAGATTGTCGTTCCAGACTACAGTACCGTAAAGTGCTTTGGCTTGCAAAAACAAATTAGGATTACGCAAATCTTGATAAAGTTTTTCTTTGAGCAGCGGCTTGGCATCATATAAACGCTTTTCACCGTTAGAAAAAGTAAGCAGCAAACTAAAATTACCGCTGGCTTTAACGTCTGTTACGGTCAGTAATTCCTCGTCAGCTATGCAAACATAATCTTTAAGCTTGTCATCATAAACTTTTTTCATGCGGCTTGCTCCTTTCTCCAAAACTTTATCGTAGTGGCTCAATTTTATAAAGAGCTTGCTTTTTGGTTGCTAAATCCCAATTGGCAATCAGCTCATCCTTATGCAACTCAGCCCAGGCCACAATAAGTTTAATTTTATTTTGTGGCATGGATCCTTTTAACAACTTTCCGTCAAAATCAAAAGTAGCTTTATAATCTTGATAAGTTGCATGAAAATGAGGCGGATTGTGTTCGCCATTATTATACATATTGATAATAATGCCGTAAAACATTGATATGGTTGGCATCTCAACTCCTCTCCGAACTATCCTGTAATCATTATATAAAATATTAGTTTTTTAAACAAGGCTATTATTCAAGGCATTTTGTTTCCCATCACGATAAAAAAAGCTTTACCGTTGTATTTTTTTGGCAATAACGGCGAATATTTTTACCAACCTACCCGATTCGGGTAGGTTGTTTTTTTAAAATTTTGCTATAAATAGAGGTAGGCAAGTACAAACAAAAGTGGTTTAGGGAAGGGAAGTGACGCGAGTATGTTCAGGAAACTAACCGTGATCTGCACCTGTCTCCTGTGTTTTATGGGGGCGGCGGTCAGCCAGGCGGTAAACTGGACCTACCTGCAGCGTCAGGAAGGGACTTTGTATGGTCCCTGCACTGCTTATTTTGACCGGGATTCCGTGAGCCGGGACCAAAAGAAAATTTCGGTCTGGATCTTATGGACCATGGATGAGCCGTATCTTTCCCGGGGTGTCCACAAAATACTCTATCACCAGGAAATGTTTAAGGATGCCGCCGGATGGCAGCGTGCGCGGCTGGAGATGCATCGTTTCGGACAGCAGGACCGGGTCCTGAACCGTTATCGTGATTACAAAGCTACTTTTTACAAGGTGACACCGGATTCCCCGGAAGCCAACGCCCTGGAAAAAATCCAGCTGGTGGCTAAGGAAAGGCCGTTCCCCACCGCAGTGGCCACAGCGTCCTTAAAAGTACCTGCGCCCCAGTGGCGCCAGGCAGCCGTCCTGCCCGAAGGAACTTTGTACATTGACAAAACTACGTTGACCATCTGGCCGGAGCAACCTTTTAACCGGGCCGAAGTTACCGCCAAACTGGTTTGGAATGACCAGGCGCTGGCCCAGCGTAAACAGGAACTGGCGGCTTTTAACCTTAAACAGTATCCGCTGGATTACAAGGACATTAAATACACCGTTTTTACTTATCACTTTCAGGCGGCCGACGACTTGTGCCGGATTTACGAGATCACAGATTACGACGCCTCTGACCAGAGATGTACGCTTTTAGACGGAGTCAAACTGCATAAACTGGCGGCCGGGTCCCGGGATGCAGCGGTGCTGGCAGCCATAAAAAAAGCTGACGCATTGCCAGCAGTGACGCCTACGGAAAAAGCGGCCGCACTGCCAGCAGTGACGCCTACGGAAAAAGCTGACGCACTACCGGAGATCCTGCCGGCGAAAAAAATTTACGGCATCCCCTGGGGAATTACCCGGACCGCAGTTGGAAATTTGGCCCAAGCTAAAAACTGGGAAAAACTTCCCAAAGGATTTTACGCTTCGTCCTCCCTAAACTACAACGTGACTTTTGCCGGGTATCCGGCGAAACTGTCCTGCAATTTCCGCGAAGATTACAAGACCGGTTACAGTTTCTTTTATCAGGCCAGGATTACCGTGGACGGCAAAACTGCTCCTATCGAAAAACTGTATGCCCAGATACAAAGCCAATTGATTAAGCAGTACGGCGATACGCCGGAACTGGGTTATCCGCCGCTGCGCAACAGCCGGGACGAAAAACCCTGGGGTCCGGGCGCCGGCAAAGTGTGGCAGGTAACCACGCCCGCAGGGCAGATTTTTGAAGTACAGACGCAGCTTAATTTATGCGATCGGGTGCTGCTGCTGATTTACCGCAACCTGTCCGTGGAACGTTACTACAAGAACCTGATCAATCCGTTGCCGCCCGGAGACCCGCTGCAGGCTGCCGGTGCCCTAAAAGGGTATGAAGGCATTGCCTGGGGCAGTACCACGGAACAGTTTAAAAAAGGCATGGCTAAGCGGGGATTCACCCTGACCAAAGAAACGGGCAGCCCGCTTAACAACCAGCAAAGTCTCACTTTTGGCAAGAGTGTCCTGGCGGGTTATCCGGTGGAATCCATCAGCAGTTATTTTAAGCACAACCAGTTTTACCTGAGCAGTATTAACGTACGGGTTCCCGCACAAGCAAACAGCGAGGAGATGTACCAGACCATCCGGAAGCATTTAACCGGAAAGTATGGACCGGAGCACCCGGAAAAAGATTTCCGGGGCCGGCAGATTTACGTCTGGGAATTCCCGCTGGCAGGTTTTAAACCTACACAAATCTTTTTGCACCGGGACCGGGATTTAATCATGGTGGGTTATTTAAACCCGGCCTTAGAAGCCAGGTTAAATAATTTGTAAAGTCTGCCTGACCGGACGAGCGGCTCAAACAGCCGGCCGAACCGGTAAGTTGGAGAGAGAAAGAAAGCAGGTGAGCTTATGCGCAGCACTTTACGTAAAATTTTAGGAGCCGCCGTACTGGCAGGCGCCATCCTGGTACAAGCGTTACCGGTGGCGGCAGGGTCCGCAGTCCCGGACCCAGGTCCAGTCCCGGAGCTGGCTGCAGCTAATAATCAGTTTGCCTTCGAGATGCTGCAGCAGCTGCACAAGGCTAATCCCCAGGAAAACATTATCTATTCGCCGCTGAGCGTGTCCACGGCCCTGAGCATGACCTATGCCGGCGCCCGGGAAAATACGGCGCGGCAAATGGCGGCGGCCCTGCATTTTGGCCCCAACGGGGAAGCCTTCCACAGCAAATTTTCTACGCTGCTTGCGGAGCTGGAGGCCAAAGATAAACCCTATACCCTGCATCTGGCCAACGCCGTGTGGCTGCAGCACAACTATCCGCTGGACAAGAACTACGTCAGCCTGCTGGATAAATTTTACACAGGCAGCTTTAACCAGGTGGATTTTATCCGGGCTACCGAAGCCGCCCGGCTGACCATTAACCACTGGGTGGAAGACAAGACGGATAAAGAGATTAAAGAACTGCTTCAGGATAATGATTTGTCGCCCAATACCCGGTTGGTACTGACCAACGCCATCTACTTTAAAGGACTGTGGGCCCTGCCCTTTGAACCCCGGGCCACGGCCAAAGATACGTTCAAGGTAAGCGCCGATAAAAAAGTGACGGTAGACATGATGAGCCAGGACGGAGTTTTTAACGTGGCGGCTAATGCCAACGGCACCCTGCTGGAACTGCCCTACACAGGCGGGGATCTGTCCCTGGTAATCCTGCTGCCGCAGGATCAGCCCGGCGCCCTGCAAAAATGTCTGGCAGACGGCGTGCTGCAAACTTTGTTAGCGCAAGCCGCACCCAAAAAGACCGAAGTATACCTGCCCAAGTTTAAAGTGGCCGCCCGCTACTACCTGGACCACGAAAAATATTTGCCGGCGCTGGGCATGACCGATGCTTTTAATCCCAAGGCGGCAGATTTTTCCGGCATGACCGGCTACAAGAATCTGTTTATCGCCCACGTGATCCACCAGGCGATGATGGAAGTGGACGAGGCCGGCAGCAAAGCGGCGGCAGCCACGGCGGTAGTTATGAATACCAAGAGCGCCAGCCGTCCCCATGTTTTTAGAGTGGACCGGCCGTTTATCGTAGCGCTGCTGTATAAACCCGCCCACACCATCTTGTTCCTGGGGCGCATCCAAAATCCGGCAGCCTGAGAGAGAAGGAAGCCACATGAAAATTATCGGCCTGTTCTATGGCATATTGTATTTTCTCGGTAATTTATTACGGAGGAGGGAGTAATTATGTTTAAGAAAAAATTCATGCTGATCCTGGTCCTGATTTTAGTGACGGGCTTGTGTGCCACGGTGCTGGCGAGCGAAACTACCAGCAACTGGTCGCCGTCCTATGGCGGCGCCAATTTCCAGTATGTGAACAGCGACGGCTACCAACAGGATTACAACATCCTGCGCTGGTACAACACCAATCCGTACCGGGTCAGCGTCAGCTACAAACTTTTGCTTAGCAACGGCAGCACCACGGGTAACCTGCAGTATCTGGCAGCCAAAGGCTACCAGGGCTACGTGCTGGATATTTCCCATCCCTTTGGGGCCAGGGTGGTAGCCAATTCTGTGGTGGTAAAACAATACTAAGACGGGCACCGGCACAGCAAATTTTGTAAGGAGGCGCAGAAGATGAAATTGCGCGGACTAAAACTTGTAGTGGTTTTTATCTTGCTGCTGATAAACGTGAGCGCCACCGGCACAGCGGCTGCTCCGGAGGGAATCCTGGGTGTTACCTGGGGCGCTTCGCCGCAAGACGTGAAACAGGTTATGGACAAGACCGGTTTTACGTTATGGAAAGAGGATAACGATCCCCAGTCAGGTTACTACGCAACTTATGCGGACGGGCTTTATGCCGGTTATTTTGTTACCGGTTTAACCTTCAGTTTCCTTTCTAACCAGGCTTATGCAGCCAAGGTTTCTATTTCTGATAAACGTGCGGATATCCAGGCGGCGTACGCAGATTTAAAAAAGCTGCTGACGCAAAAGTATGGTCTTCCCAAACCGGAAGTAGTTTTGCATATTCCGGTGAATATGCCCGGTGTGCGGACCGCGGTCATGGACACTTATGTCACGGAATGGTCGCTGGATAATGGCAGCGAGTTGCCTTTCACGATTGCCCTAAACAAGAATCCCACCTGGGGTACCGTGGAAGTTTATTATGCCAACAAGGCGCTGCGCGAAAAATTAAAAACCCAGTCCCGCCAGGATATTTAAGCACGCGTGGTTTAAGGAGGAGGGAGATTATGAAACTAAATTCTTTAAAATTACTAGCCTTTATCTTGCTGCTGCTGGTAAACGTGAGCGCCACCGGCGAAGCTGTCGAGCTGCAGGGATTTTTAGGTATTCCCTGGGGAACCAGCCGGGCGGATTTTAGGACCGCCATGGAAAAGCTGGGCTACACTTTTTATAAAGAGGAAGAACTGGGGAACATCAAACACCAGATGTATGAGAACGGGCCTTACGGCAGATATAATGTTTACGTAGCCGATGCCCAGTTTAAAGGCGATGCCATGTATAACGGCGGCATCATGATTAAATTTCCCAACCAGCCTAACCAGGATCTGACTTATATTTATACCGAGTTCAAGGGCCTGCTGACAGAAAAATACGGGCTGCCCGCGGAAGAAAAGAAAGCCTGGGAAATGAAAGCCGGACCAAATATCGGCGTGATCGTTACCCGGGCCGTCTGGAAAATTCCTAACGGCGACAAGGCGCCCAATCTGATTACGCTGGCGCATACGCCCGGGTTCCGGTATCCCGGCGATCAACGGCTTTGGGGCAATTGGGTGGACGTAGGTTATAAGAACGAGGCTCTGGAAAAAGAACTGGACAAAGGGGAAAGTGCCAGGATGTAAAAGGACAACGAGGAAATAAAATAATAGCACCGGAAAATATGTCAACTAAAAGTAGACACGCCGCATAAAAATGCCGGCCAGTTTTTAAAACTGGTCGGCAACTTTGTTTGTGTGGGGAAAAGTAGCTTTGGAAAAAACTTTACTTTCCCAAGGCGTCTTTGATCTGGTAGCAGCGGTCATCTTTGGCTTTAGCCCTGTCCAACTGAAAGGCGCACATGGCGTTTTGATTTGGTTCGGGGAACTGCTGCCCGGTATAAAGTTTTACAACTTTGGCAAACTGGTGACTGCGGCGCAAAAAATCGGCGCGGATGAGCAGGAAAATATATTTTTTGTCATCCGTGGCACTGTCGATAAGTTGATTCAAAAGGGGCAGGGCAAATTTGCGGACAGCTTTAACCTTGGCCTTGCCCAAAGGATTTTTTTCTTCCAGGTCGCGGGCCACATAG
>CAXYYS010000023.1:0-29351 GCA_964293585.1 uncultured Acidaminococcales bacterium
AGAGCCGTTCATCATCCTGTTTGCGGATGACGGTCAGCAGTTCCTCCAGGTTTAATTTCTTGAACGCCTTCATCTCCAGATGGTTGACGCCGATTTCCAGGCAACGGACAGCTTTTAAGAGCGCCGCTTCAAAGTTGCGCTCAATCGCCATCACTTCGCCGGTGGCTTTCATCTGGGTGCCCAGGGTCCGGTCCGCGGTAACGAACTTGTCGAACGGCCAGCGGGGATATTTTACTACCAGGTAATCCAGGGTCGGTTCAAAGCAGGCCGTGGTCTTTTCCGTCACGGCGTTCTTAATCTCATCCAGTGTATAACCTACGGCAATCTTGCTGGCCACCTTGGCAATGGGATAACCGGTGGCCTTGGAAGCCAGGGCCGAAGAACGGCTGACACGGGGATTAACCTCGATGACGATGTACTCGTCGGAATCCGGGTTCAGGGCCAGCTGTACGTTACAGCCGCCGCGTACGCCCAGCTCCCGCACGATATCAATGGAAGCCTGGCGCAGCATCTGCACCTCTTTGTCGCTCAAAGTCTGAGCCGGGGCTACTACCACGCTGTCGCCGGTATGGATGCCCACCGGGTCCAGGTTTTCCATGCTGCAGACGGTGATGCAGTTGTCTTCCGCATCTCGCAGTACTTCGTATTCAATTTCCTTCCAGCCGGCCACGCTGCGCTCGATGAGCGCCTGGCCGATGAGGCTGTAGGTCAGTCCTTTGTTGACGATATCATCCAGTTCGTCATCGTTATGGGCGATGCCGCCGCCGGTGCCGCCCAGGGTATAAGCCGGACGCACGATGAGGGGATACCCCACCTTGCCCGCAAACTCCTTGGCTGCCGCCACCGTTTCCACGATGGCGCTTTCCGGGATGGGCTGGTGAATCTTGAGCATAGTTTCCTTAAAGAGTTCCCGGTCCTCGGCCCGCTTGATGGTATCAATCTGGGTACCTAAAAGCTGGACCCGGTAATCCCGCAGGATGCCCTGCTCGTCCAGTTCCATGGCCAGATTTAAACCCACCTGGCCGCCCAGGGTAGCCAAAAGTCCGTCCGGACGCTCTTTCCTGATGACGCTTTCCAAAAACTCCACGTTAACCGGTTCCACATACACCCGGTCCGCGATATGCACGTCCGTCATGATGGTGGCCGGGTTGCTGTTAACCAGTACTACCTCCAGCCCTTCCTCTTTCAAAGAACGGCAGGCCTGGGTGCCGGCGTAGTCAAACTCCGCCGCCTGGCCGATGATGATAGGGCCGGAACCGATAACCAAAACTTTTTTGATGTTCGCCAGCTTTGGCATTATACTTTACCTCCCATCATCTTCACAAAACGTTTGAATAAGTATTCATGACCGCCGGGTCCCGGACTAGCCTCCGGATGGTACTGCACCGCGAAGGTGGGATGTTTCAGGTAACGCAAGCCTTCGATGGTGCCGTCGTTCAGGGAGACATTGGTAATCTCCACGTTCTCGTCCAGGGATTCTTCCTTGACGGCGTACCCGTGGTTCTGGGAACTGATGCAGATCTTGTGCTCCACCTTATCCCGTACCGGATGGTTGATGCCCCGGTGGCCGATCTTCATCTTAAAGGTGTCGTAGCCGTTGGCCAGAGCCAGCAGCTGGTGTCCCAGGCAGATGCCGAAGATAGGCCGCTTGCCCAGCAGCTTTTTAATATTCTCAATAACTTCCTGCAGGTCCTTGGGATCGCCGGGGCCGTTGCTCAGGAAAATCCCGTCCGGCGCGCAGGCCAGCACTTCTTCCGCGCTGGTGTAAGCCGGGAAGACCGTCAGGCGGCAGCCGAAGCTGACCAGATAATTTAAAATGTTGCGTTTGATGCCAAAATCCAGCACTGCCACATGCAGCGGTCCGTCGCCCATGGTATAGATCTTGGGCGTAGTTACCTGGCGTACCTGGTCGTGCACATCCGGGGTGGCCAGTAATTTTTGTACTTCCGCATCCGGCATATCCGCAGGCACGATGACGCCCTGGAGCACGCCGTAGTTGCGCAGCTTGCGAGTGATGGCCCGGGTATCAACGCCCACCAGCACCGGCACCTGCTGCTGCTCCAGGAAATCCTGGAGCGTCCCCTGGCAGCGCCAGTTGCTTGGCGCATCGCACAGCTCGCTGACCACATAGCCCTGGTAAAAACATTTCTCGCCCTGGTTGAAGCAGGGATTGGTCCCGTAGTTGCCCACCAGCGGGTAGGTCATGACCACGATCTGTCCGCAGTAGGACGGATCTGTCAAAGTTTCCTGGTAGCCGCTCATGCCCGTGGTGAAAACTACTTCGCCCACCGCGTTCCTGTTACCGTACAGCTGCCCTTCGTAGACGCTGCCGTCTTTTAAAACTAACTTGCCTTGCTTTACCGTTTGCATACCACACCATCTCTCATGACTAATTTACCTGCAACGATAGTAGCTACCGCCTTGCCTTTGCACTGCTTGCCTTCAAACGGAGTGGCGTTGTTCAGGGTGTAGAACTTGCTCTTGTCCACCGTCCACTCTTTATTTAAATCAATAATGGTCACATCAGCCGGAGCTCCGACTTTTAAATTTCCACTTTTTAATGCAAAAATATGCGCAGGTTCACAACTCATTTTAGCAATAATCTCGTTGATTGTGAAGAGCTTTTTTTGATAAAGTTCAGTCAAGATGACGCCCAGGGATGTTTCTAAGCCGCAGAACCCGCACGGAGCCTTGCGGAACTCCACATCTTTTTCTTCGGCGGCATGAGGCGCGTGGTCCGTGACGATAAAGTCCAGGGTGCCGTCTTTTAAACCTTCCCGTACTGCGGCCACATGGTCCGCGCTCCGGAGCGGCGGGGAAACCCTGGTCGCCGTGTCATACGTAGCGCAGGCTTCATCGGTCAGGGTCAGATGATGGACGGTGGCTTCCGCGGTCACGTTGACGCCGCGGGCCTTAGCCCGGCGGATAATATCCACCGCGCCCTTGGAGGCCACGTGGGCAATATGGATATGGGCGCCGGTATATTCTGCCACCAGGCAGTCCCTGGCTACCGCAATATCTTCCGCTACGGCGGGGATACCAGGTACGCCGATGTGGGCCGAAACAGCGCCTTCGTGCATATAACCGTCTGCCGCCAGTTCAGGATCCATGGAGTGGCTGATTAAAATTTTCTTAAAGGCGCTCACATAGCGGGCCGCATTAACAAACATGCGGGAGCTCTGTACATAGTGCCCGTCGTCGGAGAAAGCCAGGGCGCCGCTGGCAGCCATGTCCCCCATCTCCGCCAGTTCCTTGCCGGCTTCGCCTTTGGTGATGGCGCCGATAACTTCCACGTGCACATAACCTTTGGCCGCGGCCCGGTCCTTGACGCCGGTGACCAGCACCGCGTTGTCGATGACCGGAGTAGTGTTAGGCATGCAGGCTACGGTGGTGATGCCGCCGGCTGCTGCCGCCATGGTGCCGTGCTCAATATCTTCCTTGGCTTCCTGGCCCGGCTCCCGCAGATGGGTATGCAGGTCGATAAGACCCGGCGCTACCACTAAACCCGTGGCATCAATTTCTTCGTCCGCCTTCACCGTAATCTTTTTCGCTATTTCTTTTACCTTGCCGTTTTCCAAAAGCACATCCTGGATCGCATCTAAATTCTGGCTGGGGTCTACCACCCGGCCGTTCTTAATTAAGAGTTTCAATTGGTTTACCTCCCGTCAAGGTTAAATAAATCAGGGCCATACGTACGGCCACGCCGTTCTGCACTTCATCCCGGATTGCTGCCTGGTCGGAGTAACCCACATCCCAGGAAATTTCCAGGCCCCGGTTCATGGGACCGGGATGCATCACGATACAATCTTTGGCAGCCAGGGCCAGACGCTTCTTGTTCAGGCCGAAGACCCGGGCATATTCCCGGGGCGAGGGGAAGAGGCCGCTCTTCTGGCGTTCCAGCTGGATACGCAGCACGTCGATAACCTGGGCGCCCTCAATGGCTTCTTCCACGTTATCGTGTACCGTCACGCCCAGGGACGCAATGTCGTAGGGCAGTAAAGTTCTGGGACCGGCCACATGCACGTCGGCGCCCAGTTTTTTCCAGGCGGTGATATTGCTGCGAGCCACCCGGCTGTACAGGATATCGCCTAAGATGACCATCTTGGCCCCTTTAAAATCCAGGCCTTTTTCTTTTAAGGTAAACATGTCAAGCAGTCCCTGGGACGGATGGGCATGGGCACCGTCGCCGGCGTTGATGATGATAGGTTTGGCCACCTTGGCTGCGTACACGGCCGCACCTTCAATAGGATGACGCATAACGATGGCGTCGCAGCGCATGGACTGTACCGTCAGGATCGTATCCCGCAGGCACTCGCCCTTGACCACGCTGGAACTAGAGGTAGTAATGTTGACCACATCGGCGCCCAGATACTTGCCGGCCAGCTCGAACGAGGTCCTGGTCCTGGTGCTGGGTTCGTAAAACAGGTTGATGATGGACTTGCCCCGCAGGGTGGGCACTTTCTTAATGTCCCGCTGCATGATGCGTTTCATCTCGGCCGCGGTGTTTAAAACCAGTTCATACTCCTCCACGCTTAAACTTGCCAGGTCGAGGATGTCCCTGCCTCCCAGGGAATTTTTTGCTTTTGCCATGCTCCTACCTCCTAGGTAATTAAAAAAGCCTTCTTGTCCCGTCAAGGTGCAAGAAGGCGTAAGCTCAGTTTCAGCCAGTCTACCTTACAGTCTCACAGGACCGTTTTAAAGGTACTACCATATGTATTTTTGTTATTATATCATGTCCGGGTAGCTAATGCAAATTATTTATGCCGCCGCTCCGGAAACAACTGCCGGCTGGCGCAGCAAGGCGCCGCCGTAAGTTTTATACCACCTGGGTCAGATAGTGCCAGTATTTCTTGGGCAGCACCGACGGTTCAAAGATATCCTGCAGCTGGGGCCACTGTTTCTTGCTGCTCTTAGGCTGGGTCATGTGCCAGAACTGCGCCGTCAGCTGTACAAAACGGCGTACCCGTTTCTGGCGCCGGGGATTCCCCTGGGTTTCTTCCAGCCACAGCTGCAGCCACCGGTGGAACAGGACCTGTTCCTCCTGCATGGTGAGCCGGGCGGTAAGGACCAGCATATCCCGCTGGTTGCGCAGGATAAAGCGGATATCGTCCAGCCGTTCCGTTTCGTCCGTATATTTACCCAGCACCGCCTGATCCAGTACCACTAACAGGAAATTATGCCAGGCCTTATAAATCTTAAAAGCACCGTCAAAACCATCCCACTGGCTGTGCATCTGGAACTGGCTGGCCAGACTGGTCATCACGGTCTTCGTCAGTTCCATCTCCCGCTCCCGGGTTAAAAAGATAAAGATGCCGTCCAGCAGGGTCTTGGTTTCATTAAACCAGTTGCGGTTGGCCATCTGGGCCGCCAGCACGCTCCATTCCAGCAGGAACTTTTTCTGCTCCTCCCGGCTGGTGCTGCCATTGCGTACCAGGCGCAGGGAAATCCAGCGCAGCATGGGCAGGCTGTTCACATAGCGCCGATCCGCCGCGATAAACATTAAATCCAGCAGGAAAGCCTCCAGCCGGCGTCCTACCAGGACCACTTTCTCTGTGGCATAATGCACCGCCACCTTGGAAAGCACGGCATTAAAAGCCGCCTCGTCCCGCATGCGTCCCGCCATGGCCGCCAGCTCCTGCAGCATATCCAGGGCCGTGTGTTCAATCTCCTCGTCCCCGGTCTGCAAAGCATGCATGCTGCTCATGATCACATCCACGCACTGGAGCGCCAGTTGGGTCTGCCGGCTTTTCATAGCCACGCAGCCGATCATGCCCAGCAGCTTTAGGATAAAGCCCCGCAGCTCTTTGTGGTTGTAGGCCATGTACTTAAAGATTTCGGCAATCTTGCAGGCATCCTCTTCCCGCTTGCGCCGCAAAAAGTAGATGCAGGCATCTTTTAATTGTTCGCAGGCGCCTTCGCTGTGGGCACCTTTTTCCGCCAGCTGCCGCACATTGTCCAGACAGATATCTGTCAGACGGTTGATCTTGTTCTTGACCGCGTTGGTCATGAGCGCATCCGTCTGCATCTCCAGCAGGGCGGCACCGTCCTGTAAAAAGCCGCGCATCAGCACATCGCTGGCCACAGGAGACAAGCCCGCCTGCTCGGCCTGCCTGGTCAGCTTTTTTACATCGTCCGCCACTTTTTGCAAAGCTTTGGCCTGCACCACTCTTACATTTTCGTCATCCAGCATCAAGGTTACCACCTGCACTTGTCCCGCACTTGTTCCCAACTAGTCCTGCATTTGTTTCGCACTTTATTTCAGGGTCAGCAAACCTTCATAAACCACGCCCGCATCCGGATCCACCGTCACATCCATCCCGTCCGCCAGCTGGCCTGCCCCCCTGGGCACGCCAACCACAGCAGGGATGCTGAAGTTGATACTGATAATGGCCGTGGAAGAAGTCAAGCCGCCTTCCTCAGCCACGATAGCGCCGGCCTTGGTCGCGTATTTTACATTTTCATCTGCCAGCACATCCAGGACCAGGATATCCCCGGCCTTAAGTTTCTCCCTGTAATCAGCCGCCGTCCGGCAGACGCAGACCTTGCCGCTGACCGCACGGTGTCCGATGCCCGTGCCATGTACTAATTCTTTACCCAAATTAACCACCTTAATCATATTGGTACTACCGGGTTTGCCCACAGGAATACCGGCGGTGACAACCACCACGTCGCCCTGTTTGACAAGTCCCTGTTGTAAAGCTGCTTCCATGGAAAGATCTATCATCTCATCCGTGTTCTCGGAGAACGGCCCCAGAATAGGGGTTACGCCCCAGTCAAGCTGCAACTGGCGCAGCTGGTGCTTATCCCGCGTCACCGCGATTACCGGCGCCGGGCTGCGATACTTGGCCATGGTCTTGGCCGTACGTCCGGTCTGGGTAATGCTGACGATGGCATCTGCGTCCAGCTCCTGAGAAATCTGCACTGCCGCATGACAGATGGCGTCCGTGCCGCTGGTACGGGCCTGGATGCCTTTTTCCTGGAAAATCTTAGTATAATCCAGAGCCTGCTCCGTACTGGTGGCAATGGCGCTCATGGTCTGCACGGCCTCCAGCGGATATTTACCGCTGGCCGTTTCGCCGCTGAGCATGATCACATCCGTGCCGTCAAAAATGGAGTTGGCCACATCGCTGGCTTCCGCCCGGGTGCAGCGGTAACTGTTAATCATGCTTTCCAGCATCTGGGTGGCCGTCACTACCGGTTTGCCCGCCTTGTTGCAGGCCCGGATGATGCGTTTCTGCACCAGGGGCACCACTTCCGCGGGAATCTCCACGCCCAGGTCGCCCCGGGCCACCATTACCGCGTCGCTGGCACGGATGATATCTTCAATATGCTGCACACCGGCGTTGTTTTCCACCTTGGAAATAATGCCGATATGGGAACCGTGTTCTTCCAGGAGTCTGCGGATAGCAAACACATTATCCGCGTTCTGCACGAAAGAAGCGGCGATAAAATCCATGTCGTTCTCGATGGCAAACAGCAGGTCGTTCCGGTCCTGCTCGGACAGGAACGGCAGCTTCAACTCGATGCCCGGACAGGCTACCCGCTTGCGGGAACTAATCTGGCCGCCGTGGGTGACGGTGGTAAAAATTTCTTTACCGGCAATCTTATCCACCCGCAGGGACAGCATCCCGTCCGCCAGGAGCAGCACATTACCCGGCGCCAGCTCTTCCGGCAGACCGGCGTAATTGACCGCAGCCCGCTCCGCCGTACCTTCCACCTCATCCGTGGTCAGACAGAAATGTGCGCCGTCCGCCAGGTTCACCGGGGCCTTAAAGTTGCCCAGCCGCATCTCCGGACCTTTGGTGTCGCAAATCAGCGCCACCGCCTTGCCGGCCCTGGCAGCCGCCTCCCGCACCAGGGCAATCCGCGTCTTATGACCGGCGTAGTCCCCGTGGGAAAAGTTAAAACGGGCCATATCCATGCCGGCCTGTATCATCTGCGTTAAGAGTTCCACGCTGTCCGTACTGGGACCAACGGTGCAAATAATCTTTGTCTTCTTCATCATTTTCTGCCTTATGCCTGTTTAAAAGCCTTAATCTGCTCGATCAGTTTCGGGAGCAGGACGTTCACATCGCCTACCAGACCATAGCTGGCTACCTGGAAGATGGGAGCGTTGGGATCTTTATTGATGGCTATGATCACATCAGAATCCTTCATGCCGGACAGATGCTGGAGGGCGCCGGAAATACCGCAGGCAAAATACAGCCGGGGCGTTACCGTCTTGCCGGACTGGCCTACCTGACCGGCGTGGCCGATCCATTTTTCATCCACGGCGGCACGGGAACCGGCGATAGCGCTGTTCTCAAACAAAGCCGCCAGTTCTTCCAGTTTCTTAAAGTTTTCGGCGCTGCCCATACCGCGGCCGCCGGCCACGATAACTTCCGCGTCTTCAATCTTAATGGTACCGGAACCGCTGAGCGCTTCCTTCTTTACCAATTTAACCCGCTCGGGTACCTGGTTCTTAACCGTAAAGTTAATAACCTCGCCCTGATGACCGGCTGCAGCAGGCTGCGCCTTAAAAGTCTTGGGGCGCACGCTGCCCATCTGGGGGCGGTACTCCTTGCAGATGACGGTGGCCATGATGTTGCCGCCTAAAGCCGGGCGGGTCCAGGACACCAGACCGTCCTTATCGATATCCAGGGCAGTGCAGTCCGCACACAAACCTGTATGCAGGCGGGCAGCAATCCTGGGCGCCAGGTCCCGGCCGTCAATCGTGGCGCCAAAGAGAACGGCGCCGGGTTTATAGGCCTGGGCTACCTCGCAGAAAGCATTGGTATAAATATCCGTATTATATTCGGCAAACTCCGGACCGGTTACCACATACACCTTGTCCGCACCGGCGGCAATCAGCTCTGCCGGCAGGGTACCTGCAGCAGCTGCTATCAGCACGGCGGCACATTTCTCTCCGGACTTGGCTGCCAGTTCCGCAGCTTTCGTCACCAGTTCCAGCGTAGCGCCGGCCAGCTTGCCTACTTCCAGCTCCGCCATCACCCACACATCCGTGCGGGAATTATTAGTCGCAGCCGCGTTCGCAGTCTCTTCTTTGCTAATGGCGCCTACCGGGCACTCGTTGATGCAGGCTCCGCATAAAATACATTTCTCCGTATCTACCTGAGCCTTGCCGTCCTGCATGGTCATCGCACCTACCGGACACACCGCCGCACAAGCTTCACAGCCGATACATTTAGCTCTATCTACAATAATTGCCATTCTCGTCACCTCAATGTTTCAGCACGTTGGTGCTGGTCAACTTACCCATCAGTTCTGCCACAGCCTTGTCCGGATCTTCTTCCGTGATTACCTGGCTCTCAATATGAGGAACCGCCGGCGTAAAGATTTTCAGGACCTGGGTCGGAGAAGCGCCCAGACCTACCGTAGCAGGGTCGATGCCTAAATCCGCGGCGCTCTTGACCGGAATCTGGGCCTTGCGGGCCTTCATCTTGCCTTTGATGCTGGCAAAACGCAGCTCTTTTTCCGCCCTGGTCATGGTTACCAGTACCGGACCGGCCACCTCTACCACCTGGGACGTGCTGTCGTTTTCTCTCTCCACCACAAACTTGCCGTCTTCAAAAGAAACTTTCAGGGCGCCGGTAACCTGGGGAATCCCCAGATGCTCGGCCATTTCCGGACCTACCTGGGCCGTGGAACCATCTACCGCCAGGCGGCCGCACAGGATTAAATCATAGGCGCCCAGGCTCTTTACCAGACCGGTTAAAGCTACGCTGGTGGCCAGGGTATCCGAACCCGCCACGGCGCGGTCGCTTAACAGGACGGCTTCGTCTGCGCCCAGGGCCAAAGCCTGCTTGAGCATATCTTTCGCCTGGTCCGGTCCCATGGAAACCACGGTGACCGTGGCGCCACAGGTATCTTTCAGGATGAGTGCCGTTTCCAGGGCTTCCTCATCATAAGGATTCATCACATTGTCTACCCCTTCCCGCATCAGGGTATTAGTTTCCGGGTTAATCTTGACCTGTTCGGTATCAGGCACTTGCTTCAAACATACGATAATCTTCATCTGCATCCTCCCCTAAGTTGCTGCCCTCCACTCACCTGGCGGAGGACTATGCTGCAAAACTTTTCACAGATATATTATTATACCATTATTTGTATATGTATTTCAAGCTGTAGACCTCAGGCAGGCTTTAAGGTACCGTAGCGGCAGTACCGGCCTGTCTCCGCCCTGGCAGCGCCAGTTTCCCGGCAGCGGTTGTAAAATCACACGCTCCGTACCACCACGGCTTCCGGGCCTAATAAATCCGCTAACGCCTGCTGCAAATCCGGATCCGCCGCCCTGATATAATACTGGGGCGCCACCCGGATACGTTTGCGGGAACCCAGCAGGTCCAGGAAGACCAGGTTGGTCCCGTGGTAACGCTTAAAGATGTCCAGCAGGCTTTGCTGGGTAGCCTCGTTTTCCAGTTCCGTCTTAATACGCAGATAAATGACGGCGCTGGGAGTAACGGTCCCGCAGTCAGCTAACGGTATGCACCCGGCGGGTAAACCGGCTTTCCTGGCCGCGCCTGCCGGCGCCTGTTTCCCAGGTGCGGTGCCTGCCCCGTACGCAGAGACTGCCGCTCCCCTTTCTGTTTCCGCAGGAGCCCGTGGTTGCTCCGGTCCGCCGTACACCGCGGTTTCTTCCTGCACCCGGTAGTTCGGCCGCCGGTTCTGGGTAAAGCCCAGGGGCCGTTCCGGTCCGGCCGGGGTCAAAGCCACCACCTGGGACGCTAAAATCTTGCGCTCCGGGTCCTTGCCGCTTTCATCCAGGTTAAACCGTCCGGATACTGCCACCACCCCGTCCTGGTTCAGGGATGCGGCACATTCCTGGTAAGCCTTGGGGAACACCACCACTTTCAGGTTGCCCGTAAAGTCTTCCAGGTTCAGGATGGCCATGGAATCGCCTTTCTTCGTAATCCGCAGATCCAGCTGGCTGATCAGACCCGCCACCTGTACCAGCTGCCCGTCCCGCACGTTGCTTTCCTCGTCTTCCAGGGCATGGAGGGGCGTAAATTTAGCCAGGGCCTGTTTATAACTGTCCAGGGGATGCCCGGACACATAAAAGCCCAGCAGTTCTTTTTCATTTTTCAGCTGCAGGCTCTGAGGCATCTCGTCCAGGTTGGGCAGCTTGATATCGTTCACCTCGGCAAAAGAGTCGTCTTCGAAAAGGCCGATCTGCCCCGAGGCATGGTCCTTCTGGTAACGCTGCCCGATCTGGGAAGCGTCCTCGTACACCGCCAGCAGCTGGGAACGGTGGGCGCCCAGGGAATCCATGGCGCCGCAGTTAATTAAATTTTCCAGCAGCCGCTTGTTCTGGCAGCGGGCTTCCACCCGTTTACAGAAATCCAGGATGCTGGTAAACCTGCCGTCCTTGGCCCTGGCTTTCAGGATGGCCGCAATAGAATCGCTGCCTACGCTCTTGACGCCGCCCAGACCAAACCGGATGGCGCCGTTTTCCACGGCAAAGTCATAGCTGCTGGCGTTAATATCCGGCGGCAGCACCTTCAGGCCCCGTCCCCGGCAGACGCTGATATACCAGCTGAGCTTATCCTGCACGTCGGCCACGCTGCTCAAAAAGGCCGCGAAAAATTCTGCCGGCCAGTGCACTTTCAAATACGCCGTCTCGTAGGCCACCAGGGCATACGCCACGGAGTGGGATTTATTAAAACCGTAACCGGCAAACTTTTCCAGCAGGCCGAAGATATGCTCGCTCTGCTCCCGGGGTACCTGATGCAGCTTCGCCGCGCCTTCCACGAACTTTTCCTTCATGGACACCAGCACGTCGATCTTTTTCTTGCCCATGGCTTTCCGCATCACGTCCGCTTCGCCCAGACTAAAGCCTGCCAGCACGGAAGTGATCCGCATTACCTGTTCCTGGTACAGGATAACGCCATTCGTCTCCGCCAGGATGGGGTCGATCAAAGGATGCAGGGATTCCGCCGTCTTGTGGCCGTGGTTGCCGGCAATGTAATCTTCCACCATGCCGGACTCCAGGGGGCCGGGGCGGTACATCGCCACCATGGCTACCAGATCCGTAAATTTAGTCGGTTCCAGATCAATCAGATATTTGGTAAAGCCGGCACTTTCCATCTGGAACACGCCCTGGGTGTCGCCCTCGCTGAGCATCTTGTACACCGCCGGGTCGTCCAGGGGAATCTTTTTCCCGTTCACTTTTAAATTGTCCAGGTCCACCACGCTGCCGGTATCTTCTTTAATAAACTTGCAGGCATCGTCCAGCACCGTCAGGGTGCGCAGGCCTAAAAAGTCCATCTTTAACAGGCCCAGATGTTCCACCTTGTCCTTGTCGTACTGGGTGGTGATCATGGCCGGTCCGGACGTGGATTTATCCGGGTCTAACTGCAAAGGCACATAGTCAATCAGAGGCTTCGGTGCAATCACCACGCCCGCCGCATGGGTGCCGCTGTTCCGGGGCAGACCTTCCACGGTCCGGGCAATATTGATCAGTTTCTGCACCTGGGGGTCGCTGTCGTAAATCTGCTTGAGCTCGTTGCTGCTGGCCAGGGCCTTATCCAGGGTGATGCCCAGTTCCCTTGGCACCGCCTTGGCTACCTTGTCCACCACCGGCAGCGGCATACCTAAAGCCCGGCCTACATCCCGCACCGCGGCCCGGGCCTGCAGGGTACCGAAAGTAATGATAAGCGCCACATGGTCCAGGCCGTATTTATGGATCACGTACTGGATGACCTCGTCCCGGCGCCGGTAACAGAAGTCCGTATCAATATCCGGCATGCTGATGCGTTCCGGATTCAGGAAACGTTCAAAGAGTAAATCGTATTTTAACGGATCGATATTGGTGATGCGCAGCAAAAAAGCCACGATACTGCCGGCGGCGCTGCCACGTCCCGGTCCTACCGGCAGCTTGACGCTGCGGCAGTAGTTGATAAAGTCCCGCACAATCAAAAAGTAACTGCTGTAGCCCATGGTCTTGATGATGCCCAGCTCGTATTCCAGCCGCTGTTTAAGCTGGCCCAGATAGGACGCCCGGGCTGCCGCATCCGGCTGTTCCGCCAGTTCATCCCCGTAGCGTTCCGGCAAAGCCGCCTCGCACAGGCTGCGCAAATACAAATCCGCATTGGCAAATTCCTGAGGAATAGGAAACTCCGGCAGGAGCAGCTTGCCAAAGGTAAAATCAACGTGGCAGCGTTCCGCAATGGCGTGGGTATTGGCCAGAGCTTCCGCATCTTCCGGGAACTTGGCCAGCATCTCCTCATAACTCTTGCAGTAATAATCAGCGCTGCTGAACTTCATCCGGTCCGGGTCGTCCACGGTCTTATTGGTCTGGATGCACAGCAGCACGTCCTGAGCCGCCGCATCTTCCCGGTGCACGTAGTGAATATCGTTGGTCACTACCAGCTTCAGGTCGTATTTCACCGCCAGGCGCCGCAGCTCCGCGTTCACGATCTGTTCTTCCGGCAGGTCGTGGTTCTGCATCTCCAGGAAAAAGTTTTCTTTCCCAAAAATTTCCAGATACTCCTGCACGGCTGTTTCCGCCCCGGCCACATCCCGCTGCAAAATATGCACGGGAATCTCCCCGGACACACAGGCGCTCAAACAAATGAGGCCTTCGTGGTAACGGCGCAGCAGTTCCTTATCAATGCGTGGCTTGCGGTAAAATCCTTCCAGGTAACCCCGGGAAACCAGCTGTACCAGGTTCTGGTAGCCGGTATTATTTTCTGCCAGTAAAATTAAATGATAGCGGTGGCTGCGTTCATCCTTGCTGTAGCGGTCCGGCGTAGCCAGATACACTTCGCAGCCAATAACGGGCCGCACGCCCTGCTTCTTTGCTTCCTCGTAAAACTCCACGGCGCCGTACATGTTGCCGTGGTCGGTCATGGCGATGCTGTCCATGCCCAGGGATTTGGCATAACGGATCAGCTCCGCCGGTTTGGACGCACCGTCCAGCAGGCTGAACTTGGTATGGACATGCAGATGGGTAAAATTACAAGTCATGGCAACCTCAGTTTCTTCATAAGTATACGTTCCTGCCCGGCGCGCAGCACGGTCAGCAGCTCCGCCGGTACAAGTTGTTCCTTAAACTATCTATAATTATGTATATCATAACATAAACAGCGCTATTTTTTAAGAGCGGTGCCGCAGCCTCTTTGTCCCTTGTCAAAACACAAATATAGCTTTTGGTAACCTTAAAGGCATCTTTGCCTACTGTCACGATACTGTTACGTTAAAAAGTTTACACTTTTATAATTAAAATTGTTTTTTTATGTATTTTTAAGGTTTTTTGTTGCAAATTTTTAAACTTCAGTGTACACTAACCCCAACGAAGAAAAGCAGAGAAGTTTCCAGTTCTCCGACAAAGACGTTAGAGAAGTCAAATCCCCAATTTGGCTTCTCTTTTTATTTAAAAGCCGGCGTCCTTAAGGAAACTCACTTCGTTAATGAAAAAAATGTGAGGGGGTTTTTGTAATGTTCATGAACAAAAGTAAGTTAGCGGCAGCAGTAATGTGTGGTCTCTTATCCATGTCCATGCTGATGACTGGTTGCGGTGGCGGCGCCAAGAAAGATGCCGGCAATACCATCAAGATCGGCGTCGTCAGCGAACTAACCGGCCCTAATGCTTCCTACGGCACTTCCGTAGTTAAAGGCATGAAACTGGCCGTCAAGGAAATTAACGATAAGGGCGGCGTGGACGGCAAGAAGATTGAACTGGCCGTGGCCGATGATAAATCCGAACCGGCGGAAGCCGCCAACGCCATGAGTAAAGTTTTGAACCAGGATAAAGCCAAACTGACCATGGGTATCTTCACCAGCTCCAACGCCATCGCCGCCTGCAACGTCAGCGAATCGGCCAAGGTGCCTTTCCTGGCCATCGGCGCTACCAATCCCAAGGTTACCCTGGACAAGGACGGCAAGGCCAAACCTAATACCTTCCGTGTCTGCTTCATCGACCCGTTCCAAGGCACCGTAGGCGCCAACTTCGTCCTGGATACCCTGAAACTGAAAAAGGCCGTGGTCCTGATTGATAACAGCAGCGATTATTCCAAAGGCCTGGCAGCGTTCTTTAAAGAAGCCTACGCCAAAAAAGGCGGCCAGATCTTAGGTGAAGAAGCTTATCTGCAAAAAGATACCGACTTCAAAGCCATCCTGACCAAGATTAAGACCCTGAATCCTGATGTACTGTATGTGCCCGGTTATTACGAAGAAGTCGGCAAGATTATCAAGCAGGCCCGGGAACTGGATATTAAGGCAGCTTTCGTCGGCGGCGACGGCTGGGATAGCCCCAAGCTGGTAGAAATTGCCGGCGGCCCCGCCCTGGAAAACACGTATTTTACCAACCACTATTCTCCGGATGCTACCAATGCTGAATCCAAAGCTTTCGTAGCCGCTTACCAGAAAGAATATAATGAGAAGCCGGATGCTCCCGCCGTTTTAGGTTATGATGGCGCCAAACTGATGGCCGATGCCATTAAGCGTGCCGGCAGCACCGACGGTGCCAAGGTCAGCGCCGCTCTGGCAGCTACCAAGGACTTCCCCGCCGTTACCGGCAAAACTTCTCTGAACGCCACCCATGATGCGGTCAAGAGCGCCGTGATCATCGCCTTTAAGGATGGCAAACAGACCTATAAGACCACTGTTAATCCCTGAGCCGGTGTAAACTGACACAGGGTTGACTACAAAGGTCCCCGCACCGGGACAGCTGCCCCGTCCTGCCGCAAACCAGGACGACGGCAGCTGTCTTACTTTTACTGCTAATTATGTAAAGTTATTTACATTTTTATCCAGCCGTTGCTGTTCCAGTTCAAAATTTTCATTCTCCCCTTGCATAAAAAATGTTGCTGTGGTATACTCCAAAACATCAAAAGTGCATACGGTGTGGATGAACTGTACGGGAGAAGACCCAAGTCTACCGAAGGAGTTAAACTCTCAGGTATCTGCCTCGCAGATAGGACTGTACAGGGACACAACTCTGGAGAGTCTCATTTACGGGCGCCGAAGGGGCATGGAGCAATCCTCATCTCTCAGGCAAAAGGACAGAGCGGTTTAGTTTATATTTTCTTTGTATCATATAAGCTGTGACTTCTCATATCTCCGGAGCAACCAGGCGCCGGAGATATTTTATTATGCAGTTATATTTTGAGGAGGAACGCAAAAATGAATTTCAAAAAGTTTGTCAGCATCGCTCTGGTTTCCACTATCGCCCTGGGTCTCTTAGCCGGCTGCGGCGGTCCCAAGAAAAACGCCAACGTCATCCAGCTGGGCATCATTGCTGAGATGACCGGCAACAACGCTTCGTACGGTAACTCCATCGCCAACGGCGCCAAGATGGCCGCCAAAGAATTAAACGCCAAGGGCGGCCTTTTAGGAAAACAGGTAGAGTTCGTGGTAGCCGATACCAAATCTGAACCGGCGGAATCCGCCAACGCCATGAGCAAGCTGGTAAACCAGAATAAAGTGCCGGCCGTACTGGGCCTGTTCGCTTCTTCCGGCGCCATTGCCGCTGCCAATGTGAGCGAAGCTTCCAAGATTCCTTTCCTGGCCGTAGGCGCCACCAATCCCAAGGTTACCGTGGACGATAAGAGCAACAAGGTAAAACCCAACACCTACCGGGTCTGCTTCATCGACCCCTTCCAGGGCACCGTGGGCGCCAACTTCGTGGCTGACACCCTGAAATTCAAGAAAGCCGCTATCCTCATCGATAACAGCAGTGACTATTCCAAAGGTCTGGCCGACTGCTTCAAGAAAGCTTTTGCCGCCAAAGGTGGCAGCATCGTCATCGAAGAATCCTATCTGCAAAAAGATACGGACTTTAAGTCCGTGCTGACCAAGATGGCAGCCGTAAAACCTGAGGTTATCTATGTGCCCGGTTATTACGAAGAAATTGGTAAGATCGTGAAACAGGCCCGGGAAATCGGCCTGAATGTGCCTTTCGTAGGCGGCGATGGCTGGGACAGCCCCAAGCTGGTAGAAATTGCCGGCGCCAAAGCCCTGAACAACACCTACTTTACTAACCATTACAGCGCCGATGATACCAGCGCCGCTTCCAAGGCTTTCGTGGACGCCTACCAGAAAGAATATAAACAACGTCCGGATGCCTGCGCCGTTTTAGGTTACGATGCCGCCAACATTCTCTTTAACGCCATCAAGACCGCCGGCGATCTGACCCCGGCCAAGATCAGCCAAGCCATTGCCGCTACCAAGAATTTTGCCGCCGTTACCGGCAACATCTCCCTGAACGAACAGCATGACGCCGTGAAGAGCGCCGTCATCATTGAGTACAAGGATGGCAAGCAGGCCTTCAAAGCTACGGTTAAACCCTGATCTGGATTAGTAACAAGTTAAAAATACGCGTTAACGTACAAGGACCGTCTGCCGGTTAAGCAGACGGTCCTTTATTATACGTTCCTTATTATATTCTTTATTATGTTCCTTATTATATGGAAAGAATTTAGAGCTGCACGGAGGCCGCCACATATTTTGGCGCCGGTCCCGCGGCTGCCATTATCTTTCCGGCCAACATTATCCTTCCGGCCGCCTTATTTTTTTGCGGCTTCCCTGATAATGGCCAGGATCCAGCGGGCCGTGTTCACCAGGTCTTCTTCCCGCAGTTGTTCAAAGGTGGTATGGATCTTATCCATGCCCGTGGCCAGGTTCAAGGTCGGCAGACCGTAGCCGCACAGGAAATTGGCGTCGCTTAAGCCGCCGGTAAATTTAAATTTTACAGGGAAGCCTTCCGCCTTAGCCGCAGCCGCCGCCAGGTTCGCCACCGGCTCATCCTCTTGCACGAACACCGCCGGGCCGGACAAGGTGCAGTTAACCTGCAGCTTGCCGCCGCCTGCTTTAACTTCCTGCTCGATAATTTTAGTGGTAGCGTCCCGCAGGGCATCCAGCTTCTGCACATCGGGGCAGCGCATGTCGATGACAAATTCGCACTCGTCTGCCACGATATTGCTGGCTTTGCCGCCCTTAATCAGGCCGATGCTGAGGGTGGTCATGGCATCCTTGCGCCCGTACCAGGGCAGTTTCTGTAATCCCGCTGTGGCCAGCATGATGGCGTTGATGCCTTTTTCCGGTTCCTCACCGGCATGGGCAGCCTTGCCCGTCACTGTGTACGTCACCCGGTAAGCCTGAGGCGAATAGTTAAAAATTTCGCCGGCCCGGCCGCCGCAATCCAGGCAATAGCCAAAGTCCGACTTCAGCCAGGACGGATCCAGATAGCGAATGCCGTAACTGCCGGTTTCCTCGCCGATGGCAAAGAGGAACTGGATGTCGCCATGGGGTATTTTTTCATCTTTAATAATTTGCAAAGCTTCCAGGGCCGAGGCGATACCTACCTTGTCGTCGCCGCCCAGGGTGGTGGTACCGTCAGAGTACAAGATGCCGTCCTTGCGGATAACTTTAGTACCGGTAGTTGGAGCCACGCTGTCCATATGGGCCTCGAACAAAATTTTCTTCGCCCCGGGCACATTCCCCGGCAGCAGGCCCCACACGTTGCCCGTGGTGCTGATACCGTTAGCCCCGGCCTGATCTACCTGCACCTGTACGTCCAGAGCCTGTAATTTTTGAGTGATCAGCTCTGCTTCCTGTTTCTCGTCGCCGCTGGGACAAGGGATGCTCACCAGCTCCGTAAAAGTTTTAATGATGCGTTCTTGCTCAACCATGGAAACTTTCCTCCTCTAAACATTGAATTCTTAAACTTATTATAGCACGATGTTGACAAATATGTTATACTATGTCCGTTCCAGCGACATATCCATGTGGATATGGTAAGCAGCCTACACCTCTAAGGAGGGCGGGACTATATTGTGCTAGGAGGGTTAATTATGAAAGAAAGTGCCAAGTTTAAACAGGCCAACCGGGAAGCTAAGGCAACCGTAGTGGCCACGGTCTTAGTAATTTTGTTCTGGTGCGCCGCCGGTTTCGGCCTCGCAGACAGCAATGTGATGTTCTTACACACCCCGCTCTGGGTTTGGGGCGGCTGTGTAGGCACCTGGATCTTTTCCGTCATCGTGGCGGTAGTCCTGGCCCGTTATGTCTTCATGGACATGAACCTGGATGCCGACAAGGAGGTAAAAGATCATGAATAATATCTTTAATCTTTTTCCGGCCTTTGCGTTTTTACTGTTACTATTATATGTAAGCTATTATATCCAGAAAACTTCTTCGTCCGATCGTTCCAAGAACTTCGTCAAAGATTATTTTATCGGCGGCCGTACCCTGGGCGGATTTGTCCTGGCCATGACCACCGTGGCTACTTATAGTTCCGTCAGCACTTACGTGGGCGGACCCGGTATGGCCTGGCAGATTGGCTACGGCTGGCTGTACATGGCCATCGTCCAGGTAGTGGTAGTCTTCCTGGTCATGGGCGTCTTCGGCAAACGGATGGCGCTGGTGGCCCACAAGATTGATGCGGTGACGGTCATCGATGTGATCCGCAGCCGCTACCAGAATGATACCCTGGCCAATATCGCCGCCGGTGTCATCGTGCTCTTCTTCTGCGCCACCATGGTGGCCCAGTTCGTAGGCGCCGCCAAACTGTTTGAGGCGGTGACCGGTTTCTCCTATCTGACCGGCCTTACCCTGTTCGGTCTCATCGTGGTAGTCTACACTACCATCGGTGGTTTTAAAGGTGTGGCGGTCACGGATGCTATCTGCGCCATCGCCATGTTAGCCGGTCTGGCCATCCTCTTTTACTCTATGTTAAAAACTGCCGGCGGTTATGACGCCATCATGACTCATATCCAGACGGCGGATCCGGCTATGCTGGAACCTTTGTCCCGGGGCAAGATGCCTCTCTCCCTCTACATCAGCCAGTGGCTGCTGGTGGGCGTGTGCACTCTGGCCCTGCCCCAATCCGTGGTGCGGAGTATCAGCTACAAAGATACCAAGGCCCTCAGCAACGCCATGATCATCGGCACCATCATGATCGGCGCCATCACCCTGGTGGCCACCTGGATTGGCGTTTTAAGCAAGGGTATCCTGACTAATCCTTCCATCGCCGCTTACGGCGGCAGCGTGGATAATATCACCCCCCGGACCATCGTGGCCTGCATGAGTCCTTTCTGGGCCGGCGTCACCATCATCGGTCCTATCGCCGCCACCATTTCCACCATTTCTTCCCTGTTGTTAACGGGTTCTTCTTCTATCATTAAAGATATCTACATGAACGTCCAGGCTAAGAAAGGCCGGGAAGTTACCAATGACCAGGTGAAGAAGCTGAGCATGGCCTGCACCCTCATCATGGGCCTGGCCGTATACTTTATCGCCATCGTGCCCCCGGACCTGATCTGGAAAATCAACATGTTCGCCTTTGGCGGCCTGGAAACCGCTTTCTTCTGGGTGATGATCTTTGGTATGTTCTGGAGCAAGGCCAACAGCAAAGGCGCCCTGTGGTGCCTGGTAGGCGGCGTGCTTTCCTACTGCGCCACCATGGCCCTGGGCATCAAGGTCTTCAGCCTGCACCAGATCGTCATCGGCATCGGCGTGTCCCTGATCCTGTTCCTGATTGGCAACAGCCTGGGTAAACCCACCGAAGAAAAAGTTTTACGGGTCTTTTTCCCCGATCAATACGAAGATTAAGCATAAGAGGCTGCTGCCGCAAGGTGGCAGCCCTGGTTTAAGTAGCGCACAAATATGGCCGCAGGCCTGACGGCCTGGTTAAACTGAGGAGTATCATGGATTATCCAACCATCATCGAAATCGTGACCAGTACTAAAACTTTGCTGCTCCATCCCGGTAATTTTTCTGTGTCGGCCAAGGGCCGGGCAGATTTTGTCACCAACGTAGATGTAGAGGTGCAGCGCTACCTGCAGGAACATCTGGCTTCCCTCTACCCCGACGTAATCATGCTGGCCGAGGAGCAGGAACGGCTCACCATCGAGGAAGATAAGGCCTACTGGATTTTGGACCCCATCGACGGCACCCAGAATTTTATCCGGCAGATGCAGTGCAGCGCCGTTTCCTTAGCGTACTACGCCGAAGGCAGCCTGCAGTTCGGCGTCATCTACAATCCTTTCACGGACGAAGTGTTCCATGCGGTAAAAGACGAAGGCGCTTTTTTAGGCCGGACGCCCCTGCAGGTCACTAAAAATGCCACGCTGGCCCAATCCCTGGTTTCTATCGGTACTTCCCCTTACGATAGGCAGTACACGGAGAAAAACTGGCCTTTCTTCCAGGAAATCTTCAGCCAGGTGCTGGATGTGCGCCGCAGCGGCAGCGCCGCCCTGGATTTAGCCTACGTGGCGGCCGGACGTCTGGACGGCTACGTGGAGCGCAACCTGAAACCCTGGGACATGGCGGCCGGTCTGCTCTTAATCAGCGAAGCCGGCGGCCAGGTGACCAACTACCGGGGCGAACTGCCCGACGTAAATGCCAACGAGGATATCTGCGCCGGCAACGGTCTCATCAACGGCCAGCTGCTAAGTATCATCCAGAAACACTGGCCGGAACTGTAAAAAATTACTGCTGCTACCGTAAGGTAACAGCAGTTTTTTATTGGGTAAACCTGCACGCCCGCTCCGCCCACGCAGCGGCGGTCACGCTTATTTTTTTTGCATCCGGGCCAGCCAGGCTTCGTGTCTTTCCCGGGCCTGTTCTTCCTGCTCCAGTTTTCTTTGCTCCCGCTCTTCCAGATACTGCTCCACGCTCCAGCCGCCCTGGATTAACTTGGTCAGCAGCTTGCCGGTATTAGCGGCGTCATCGTAGGCCGTGTGCCACAAACCACCGGTGGCCACTTCCTGTTCCTCAGTAGCTTTTTTCAGCCCCGTGGTGTAGCTGTCGCCCTTCATGACCTTATAAGCTTCAGCTAAATCCAGATAATCCTCATACAGCACCGGGTTCTCCAGCTGATGGTGCTGGCAGCCGTTAGCCACCACATGGTAATCTTCGTTGCCCCAGGCCACGAACCAGGTCTGTCCCGGCACATACAAAGCCTTGATCTCCTCAATCATCTTGGCAAAAGGAATAGCCTTTTTCATATCCTTGGCTGTGATCATGCAAAAGTCCAGGGCTTCCTGGGCCTGCTTGGGGTAAAAAGCCGGCTGCACAAAATTCTGCACCTTGCCCTTTACTTCCAGGGTCTCGCCGTCTAAGAGCACGGCACCAATCTCGATAATCTCGGAGAAAAAGCCCCGGGGACGCCCCACCCTTTTGGTATATTGGGTAAACTCAAAATCGGTCACTAAAAAATTTTTGGCCACGCTGCTCGCTCCTTATAGTTTAATATTGCTCAGGTTAAAAATTATCCTCTTGAAGATTTCCAACCAGGAAAACTTGTGGTTACCGCTCTTCCAGTTTCAGATTCCGACCCCGTAATCCCAGCCAGGCACCGTCCCGGTCCAGACCGCTGTCCGGATGAGCCAGCAGCCATTTGTTCCTGGCAAATAAGCAGGCATTCTCGCCCTGACGTACCGGCGCCTGCTCTAAGGGCAGATTAGTACCCCGGGGTAAAGCCACTCCCTGTCTGAATTCCCGGCCACCCACGCCGCAGGGGGCAAAGTGCATGGTAGTGGCAAACAGTTCTACTGCCGTACCTGCCGGCACCATAAACATCTCTACCTTAGCTGTGTCGTAAGTCAAATGTTCATCATCAATATCCTGCTGCCGTCCCAGCATCAGGATCAGGTCCGTGGCCGCGATATCTACCTCGGAAGAACGGTGATACTCCAAAGCGTTCAACCTGTCGTTAAAACCGCTGCAGTGCCCTAACTCGATAGGCAGACCGCCGTAGACTTCCTCCTGCAGGGTCCGGAACAAAGGTAACTCTTCCAGGCTGTCCAGAGAAGGTTCATAGGCCACCGTGCCTGCCGCCGTGACGGAACGCGCCCGCAGCACCTGTAAAAATTCTTTCAAGTCCAGGTTCAGCACCCGGCCGTAGGTCTTAAAGCTTTTATCATGTACAGTTTTCATCAAATATCACCTTCACTAATTACTCAAGCTTATTTATTATACAACACCCGGTAGACATTTGTCTAAAAGAAAAACACGCTGTCCTTCTAGTGCGCCTAAAAGCAACAGCGTGCTACAGCTTAGCCAGCATCTCTAAAATACGATATTCCCTCCCCGGGTACCATTTAAATACGGACACGCAAGGTAAAAATATTGTTGGCACAATTAAAAGCATAGATGCCCTGATGTTTTTTCACCAGGCTGATAATACTGCGTACCCCCTGGCCATGCCCCGGCATAATGCTTACGGGCAGGCTGTTTTTAAAGATGATTCCCGTCAGGCAGGAATTTTTAACTTCCAGCAGCAACCTGTCATTCTGATTTTCCAGGCGCAGGGTCAGGGTCCTGGCGCCAGGAAAACATTGTTCTGCACCATGGATAGCATTTTCCAGGGCGTTGTCTAAGAGCAGGAACAGTTCCGTCTCGTCCAAACCCTGTAAACTATCCAGGCGAATCTTATACAGCGTTTGGATGCCAGCTGCTTCCGCCCGGGCATGCCAGGCTGACAAAACCAGGTTTAGAGGATCATTTTGGGAATAGCGGACCAGTTTGGTAGCATCCACGGCCCCCTGCAGATTCCTAATATAACCACGGGCTGCCGCCAGATCACCCTCCTGCAGATAAGCATCCAGCGTATTAAGGTGGTGACGCATATCGTGGCGATAGATGGTCATCTGTTCTCGGGACTGTTCCAGGAACTTTAACTGCCGGTTCAACTGTGTCTTCTGTACCTGGAATAAGGTTTCCTTCAAACCATTTTTATGTTGGAACTGTATTTGCTGAAGCAAGTTCAGGCTGGTAAAAATGATGAACAGGACCACGAGAGTACCCATACCCTCAATCGCTGCCGGATGGTGGTACAGCAACCTGGTGCAAACCGTCAGGACATACGACATGGCATAAAATACGCCCGGTATGATGACTAACAGCTTGCCCACATGGTCTGCTTCGTACTCCACCTGGCGCAGCCGCGGCGCCAGATAGCGCCAGGCTAAATAAAACAGCACCGGCGTCAGGAGAATCTGGACGCCGTAGTAAGCCTCAGGCGAACCGGTCCAGATTAAATTAGCCAGGGAACCCAACCATTTACGGGGCGTACATAAGATATAGGCCGTAAAAACTGCCAGCAAAGAAATCGTCCAGGTCTTCCGGAAAACATAATGCAAGGCCAGTAAAAGCGGCAGATGGATCACGAGAGGATAGGCTTGTACCAAAATTTCCCGGCCGCCCAGTTTATAAACAAGGAAACTAAGGAAAAGCAAAACCACGCCAGAGCCACCGCACTGCCATCCTTGCCGTCTGTTCCCCGGCAGACTTACAAAGATAAAGGACAGGGCTGTGCCATAGATTGTTACCGTGACATAGTTAAGCAAGGTCAGGATATCAACCATCTGTACCTCCCTCAAAACAAAAATCTAAAAACCGTTGCCGCAGTTCTTTGAGGACGCTGCGGGCAATGGGCAGGATCTCGCCATTTTTCAGGCATAAATCCGTACCCTTAAGGTCGCTGATATAATACATGTTCACTACCACCGAACGATGGGCCTTAATAAAATAGGGCAGCTGCAGCAATTGTGCCGCCAGATCTTTAAACTGGCCGTTGCTGTCATAAATCTCACCGGAAGCCAGGTGACATCTCTGGCGTTTCCCCATAGCTTCTACATAGATGACATTACTGGGTTCAACCTTGTGCAGCCGGTTCCCATCCTGCAGCACAAGCATGTTTTCCTGCGTCGGCAGGACCGTAAGCTTATCCAGCAGCGCAAACAGCTTGTCCTGCTGCACCGGTTTCAGCATGTAATAAACCGCGCCCATGGCATAGCTTTCTTCCACATAGTCGGAGACGGAACTTAAAAAGATAATATTTGCTGCACCGTTGTCCGCTTTTAATTGACGCGCCAGCTCGACGCCGTTCTTTCCCGGCATCATGATATCCAGAAAGTACGCGTCAAAATTAGTCTTTTGGCGCAGCAGCACTTCCTCTAACTCTGCCGCTTCCTTATAAAAGCAACAGGACAAAAGACCGGGATGCTGCTTGGCATAAGCATCCAACTGTTCTTGAAGTCTGACCTTATCTCCTGCTTCATCCTCGCAAATAGCTATCCTGAACATCCCGGTCCCCGCTTTGTCACCCAACTTAAATTGCTGTAGCTTTTCATGGCACATCCACTTATTTTAATGATAATACCAAAATCAGCCTTTCGCAACTTAGAAAGACCATCTTGCTCCCACGTTCACTTGTACGTTGTTGGTCAGCTGGCCGGTATATTTGCTGAGTTCGCCGTAGACGTTGCAGTTCTTAGCCACCTTGGCCGTACCGCCCAGGGTAAAGATACACCAGTTCTTAGCCGTATCTTCGCTATAAGCATACGGATAGAAAGTGCTGTCAGAGGCAATCAGGTTCACGCCGCCGCCAAAATCGTGGAAGTAAGAAGCTTTGGCATAGTAGCTGCCTACATTTTTAAGTTCCCGGCCTGCAGCCAGACCTAGCCTGGCAATGGCGGAGTTCTGCGCTTCAGCGTAAATGTTCATGCCCGTACTGGTGTCGTATTCCGTACTGTTAATCCGGCTCAGGGTAAATTCCAGCTGCGGCTCTACGAAAAAGCCGTTAGTCTTACGGATCCTCCGGCCGATTTCGCCGCCGATACTGTAGCTCCAGGTCTTGCAATCAGAAGTGTACGGATTGGCAGTATTGGTCACGTCATAACTGTTGGACAACTTGCCAACCTTGGCAATGAGATCGTAATAGTTACCGTTCTTGGCAACCCAGGTCTGGTACAAGCTTAAAGTACCCTCGCTCAAATCGCCGGAGCCAACTTCGTACTCGCCGGTACCCTTGGCATAACTAAATGCGGCGCCCCGGTAAAAAGTACCGGTATCGCCCTGAAAGTCTTTATCGTAGCCCAGCTGGAAATAATTGTACTTTAAAGAATTATCAGCGCCTTTTTCCAGCTTGTTGTGCTCATATCTGGCCCAGATGCCGGATTCAGCCGATTCCAAACTACGTAAATCGCCCAGACGCTTTTGCAGGTTGTTCAGCTCGGCGCTGACCCACAGGTTGTGCATGGCCATCCGCTCATGACGTGCTTCCCGCATAGGACGGGAAGGAGCGGTCAAGGTTTGCCGTGGATCCGGGGTCGGTTCCGGCGTGGGGGTTGGCGTAGGATCAGGCGTCGGAGTTGGTGTCGGAGTTGGCGTGGGATCAGGCGTTGGTGTAGGTGTCGGTTCTACGTTGGTAATAGCCAGCTTGGTCACATAATATTTCCCGTCGTTTTCGGTCGTTATCGTAGGCGTGTAATCGTACCCATTATAAGAATCGGCCACGCCGGCGACGGCAGGAGTGGTAGTGCCACCATTAATGGTCAAAACCCTGGCCTTGCCGGTGATGCTGCTGTCATTATCCAGACCGCTGACGGCCAAAGCCGGGTCATAAGCCACATCAATGCCCAGGTTCGTGGCAGAGTTACTGGTGATGATAAACTCATCGGCGATGTTCTGCTGGATATTGGAATTAACCACCAGCACCCCTCCATCACCAGCTAAGCTGGCAATGGTCATAGTACGTTTAGTCACATTAGGATCACGGGTGGTATCATCCCAGGTCAAGTCAATCTTACCAGCATTACTCAGGATAAGATTAGCCGCAGTAGTAATGTCGTTTACCGTATTAGTCAGGCTATAAGTAGTTGTATCATCGCCATTAATAAAGCTGCCGTTGCGATTATCAAAAACCGGCTGCCAGGTAGCACCATTGGTGAAGGTAAGATTATTGGTTCCTGTCTCGGATTCCGTAGCCGTGGCATTTAAGATATTACCCTGTAAATAAGAAGCAGCACCGTCCAGAATAATATTATTCGTACCACTGCTGCAAGCAACCACGTCGCCGGTTAACTGCACTTTTTTCCCCAGACTGGTAGTACCGTCCCCTGTATTAATGTCCAGTACGGCCCCAGTACCATAGGTATACACAGCAGCGGCTTCATCCTCTTTGTCAGCAGCACTGTTCGTAATAGTAGCCGAGAGCACGGTATCACCTGTAAGCTTGGTTGTATTACTATTAGAATTATAAAGACCGTTGGCAATAGCATGGGTATAATCACTAGCTGTGCCGAGAGCTTGCACCTTGGCGGTAAGACCGTCTATAGTACAAGGATTGCTACCACCAAGCTGCAGACCGTAAGCTTTGGCAAGGGCATTATATTGAGCGCTGCCTGCCAAGGCTGCAACTTTTGTCAGCGTAATTTGTTGATATTCAGGCATGCCTGTAGAAGAAGTAACTCTCATACCAGTAGCATCCGCAGAGGCATAACCTTGATTGGCGGTTCCGCCTTGGGCTAATACTTCGTCTACCGTAACAGTACCGCTAACTTTTGAACTATAAAACGTTAGACCTGTTGCCATAGCACCCACGTTAGCATTTTCTCCCAAAGCAGTACCACCTACGGCCTTGACCGTGCCTATATGTATATTGCCACCAATAGTAGTATTATTATTCCAAGCCATAATACCAGAAGCACCAGCACTTTTATCGGCACCTTTTATATCGACACCAGACGAAATAGTTTCTGCGCTTACTGCATCAATATCCACATTACCGGTAATGGAAGCAACATAAGTTATACCATTAGCAATAGCCTGAGAAAGCTGAGCCGCATCATTGGCAGCCCCGGCCACAGCCTTAACTTCTGTGATATGTACATTGCCTTTAATGTTAATACCGTTATAAAGGTTTGCGTTAGAATTTATACCGTAAGCAAAGGCGCTGGAATAATCCCCAGTGCCATTACCTGCTTGTACGATACCACCGGTAGCGGTCGCTGCAAAAGTGCTAGTGGTATTTTCAACACCTATGTTTAATTTGCCGCCATCATTATACGCGCCATACGCACTGGCACTTGCCACATTTCCAGCACTATTTGGATCGGCAGCGCTACCACCCTGGGCCGTGGCCGTGATGTTCACCTGTCCTACATTAATGGTGCCTGTGCCATAGTTATTATACAAACCGGCTGCGCGAGCCGTAGCATCAGCACCTATATAGTTGGTATACGAACTAACAGTAGCTTTGGTACTGCTAGCATTACCGCCCTTAGCCGTAGCTGTAATGGTCAAAGGCTGGTTAATGGTAATGGTACCACTGGCAGTAGGGTCTGTCCTCCAGCCCGTTTCCTTGCCATTGGTATTGAGCACACCGGCAGCAAAGGCACATTTTTTTACGTAGTCGGCACTAGTACCATCGCCCGCCTGTACCTCAGTATTAATGGTGATGGGTCCTGCTGCACTCACCGTCAGCACATTAGTAGCAACAGTACCATAATTCATGATGCCTACAGAGCCAATATTTTTTAATTCGTAGTCAGAGCCACTGGCATCCAAGCCTGTGCTGTTAACGGAAATAGTGGTATCAGTACCCAAATAAGTGGTCTGGGTTGTAGCCTTATCCTTATCTAGCAAGATACCCTGCTGCACATAAATAGGTACACGAGTTGATTTATTTTGGTAAATATTGACCGTATAACACCAATCATCCAAGCTATCCTTGTTAACGGCAATAGAAGTAAAGGGTTCTTCTTCCGTACCACTGTTGCGATAGCTATTCACAGTAAATGGGGCATCGCCACCAATCACCGGCGACGCCCACGCTGTTCCCCCTGCCAAAAGTGTTGCCATAACCGCCAGAGTTAAAATCTTTTTTCCGGGTAAACTTCGCATATGCTTCCCGTCCTTTCGCCTTTAGTAATTCCTGTCCATTTTCACATTATGCTCCGACTCTCAGTATTAACTTAACATGAAAAATGTTTTTAAAAAATGCCCAGGGAACGAGTTGTCGTTTTATAGGAACGAATTGCATATAGATGAAACAAAGGCTGCGTTCTGAACATAAAAAAATTCAGGCCGGGTACGCGCTACCTGACCTGAAAATTAAAATTCCTGTGGCAGCTTATTTTCCTGCCACAGCTTGCACCATCGCCGCCACATACCGGCGTACCGGTGCCACCGCGTCCTGGCCGTGCTGCTCGATAATTTTTACGATGGCGCTGCCCACGATGGCGCCGTCGCTTAAGGCGGCCATCTTCGCCGCCTGCTCCGGGGTAGCGATGCCGAAACCTACGGCTACCGGCTTCGAGGAAACTTTGCGGATCTCCTTGACGATGGCGCCGATATCCGTGGTGATCTCCCGGCGCACGCCGGTAACGCCCAGGCTGGACACCAGGTAAATATAGCCCATGGCTTCCCTGGCGATCATCTGGATGCGGTCCTTGGATGTGGGCGCGATGAGAGAGATCAAATCCACGCCGTATTTCTTACAGGCGCCCAGCACCTCGCCTTTTTCCTCAAAGGGAATATCCGGGATGATGGTGCCGTCCACGCCAACTTCGGCGCACTTAGCGTAAAATTTATCCGTACCGTAGGTAAAGATAGGATTGATGTAGGTT
>CAXYYS010000024.1:0-28426 GCA_964293585.1 uncultured Acidaminococcales bacterium
CAACGCAAAATTGCGTCGGTGTTTTTAAATTTAGCTTTAAACTGCCTTAGCTTCTTCTTTAGCCGGTTTAGCTTCAGCCTTAGCTGCCTCTACCGGGTAAACGCTGATCTGGCGGTCAAAACGGCCCTTGCGCTCAAACTTAACCACGCCGTCAATCTTGGCGTAGATGGAGAAGTTCTTGCCCAGGCCTACGTTCTTGCCCACCTGGAAGCGGGTGCCTTTTTGGCGCACGATGATGCTGCCGGCGGTTACGATATTGCTGTCGTGAACCTTGGTGCCCCAGCGTTGCGCATTACTATCACGGCCGTTATGAGAACTGCCGGTGCCTTTTTTATGGGCATGTAATTGCAGGATAATCTTAAACATTGGTTTCACCCCCTGTGTTTATTGAGTGTGATCTCCCCGGGCTGGTCCTGGGCTAACTGTTCCAGCGTCAGTTCCATGCTGTTAAGTAAGTCCTGGGTCCTGGCCGTAGGCGCTGCTTTAAGCTGCACCCTGAGAAGACCTTTAGTCTCATCCGTGGTATACGCCAGCGGATGTTTGAGTTGTTGTTCCAAACCGATGAGAGCCATCTGCGTGACTGCAGACACCCAGGCACACACGATGCTGCTGCCTTGCGGCGCGTCATCTGCATGACCTGCGGCCTGATAGCCGGTGATGAACCCTGCCCGGTCGGTAAAGATATCAATAATAATCATACTATTGACGTGTTACTGCTTATGCATTGATAGCTTCGATCTTAACGGTCGTGAACGGTTGACGATGGCCAGCACGTTTACGCTCATTGACCTTGCTCTTGTACTTGAAGATCAGAATCTTCTGTCCTTTGCCGTGTTCCACAACTTCAGCGGTAACCTTGGCGCCCTTAACAGTGGGTTTGCCTACGTTCACGCCTTCGTCATTCACGATAGCCAGCACTTCGTCAAATTCAACTTTTGCGCCTTTTTCTGCATCTAACTTTTCTACCTGCAGAACGTCGCCTTCGCTGACCTTGTACTGTTTGCCGCCAGTCTTAATGATTGCGTACATCTATTGCACCTCCCTTATGATAGACTCGCCGTTAGTGGTAGATCCCGGCAGTTGCCGCGGTCATTTCCGAACCATTTCCGTGCGGTTGGGGACGGACACTTCTGTCCATACTGAAGTAATATATCATAACAATCAGCTGTTGTCAAGGAGCGAGAAAGACTCCACATCTAACGCCGCATCCTCTTCCACTGTCAGGGAACAATTGAGTTCTCTGTCCCAGGCATGCAGCTGGGTCTTTAAATATTCGGCCACCAGGGGATGCGCCATGATCAGAATATCCCGGCAGGCGCCCGGTTTTTTTAGCAGGCCCCGCAAACGGCGCTTGGCTTCAATAGCCACCGTTTCCGGACTTTGCACCTGGCCGCTGCCCTGGCACACCGGACAGGGAGCATACAACACCGAATCCAGGTTCTGGCGGCTCTTCTTTCTGGTAATTTCCACCAGGTTCAGCACCGTGATATCCTGAATCTTGGGCCGCATCTTATCACCGGCAAACGCTTTCTGCAAAACTTGCAGGACCTCGTTTTTATGCGCCTCCGTATGCATGTCGATAAAATCCACCACGATGATGCCGCCAATATCCCGGAGCCGGAGCTGGAAAGCAATGGCCTCCGCCGCTTCCCGGTTGGTACGCATGATAGTAGCTTCCAGGCTGGAAGGATCTTTAAAGCTGCCGCTGTTCACGTCGATGACCGTCATGGCTTCCGTGTGGTCGATGACGATATAACCGCCGCAGGGTAAATCCACCCTCCGGTCGCTGATGGAAGCGATGGCTTCGGTCAAACCGTAGTAGCTAAAAATATCCTGAGCGCCGCGATATAATTTTAACTTTTTGATATCTTCATCCGGCACGCCTTTTAAAAGGTTCAGCAGCCGGTCGTAAGCGTCCTTGTCGTCAATGATAATCTTTTCTACGGAACTGTTCAGATAATCCCGGACGATACGCACAGACAAATCCAATTCCCGGTATACCAGGACCGGCGCCTTGCTGACCCGCATCCGCTTCTCAATGTGCTGCCAGGCCGCCAGCTGGGTCTTCAGGTCGGACAAAAGCACCTCGTCCGGCAAGCCGTCCGCCACTGTCCGCACTACTACGCCCATGTTCTTGGGTTTATTTTTCTCAATCAGTTCCCACAGATGTTCCCGTTTCAAGGCCCCGTTAATCTTACGGCTGATACCGATATAATCATTGCCCGGCACAAGTACGATGTAACGTCCCGGCAGGGTAACCTCCCGGGTAGCCGTGGGCCCCTTGGCTCCGCGGGGATCCTTGCTGATCTGGACCAGCACACTGCGGCCTTCGGTCAGGCGGCGGTCATCGCCTACGAACAAAAACGCATTCTGTTCCAGGCCGATATCCACAAAGGCTGCCTGCAGTCCCGGCACCACATTGGCCACCCGGCCCAGGAAAATATTTCCTACCAGATGGTTCTCGCTGTCCCGTTCGACCAGATATTCCCGTAATACTTTGTCTTCCAGCAACCCCATACGGGTTTCTTCGGGGGTACTGCTGATGATGATACTTGTTGCCATACACACTCCTTCGGAGCCAAAATCATTGTGCCCCTGCCAGCATCGGTTCATGCCGGCCCAGGTCATCGACCCGGTATAAATCCAATCTTTCTATATCTGCCAGTTCCACCGGCAATTCCAATTCATACTGCTTATTCAGGGCGTTGACCAGATCCACAGCTTTCATGCTGCCTGCCGGCGTGATGCGGCAGTCAAAACGCAGGGTCAGTTTTCCGTCCTGCAGCTCAGCTTCCAGATGGGGAATATAAAACTTGACATCTATCTCTTTAACGCCGGCTTTAGTCTTGGGAGCCTTTTTGATAAACGGCAGGCTGCCTGCCTCGTTAAAAGCACCAATGGCCTGAGAAATTTTATCCGGATTAGCGGCAGGTACCACTACCTGATAAGTGGCGCCGCCTGCTACGCTCATCAGCGCCGGTGCATGGTCTTCTACCGCATCTGCAGTCACAACCCTGATCCCGGCCGGTAAAGCCCTGCGCAATTTTAGCGCCGCTTCCGCCGGCGGTACCGGCTCCTTCAGTTCCATTTCCACAAACTCGGCCTGACTGACCACGCCCACGCCCAGTGCTGACGCCAGGGATAATTTCATGTGCGGGTTAAACCCTTCGCTATAAGCTACCGGCAGTTTGGCCCTGAGCACGGCCCGCATCAGGGTACGTGCATATTCCAGATGGCTGATGAAGCGGATGCTCCGGTCCTTGGTAATCTGTAATCTTAATTTCATTGCGGCCGCACCTCCTCTGTTACCGGTGCAACCGAAGTTGTGTCCGGGGTTCCTGCTGTCTGTACAACTTGTAAGTTAACCGGTGCAGCAGCTGCAGGTGCCGGAACAGGCACCTGGCCCGTATAATCCACCACTGTCACCCCTAATTGCTGGCACACGTTACAACCGGTGCAGGCACCGTGCCGGCAATCATGAGTCAGCTGCGCCAGTTTGGCTTTCCGGTATTCGTTAGCCAGGAAAGCTTTGGCTACACCGGGAGACACATGTTCCCAGGGAAAAACTTCCTCTTCTCCCCGCACCCGGTCCGCATAAAAATGCGGGTCCAGACCACAATCCGTAAATACCTGCTGCCACAAATCAAAATTAAAGCAGTCGTCCCAGCCGTCAAACCGTTCGCCCTGCTGCCAGGCCTTGTAGAGCGCCGCACCTAAACGCCGGTCACCCCGGGCAAACACGCCTTCCAGTACGCTGACCTTGCTTTCGTGGTACTGGTAGTTAATGCCCCGCACCCGGCTGAATGCTTCTTTCAAAAGCATATCTTTGCGTTTAATCTCGGCCAGGGAATCCTGGGCCGCCCACTGGAACGCCGTATAAGGTTTGGGCACAAAGTTAGCCACGCTCACCGTGACCATGGCGCCGCCCTTGCCGGTTACTTCTTTATATTTGTACAAAACTTTTTTTGCTAAAGTGGCAATAGCCAGGACATCTGCATCTGTCTCGTAGGGCAGGCCGATCATAAAATATAATTTTACTTTCTTCCAGCCGTTGGCAAAAGCCGCGCTGACGGCGTCCATCAGATTCTCTTCCGTCACGCCTTTGTTAATCACGTCCCGCATCCGCTGGCTGCCGGCTTCGGGCGCAAAAGTCAGGCCGCTCTTACGGACACTGTTCACTTTCTGGGCCACATCAATACAAAAACTATCAATGCGCAGACTAGGCAGGGACACGCTCACCCGTTCGTCCTTAAAATCTTCTTTAAGCATGCCGTCCAAGAGCGGGTCCAGACAGGAATAATCTGCCGTACTCAGGCTGAACAGAGAAATTTCGTCGTACCCGGTGTTATCCACCAGCTGACGGGCCAGTTGCCGTAACTGCTCCGGCTTCCGTTCCCGCACGGGACGATACACCATGCCCGCGTTACAGAAGCGGCAGCCGCGGCTGCAGCCTCTAAAAACTTCCAGCATGATGCGGTCATGGACAATGGACATAAAGGGCACGATGGGATCCGTAGGATAATCCACCGTAGCCAGATCTTTAACCGCCCGTTTGTAAATTACCGGCTGCGCCACTTTTTGGTTCGGCGTTACCGCCTGCACCGTACCATCGTCCTGATACGTCACATCATAGAACGAAGGCACATAGATGCCGCTGACCTGAGCCGCCGCCTGTAAGAAACCCGTACGCCCGCCCTGCCGGCCGGCAGCTTTCCATTTTTTATACACGGTCACCAGTTCCGGCAAAGTTTCTTCACCCTCGCCAATCACGGCCAGGTCAAAGAAATCTGCCAGGGGCTCCGGATTAAAAACGCAGGGTCCCCCCACGATCACGAAAGGTTCATCTTCCTTCCGGTCTTGAGCCAGAACGGTCACGCCGCCCAGATCTAACATATTTAAGATATTCGTATAGCTAAGCTCGTACTGCAGGGTAAAACCTACCAGGTCGCACTCTGCCAATGCCTGTTTGGTTTCCAGGGTGGTCAGGACCACGCCTCGCTCCCGCATCAGCTTTTCCATGTCTACCCAGGGAGCATAGGTACGTTCCGCAGCTACCCCTTCCATCCGGTTCAGGATGTGGTATAAAATTTTAAAGCCCAGATAACTCATGCCTACTTCATAAACATCGGGAAACGCCAGAGCGATACGTACCTCTGCCCGTTCCTTGACCACGCTGCCAAATTCTCCGCCCGTATACCGGGCCGGTTTTTCCACAGCACTTAACATATCAATGGTAAAGTCTTTTTTATAATCCCGCTTGGTCATCGGTTCCTCCTAAAATTGTAACTGTTCCCGCTGTAAATTGATATTGAGCAGCAAACCTACCAGCAAAAGGTTAATGGTGAGCGAGCTGGCTCCATAACTTACGAAAGGCAGCGGCACACCGGTCACAGGCATGATGCCCGCCGTCATGCCGATATTGACCACCACATGAAAAAGAAACATGCCGGTAATACCTACGGCCAATAAAGTCCCGAAATCATCTTCCGCGTTCAAAGCAATGCTCAGTCCCCGCCAAATGATAATCAGATACAGGGCGATGATGATCAGGCTGCCTATAAACCCGAATTCTTCCCCGGCCACGGCAAAAATAAAATCCGTATGGTTCTCGGGCAAGAAGTTGAGCTGGCTCTGAGTGCCCTGCAGCCATCCTTTACCCAGCAGCATCCCGCTGCCGATGGCAATCTTGCTCTGGATGACATGATAGCCGGCGCCGAAAGGATCCAGTTCCGGGTTTAAAAAGACCCGCAGCCGGTTGCGCTGGTATTCTTTCAAAAAATGCCAGATGGCCGGCAGGGATAAACAACTGATGCAACCGCACAAAGCCAGCCAGCGCATCTTAAAGCCGCACATCAGGAACATGGACAGGGCGATAGCGCCAAAAACCAGGGCCGTACCCAAATCCGGCTGCCGCATGACCAGGAGAAAAGGGACCAGGGTAAAGAGCACCGGTTGCCAGTAATCTGTAAAATCAAGCAGCCGGTAAGAGCGGCCGTGTAAAAATGCCGCCAGACAGACTATCATAAAACCTTTACAAAATTCGCTGGGCTGGAAAGCCAGCGGTCCTAACCTGAGCCAGCGCTGGGCTCCCATCTGGGCATGACCGAACAACATCACGCCCAGCAGCAGCAACACCATGAACAGATATAAGGGCGAAGCGATCCGCTCCAGCTGTTTGTAATCCACCGTCAGCGACAGCGCCATCAAGATACTGCCGGCCAGCATAAAAAGCGCCTGCCGTTGTACCATCCAGCCATAACCGCCGCCGTGGGTGGCGCTATAGATCAGCACCAGCCCGATAGCCATCAGAGCTGCCACTGCTATTATTAATATCCAATCCAGATTCCGCAAATATCTTTGCATGACTAATCCTTTTCCTGCAGCATGTACTCCAGCACCTTATAAACAATAGGTCCGGCGGCCGTAGCACCGTAACTGCCCTGCTCCACCACCGCCGCTACCACCAGTTTGGGGTTATCGGCCGGCGCATAGGCAATAAAAAGTCCGTGATCCTGGCCGTGCGGGTTTTCGGCTGTGCCCGTCTTGCCTGCAATAGGTACGCCCAGGTTGCTAAAATAAGCCGCAGTACCGCCGGCCTGGGTCACACCTAAAAGTCCTTTGCGGATTAACGCCAGGGTTTCCGGGCTGATACCTACATTTTTAGCCTCCGCCCGCTGGGGCACGGCCAAAACTGTTCCGTCCTCGTTCAAAACTTTCTCCACCAGATATGGTTGGTGCAGGACGCCGTTTTCTGCTACCACAGAGAGCATCTGGGCCAGCTGCAGCGGTGTCACCAGGGTCAGACCCTGGCCGATGGCCGCGTTAAAAGTATCACCCAGCCCCCACTCCTCGCCAAAAACTTTTTGTTTAGCTGCCGGCGAAGGAATCAGGCCTGAGGCTTCCCCGGGCAAATCAATACCGGTAATCTTACCAAAACCATATTTAGCCGCATAGGCATCCAGGTTCTCAATCCCTACCCGGCGTCCCATCTCATAAAAATATACGTTATCACTGGCGGCAAAAGCCGTCTGGAAATTAATCCAGCCCAGAGCTTCCCCGCCGGCGTTCCCCATAGGAATAATCCAGTGATGGCCGCTATCAAAGATGAGCTCATCGGGGGTCACCTTATGTAAATCCAGGGCAGCGCTGCCGGTAACTACCTTAAAAGTAGAGCCAGCAGGATATTCGCCGCTGATAGCTTTATCCGTCATCGGGTCAAACGGATTTTGATTGATGGCCTGCCAATCTTTTGTAGAAATACCCCGCACAAACAGATTCGGATTAAAACCGGGCCGGCTGACCATGGCGCGGATAGCACCCGACCTGGGATCCATGGCCACCACGGCACAGGCTTTGGCATACGGTGCCACGCCACTGGTTTGCAGGGTGGTTAACTGTGCGTCCACAGCTTTTTCCAGCGCCTGCTGCAACCCCAAATCCAGGGTCAGCACCAGGTCCTTGCCGCTCTTAGGCTTCACGCTGCCCAGCTGTTGTACCACGCGTCCGCTGGCATCAACTTCTTCATTGCGTTTGCCATCCGTTCCGCGCAGATAATTATCATAAGTTTTTTCCAGGCCCGCCTTGCCGACGATGCTTCCCTGGGGCAGCCCTTTATATTTACCCTGGGTGATATCGTATTCCGATACCTCTCCGGTATAACCCAGCACATGCACCGCCAGTTCGTTAAACACATAACGGCGTTCCGGTTCCAGTTCCACGGCCACGCCGTTTAATTCCCGCCGGCGTTCCTCAATGCTGGTAATCTCGTCCGTGCTCAGGTTGCTTTTAATCTTAATAGGTTCATAACTGTCCGCAGCCAGTTTAAGCTTGGACCTAATCAGGTCCGGCTTCACATTCAGGATCTCACCCAGCGTTTGCAGCATGGCTTCCGTGTACTGACGATGAGGCTGCAAGGTTAAAGTATAACCGGCAAAACTATTCGCCAGCACCTTGCCGTGCCGGTCATACACCAAGCCCCTGGCAGCTACAATCCTGGTACTGCGCAAACGGTTGCCATCCGCCTGGCGATCATAATACACACCTTTATAAATTTGTAAGTACGCCATCCGGGCCAGCAGTATGACAAAAATGCCGGTACTAACCAGGAGCATATTCTTCAGCCGGTTGGCATAGGTCTTATTTAACATGGCACTCCTTCGGTCATCAGGCACAACTTTCCTGACCGCAGCTCTGCCCGTACTTTTTTAGTAGGACAAATCCCCGGCCGCTATCCAGCGGTCCACCCTTACCATAAGCCAGCCCACCGGAAAAGCAAGGACTGCATTGGTAAGCGCATAAACCAGAGCCGTTTCTCCGTAGCAGGGCAGCCAGCCGGCAAAACTGCCGGCCAAAAAATACTGGGGCACGATAAACAAAACCCGTACTGCCAGGCTGAGGCAGAAGATAAACAGCGCATGGTAATGATAGTTGGTGCGGTACACGATTTCTTTGATACTCCCGCAGCCAAAACCGATCAAGGTCCTGGTCAGAAGATGAAAGCCAAAGACGTCTACCGTAAAGATATCCTGGATTAATCCCAGCGCTAACCCGCACAGGCCGCCGGTCTTAGCTCCGCGAAGCATGGCCACGCTATACACAAACAATAAGGGCAGGTCAAACCAGACCGACCCGGAAAAAGTTCCAAAGGACGTACTTTGCAAAAGCAAAAATACCAGCGCAACTAACGGCCAGGCCCATAAACGTTTGTTCATGGCTGCACCATCCCCGCAGAAGCTTTGTCGTTTACAGGCGCAGTCTTCTCCGGAACAGCTTCCGGTCCGGGCACACCTGCAGCTTTGGTGCCAATACCTGCCAGGATAAAAACTTTCTCCAAACTGGCAAGATTGGCTGCCGGTTTAATTTGTGCTAATTTTTGCAAGCCGCCGGCATCTACTTCTATTTTACTGACCGTACCGATATAGATGCCGGAGGGATATTTACCCCCAACACCGCTGGTAACAATACTATCCCCGTCTTTAATATCAGCTTCACGGGGCAGATACTGCATTTTGAGCGTCGTACCCGTCAAGCTGAGGCCGGTTACTACTCCTACCGCCCTGCTTTCTGCCCGGAGTACCCTGGCCCCAATCCTGGTACGGCTGCTGCTGATAATCGTCATGCGGGAACTGGAAGGATAAACTTCATCCACCACTCCGGCCAAGCCGCTGCCGGCGATAATCAGCATGCCCTGCTGCACCCCGTCTTCCCTGCCTTTATCCACCAGGCAGGCATCCCGCAGTTCGCCCATGTTCAAAGCAATAACCCGGGCCGGCACCAGTTTTTGTTCCTGATGCGCGTTCTTATAACCTACCAACTTATTCAAAAGGGCGTTTTCCGCCTCCAAGTTCTCGATGCGGAAAGCCGCCCCTGTGAGCTGGTCCAACTGCTGCTTCAGGGCAATATTCTCTGCCTGAAGGCTGGCCTTGGTCCTGTTATTTTCTTCCATGTTGACAAGACTGTCGTGCAGCTTGAGCATGGTACCGTTCACCGGGCCCACCACGGCAGCTACCATCCTGTTAATCAGAGGGAAGCGTGCCCGCTGCTGGATGGCCAGAGCTGTCATCGCCATACACATCAGCACAGCTAGTACGATGAGTAATTCCTGCTTTTTCATGCTGCTTACATCCGGCTGTTCGAAGCCATAAAACCACTTTGGTAAATATCAATATTTTCCACGGCAATGCCGGTACCTAAGGCCACACAGGCCAGGGCATCATCACTTACATAAACCGGCATCCCTGTTTCCTTGGACAAAAGCCGGTCCAGGTTCCGGAGCAGGGAAGAACCACCTGTCATGACGATACCGCGTTCAAAAATATCACTGGCCAGTTCCGGAGGCGTACGCTCCAAAGTGCTGCGCACCGCGTCCACAATATTGGCTACCGGTTCAGCGATACCGCTGCAGACCTGGTTGGCATTAATCTCCATATTCTTAGGCAGACCTGTAACCAGATCCCTGCCTCTGATTTCCATGGTAGCCGGTTTTTCTACAAACATCGCCGTCCCCAGTTCAATCTTGATAGTTTCTGCCGTGCGCTCACCAATGAGCAGGCTGAAAGTCTTGCGGATATAATTAACGATGGCATCGTCAATGGCATCACCGCCAGTACGGATTGACTTGGGCACCACAATGCCGCCCAAGCTGATAACTGCCACCTCACAAGTACCGCCGCCCACATCGACCACCATGCTGCCGGTAGCATCCTGCACCGGCAAACCGGCGCCAATAGCTGCCGCCATAGGCTCCTCGATCAGATACGCCGCCCTGGCACCCGCCTGAATGGTTGCGTCAATAACCGCACGCTTTTCCACCTCAGTTACACCGCTAGGTACACCCACCACGATGCGAGGCCGGATAATACTGTGCTTGCCCAGCGCCCTTCTGATAAAATATTTCAGCATGGACTGGGTAATATCAAAGTCGGCGATAACGCCATCTTTCATGGGCCGGATGGCCACAATATTGCCCGGTGTACGGCCAATCATCTGTTTCGCCTCAGCGCCAATAGCCAGGACCTCGTTCGATTCCCGGTTGACCGCCACCACAGAAGGCTCCCGCAAAATAATGCCGCGCCCCTGCACATGCACCAACGTGTTAGCGGTACCCAAATCTATACCCATATCTCTGCTAAATTTTTTAAAAAAGCCCATTTTTAATACCTCGATTATAATTCATGATGCTCTTTAAAACTATAGTAACGACCATCACCGATGACCACATGATCTAAAAGCGGAATACCCATGATTTCGCCAGTCCGCACCAGCGCCCTGGTTAATTCTCTATCTTCCTCACTGGGTCTGGGATCGCCGCTGGGATGGTTATGAGCCACCAGGATAGCAGCAGCATGCCGCAGTACTGCCGGGGCATACACCTCCCGTGGGTGCACCACCGCACAAGTCAAAGAGCCTTCCGCAATCTGTTTCTGCTCCAGGACCTTGTTCTTGGTGTCCAAAAGGACCACATAAAACTTTTCGTGGTTCTCATTTCTTAGCTTTCCCATCAGATACTGAGCTCCATCCCTGGGGGATGTGATATGTTCCTTCTCAATAGCTGATGCGCAAGCCACCCTGCGTCCTAATTCCAAAGCTGCTAAAATTGTTGCCGCCTTAACTTTGCCAATACCTTTAATACTGTCAAATTCTTCTACCCGCTGATAACGCGCCAAATTTCTGGTCAAGCCCCCGCCTGCCGTTAACTCTTCGGCAATCCGGAGGGCACTGCGTTCCCTGGTCCCCGTCCTGAGAAGAATAGCGATAAGCTCTGAATCTGTCAGCTCTGCCGCACCCTTCACATACAGTTTTTCCCGGGGTCTGTCTTCATAATTCAGTTCTTTGATGGTTAACGTCAATCACTTCAACTCCTTTGTCTTTATTTATAGCAGGCCTGCGACTGCGCAAGCCGGACTAGCTTAATTTTCACCCTCACTCTTACCCGGATTAACACTAAATGACCGGATCTAACTTAATTTTTAGATTCCATGATTTGCCGTACCTGGACATCTAAGGCTGCCAGCGGCAGTCCTACCACATTATCATATGACCCTTCAATACGGTCACAGAAAAGTGCCGCCCGGCCCTGAACGCCATAGGCCCCTGCCTTGTCCATGGGTTCACCTGTCGCCACGTAAGCCATAATCTCCGCCGCGCTCAACTTGCGAAAATGTACAGCCGTGCTCACAACCTGCACGGTCTGGCGCTGACGGTATAAAACTGCCACTCCCGTCAAAACCTGATGCCATCCGTCCGCAAGGTCCGTCAGCATCCGTACGGCATCCTGCGCATCTACCGGTTTGCCCATGATTCGTTCCTGGCGTACCACCACCGTATCTGCGGCTACAATGGGCACGGTAGTTCCTGCCGCTACCGCCTCGGCTGGTATACCGGCGGCCGCAGCCAGCTGAGCCAGCTGCTTTTGCACTGCCGCAGCTTTCCCGCAGGCATTATAAGCCACTAAAGCTTCGGCGCTCTGCAAAGGCTTGCCCTGATGACACGCCGCCAGCCAGGAAGGTTCGCCTGCCTGCAGCAAACTTGCCAGTTCCGTAGTTGTTTTCGCTTCTGTAAAGGGAGCCACCCTAACTTCCAATTCCCAGCCCACCTGCTGCAGCAATTCCTGCCGCCGGGGCGAAGCAGAAGCCAAGATTACCTTCATAAATTCGACCATCCTTTACCGACCGGTGCGCATAGCACACACCAACACTGCTATTTTTTCTTGCTTTCCTGCTCTTTCTTTTTATCTTCTGCTTCGTCTTCTTTTTCAGGTTTGGGATACCACTGGTTGACAATCGCCAGCTGCTGTCCGTATTTCAGTACATCCCGCTGCAGTTGTTTAATATAGATACGCCCAATGACACCCCAGATGGCTGTCATGAGCAGGATTACCGCAAACTTTTTCCAGTCCGTCAAGGCAAAGAAAACCGTCAGCGCATTACCAAACGCCAAACCCGCCAGGACACACAGCGGCACCAGGCCGTAAACCATAAATTTGGCCTTCTTGGGATCAAATTCCCTTTGCTCCAGGATAACATTCTCTCCCACCTTGGCACTGATGGAATTCCAGACATCCACGAAACTCCCCTTGTAATCCTGGGTGCTTAACTTATGATTAATCCGGACGCGGGCACGCTCACCCTTGCGTTCCAGGACCATGCCGATCAACTCGCTCATGCCTTACTCCTTCTTCCGGCCATAGCCGGGTTGTTTCTTAATAGGGAACAATAAACAGATACAGGTAGCCACCGCCAAAGATTATCAGGAACATGATAAAAGTTACCAAGAGTCCCATCAAAGTACGTGGATAACCAAAGTTGATATATTCACCAAAGATACCACGCCGGTTCAGCATAGTATAATTGGTACGTTTCTTAAACCAGCGTTCCTTGTTTTCTTTACCAATAATCTTGGCCGTAGCAAAACATACGATAAATGCTACCAGCAGCATAATCAAGGCTCGCCCCGTCAACGCTGTAGCAGTCACATGCGACAAATCTTGCACGCTTGTTACCTCGCTTTCATATCCCTAAATATTTATCCGGTTTTAACCGGCGTAATTCATCCAAAAAATAATCGCTGCAGCAGAAAATTAAGGCTGCCAACTTCTTCTTATCCCCTTCAGTGAAACTCAGCATCCGGCAAGGATTGGGGTCCACCATGGAAAAACGGTGAATGTAATGCTTGATACCAGTCTTGCGGAAAAAATTGTGGGAATATTTGGGAATGATACCTTCTACCTTGTTTAAATCTACCTTATAAGAATGATGCATAAAGAAGCCGGTTGTGATAACTTCCAGTTCGCTATGGCGCAAAATCAACTCATAACGGAAACAAACTTTCCAAATCCAAAATCCCAGCCAGACGAAATTTAGAAACAGATAAACCGGATTCAAACCCTCGCCATTTCTAATCATGTTGGCATCGTAATACCAGGAACAGGCAATAGCCGCCAGCACCAAAATAGCAATTACTTTCTGCGTGGTACCACGTTGTGACTTCTCGCGACAAATTTCTTTCAAGAACATCCCTCCACACCAGTTAAATCATCTACTCACTAGTCTTATTATTATAACAAAAATCTACCAAAAATGGTAGTTATAAATTGTGAAAAATATAGGCAAAAAAAATCTGCCGGTTTAAGCCAGCAGATTTTAATGGTTATACGCTTAACCCAGAACTACCAGAGCTTCGCCAGTATTAACGGCTTGGCCTTCGTTGACACGAACTTCTGCAACGGTACCATCGCAAGGAGCCATGATTTCATTTTGCATCTTCATAGCTTCCAACATGATCAGCACATCGCCGGACTTAACAGCATCGCCAGCCTTGAAATTAATCTTGCTGATCTTACCGGGCATCGGAGCTGCCACAGTAGTTGCGCCAGCCGGTGCAGCCTTAGGAGCAGGAGCAGCTGCAGGTGCTGCAACGGGTGCTTCTTCAGCTTCCGGAGCGGCTTCCGTAGCTGCAGCGACTGCTGCTACTTCTTCTTCAGCAGGAGCTGCTACTTCTTCGACAACAGGTGCCGGAGCGGCTTCTTTCTTTTCTTCTTTCTTCTTGGTCGGGTCTACCATGTACAGCACGTGCATAATGCCCCACAATACAATCAGGACAATAAACACAATCGTCATGTTAATCAGTGACACCAGCCAGGGATTAGTGGTTGTTGCTTCTCCCATTCTTTACACCTCCAAATATTTCGTACAGGATATCTGTACTTCAAACAGTGTTATTATAACAGAGATTTTAAAAAAAAGATAGTAAAAGTTCATAAATTCTTCACAAATCATACTTCCGGCTTAGTAGTACTATAAGATTACTACTTTAGTATATGTTAAAGGCTTTATCCGCAACGCCATTAGGCATAAAAAAAGTTCTACTGGCCACTAGGGACCAGTAGAACCATTTTGTTATGAGTTATTAGCCCAGAACTACCAGGACATCGCCAGTGTTAACGGCTTGGCCTTCGTTGACGCGAACGTCAGCAACCTTGCCATCAGCAGGAGCCATGATTTCGTTTTGCATCTTCATAGCTTCCAACATGATCAGAACGTCGCCGGACTTAACAGTGTCTCCAGCCTTCTTCAGAATCTTGCTGATCTTACCAGGCATCGGAGCGGAAACGGTGGTAGCGCCAGCAGCAACCGGTTTAGCAGCAGCTTTCGGAGCAGCCTTCGGAGCAGCAGCTACGGGAGCAGCCTTAGGAGCAGCAGCAACAGGAGCAGCAGCCTTCGGAGCAGATGCAACTGCGCCGTTGTCTTCAACTTCTACATCATAAGCGGTACCGTTAACGGTAATGGTATACTTTTTCATGGATATGAATCCTCCTCTTATTTTTTATTTCTTCCCAGCTCTTGCAAGCTTAGAAGCATTCCTTACGTACACTAATTGCTTCTGCAGCAGCATTCAGAGTCCAAGCATTGGCTCTCTTAATACGCACGCAGGGTACGCCTTCAGAACCAGAAGCAGCAGCTACAGCAGCGGCGATAACGGCGATAATCTCGCTGTCATCAGCAACAGGTGCAGCTACAGCAGCGGCAGCAGCAGGTGCAGCAGCCGGAGCTTCAACTTCATTTACTTTTTTTTTAGTCGGGTCGACCATATACAGAACATGCATGATGCCCCAGAGCACAATCAGGACGATAAATACAATCGTCATGTTGATTAGTGACACCAGCCAGGGATTAGTGGTTGTAGCTTCTCCCATTATTTACACCTCCATTATTTTTGAATTCTTACGCAACCCGCTGTAATAAATTATAGCGGAATGTTGCCATGGCGCTTAGCAGGACGAGTTTCACGTTTGGTCTGCAGCATTTGCAGAGCATTGATGACAACGGCACGGCTGTTCTTCGGCTCGATGACCATATCAACCATACCACGTTCTGCGGCGATATAAGGCGTTGCGAAGCGCTCAACATAATCGTCGGTGTGTTGTTTCTTAGCTGCGGGTTCATCTTTCTTGAAGATGATGTTAGCTGCGCCAGCAGGTCCCATAACTGCAATTTCTGCAGAAGGCCAAGCAATGACTTGATCTGCACCCAGATCGCCAGAGCACATTGCCAGGTAAGAACCGCCGTAAGCTTTACGGGTAACCAGGGTAATCTTGGGTACCGTAGCTTCGGAGTAAGCATACAGCATCTTAGCACCATGACGAATGATGCCGCCGTATTCCTGAACGGTGCCGGGCAGGAAGCCAGGAACGTCGACCAGGTTCAGCAGAGGAATGCCAAAGGCATCGCAGAAGCGAATGAAACGAGCGGATTTATCGGAAGCATTGATATCCAGGCAGCCGGCCATAACTTTCGGCTGGTTAGCGATGATACCTACGGTCTGACCATCCATACGTGCGAAGCAGGTAATGATGTTGGTAGCCCAGAACTTCATGTTCTCGTAGTATTCGCCATTATCAACGATAGCTTTGATAACGTCGTACATATCATAAGGAGCATTGCTGTTATCAGGAATCAGCGTGGTCAGTTCGTCGCAAGTACGCATCGGATCATCGCCGGTTTCAACAACAGGAGCACCTTCCATGTTGTTGGAAGGCAGGAAGCTTAACAGATAACGGATCTGCTTAATGCAGTCCTCATCGTTCTCAGCTGCGAAGTGAGCAACACCGGATTTAGTGTTGTGGGTCATTGCGCCGCCCAGAGCTTCCTTAGTAACTTCTTCGCCCGTTACGGACTTAACTACCAGCGGTCCGGTAATGAACATTTCAGAAGTATTCTTTACCATGTAAATGAAGTCGGTCAGAGCCGGGCTGTAAACAGCGCCGCCAGCGGACGGGCCCATGATAGCGGAAATCTGAGGGATAACGCCGGAACCAATGGTGTTCTCAAAGAAGATCTTACCATAACCAGAGAGAGCATCAATAGCTTCCTGAATACGAGCACCGCCGGAATCGTTCATGCCAACAATCGGCGCACCCATCTTGAGGGCCAGACGTTGAACCTTAACGATCTTGTTAGCGTGCATTTCGCCCAAGGAACCACCTTCAACGGTGAAATCCTGTGCGAATACATAAACCAGACGGCCATCAACTGTGCCGTAACCAGTGGTTACACCTTCGCCGGGCAGGTCTTTCTTTTCCTGGCCAAAGTTGGTGCAACGATGATGAACGAAGCGGTCCAATTCTACAAAGGAACCTTCATCCAACAGTGCCGCAATTCTTTCACGTGCAGTCAATTTTCCGGAAGCATGTTGTTTAGCAACACGTTTCTCACCGCCTGCAGCAAGAATAACTTCGGTCTTTTTGAGCATTTTCTCAATCTTTTCTTGAGTAGACAAAGTTTTACACCTCCATCATTTTTGGGAGAATAATTTTATATTACAACCTGCCCGGGCTAATAGCCGGGCAGGAAGTAACCGAAACGAAAACTCTTCCGCAGCTTACGCTGCAGTCTGCTTACGCTTTATGAGGAGCGCAGAGTTCCAGCAGGATGCCAACAGACTTCGGATGAACGAAGGCGATATCCATTCCGCCAGCGCCACCACGAGGAGCCTTATCAATCATGATGCCGCCCTTAGCCTGAACATCAGCAATAGCAGCCTTGATGTCATCTACGCGCAGAGCCATATGTTGAATGCCCTGGCCGTTCTTTGCGATGTACTTGCCAATTGCGCCGCTGCCATCAGCAGTGGTATCAACTAACAGTTCCAGCAGGGTTTCGCCAGCAGGAATGAACACGGTCTTAACGTGTTGAGATGCAACTTCTTCTTCACCAGTGCAAGCCAGGCCCAGAACTTCGGTATAGAACTTCTTGGACAGGTCCAGGTTCTTGCAAGCAATACCAACATGGTCAACACAAATTACTTTAAACATTGTAAATCTCCTCCTAAATTTTATATTTGGCGTGGTAATAACCATCACTTGTGGTTATTTCAGCACCTTACCAACTATACCATCAACTACAGAATACGGATCCAACTCACGGCTCTGCAACTTAGTTACGGTTTCATCAAAAGCCGCGGTCCGAACCACATTCTTATCAATATAACGGTTTACCCGGACATTAATCATATCCGTAATTTCCGACTTAATGCGTTTCTTACGGATTTCTGCTAATTTGCCGGAATCAACCAGATATTTATGATGTTCTTCGATAGAATTTACAACTTCTTCTATACCTTCACCCCTGCTGGCAATGGTTCTATTAATAGGAGGTCTCCATTGCACATGCTCGGGATTTAATTCCAGCATCATTTCCATTTCAATATTCAGTTTATCCGTACCTTCGCGATCAGCTTTATTAATCGTAATTAAATCGCCAATCTCCAAGATACCTGCCTTAATAGCCTGGATATCGTCGCCCATACCGGGAATAACGACAACCATAGTTGTATCAGCAGTCTTTACAATATCAACTTCGGACTGGCCTACACCAACTGTTTCCACGATGATGACGTCCATACCGAAAGCATCCATAAGTTTTACAGCATCGCCAGCCTTCTGGGACAAACCGCCCAAACTGCCGCGCGTAGCCATAGAGCGAATAAAGATGCCGTCATCGCCCATAAGATCCATCATTCTGATACGGTCACCGAGAATAGCGCCACCAGAATAAGGGCTGGTAGGGTCGATGGCAACAATGCCAACAGTCTTACCGCGTTTGCGGTATTCTTTAGCAATGCCGTCTGTCATGGTACTCTTGCCGGCACCCGGAGGTCCGGTGATACCAATAACATAAGCGTTGCCGGTGTGCGGATAAATCTTGGTCATTATTTCAACGGCATTATCATACTCATTCTCGACTGCAGTAATGCCTTTAGCTAATGCCAGCCGTGAATGATTAAGTAAGTCTTCGACAATGTTCATTCTTCTTATCACACCGCCTTATGGTTCATAATGAAAAACAAAATAAAAAATTGAAAGGTGCAAGCCGGGACAAGCCCGGCCTGCAGATTTAAGTACTAATTTAAATTACTTTACATTAGCCTTAATGAACTCAACAACCTTAGTGGTCGGGGTACCAGGAGTGAATACTTCCTTGATACCAGCAGCCTTCAGGCCAGGGATATCAGCTTCGGGAATAACGCCGCCGCCGATAACCAGAACGTTCTTCATGCCCTTAGCATTCAGCAGTTCTACTACCTTCGGGAACAGAGTGTTGTGAGCGCCGGACAGTAAGCTCAGTGCTACAACGTTAACGTCGTCTTGCAGTGCTGCTTCAGCAATCTGCTCAGGGGTCAGACGAATACCAGTGTAAATTACTTCGAAGCCGGCATCGCGCAGTGCACGAGCAACGACCTTTGCGCCACGGTCATGACCATCCAGACCCGGTTTTGCTACCAATACCTTAATGTTTGCCATTTATCTAATACCTCCTAAAAATTTTAAATTAACTCACGAGTAGTTTCAAGACGTGTGCAGATTATAATGCGGTATGAGCTTTGAATTCGCCGAATACTTTACGCATTACGCCGCAGATTTCGCCTTCAGTTGCATAAGCGCGAACAGCTTCCAGGATGAACGGAATCAGGTTGGTCTTCTCATCTTTATGGCAAGCATCTTCCAATGCAGCCAGAGTAGCCTTAACCTTAGCATTGTCGCGTTTTGCCTTAACATCAGCAATCTTCTTAGCCTGCAGTTTGCCTACAGAACCATCTACGCGGAGCAGATTCTTCGGGGGTTCTTCTTCTTGAGTGAACTTGTTAACGCCAACGATAATGCGTTTGCCTTGTTCAACATCCATCTGCCATTTATAAGCAGAATCCTGAATTTCTTTCTGGATGTAACCCTTAGCAATTGCTTCAGGAGCGCCGCCCAGTTCATCAATCTTCTTAATGTAGTCCATAGCTTCTTTCTCGATCTTGTTGGTCAGAGCTTCTACATAGTAGGAACCGCCGAGAGGATCGATGGTGTCAGCCAGGCCGGACTCGTAAGCTACGATCTGTTGAGTACGCAGAGCGATGGTTACGGATTCAGTGGTCGGCAGAGCCAGAGCTTCATCCTTGGAGTTGGTGTGCAGGGACTGAGTGCCACCCATTACAGCTGCTGCAACCTGCAGAGCAACACGAACGATGTTGTTGTTAGGTTGTTGAGCGGTCAGCATAGAACCAGCGGTCTGAGTGTGGAAACGCAGCATCATGGATTTAGCTTTCTTTGCATGGAAACGATCCTTCATGATGCGAGCCCAGATACGACGGCTAGCACGATACTTAGCAACTTCTTCCAATACGTTGTTATGAGCATTCCAGAAGAAGGACAGACGGCCTGCAAAGGCATCAATGTCCATACCAGCCTTCAGAGCTGCTTCTACGTAAGCAATACCATCAGCGATGGTGAATGCGATTTCCTGAGCAGCGGTGGAGCCGGCTTCACGAATGTGGTAACCGGAAATGGAAATGGTGTTCCACAGCGGTACGTTCTTGGAGCAATATTCAAAAATGTTGGTGATTAATCTCATAGAAGGCTTCGGCGGGAAAATGTACGTGCCACGAGCGCTGTATTCCTTCAGAATATCGTTCTGAATGGTACCACGGAGCTTAGCAGCAGGAACGCCTTGCTTCTCAGCAACTGCGATGTACATGCAGAGCAGTACAGATGCAGGAGCGTTAATCGTCATGGAGGTGGAAACCTTGCTCAGGTCGATTTGGTTGAACAGAATTTCCATATCAGCCAGGGAGTCAATTGCTACGCCTACTTTACCAACTTCGCCTTCAGCCATCGGATCGGTGGAATCATAACCAATCTGAGTGGGCAGGTCGAATGCGCAGGACAAGCCGCTGCCGCCGTTAGCTAACAGGTAACGATAACGTTTGTTGGACTCTTCGGCAGTAGAGAAACCTGCATACATACGCATGGTCCAGAAACGGCCACGATACATAGTAGGTTGTACGCCACGGGTGAAGGGGAATTCACCAGGGAATCCCAGATCCTTCTCGTAGTCAAAGCCTTCGATGTCCAGCGGGGTGTACAGTCTGTTAGGCTCGAGGTTAGCACGTTCAGGGAACTTAGCGCATTTTGCGTCAGCTTCATCCATGTACCTCTTAAATTCGGTCTTTAAAGTGTCATTTGCCATTCTCAAATCCTCCTTAAAAATATAATTTTTTCACAAACCGGTTTGGACAAACAGGCTTGTGGTGAGAGTACCGTCAGAGACGGATGTATGGCTAAGCCACAATGGCTTCGTCAACTAATTAATCAGCCGCAGACAAGGCGCTGCAAGCTGTTTAAACATGAGACGTGGCAGACCGGACTAACCGGTCTGCTACATCTATAGTTTATTACATTTTCACAAATTTTTCAAGCTATTTGTGAAGAGAGTGTGAAAACTTATTTCTTCTGCATGGTGCCGGTCTTAGCCAGGCGCTCATACATATCGAAAGCTTCGGAAAGGATGTGCGGGGTCTGGCTATTGCCACAAGCCTTGCATGCTCTCTCGAAATAATCGGTTAATTCAGGTTGATAAATCGGATTAGCGATCTTATCAATAATCAACGGAGCTCTTTCCTTCGGGCTCAAGCCACGCAGGTCGGCTACGCCGCGCTCGGAAACCAGAACGGACACATCATGTTCACTGTGATCGATATGGCTGCAGAACTTAACAACGGAGCTGATAGCACCCTTCTTAGCCAAGCTGTTGGTGAAGAATACGCTCAGGAAACCGCTGCGGGCAAAGTCGCAGGAACCACCGATACCGTTCATCAGCTTAGTGCCGCAAATATGAGAGCTGTTAACGTTACCATAAATATCGCATTCAATAGCGGTGTTCATAGCGATAACGCCAATACGACGAGCAACTTCAGGGTTGTTGGCAATTTCCTGAGGACGCAGGATCAGATGCTCTTTATATTTAGCCAGGTTAGCATAGAATTTCTTTAAGCAATCAGGAGAAGGAGACAGAGCGGTGCCGGATGCAACACGGAGTTTGCCGGCATCAATCAGGTCAAACATACCATCCTGAATAACTTCGGTATATACGGTTAAATCTTCAAAATTGGAATTTACCAGGCCATTGATAACAGCGTTAGCAACGGAGCCTACACCAGACTGCAGAGGCAGCAGGTTCTTAGGCAGACGGCCGGCTTTAACTTCATTATTGAAGAAATCAACCAGGTTTTCGCCCATCTTCTTGGCATCATCATCAATGGCTGCCAAGCTACGGGTCTTATCGGTAACATCGCAGGGAACAACGGCTACAACCTTGTCAATCGGGCAAGGAACGTAGGTCGTGCCAATACGATCTTCCGGTCTCTCAATCATGATAGGTTTACGATTAGGAGGATCCAGAGGTACGAAGCAATCATGCATACCTTCCAGTTCAACCGGTTGAGTGGTGTTAACTTCGATAATAACTTGTTTTGCAGTTTGCACATAAGAAGGAGTATTGCCTAATGCGGTAGTCGGAACGATACCGATCTGGCCATTACCCAAATCCTTAATAACGCAGGCTTCAACGATCATTACATCAATACCGCGGCGGTTATTTAAGAAACCGTAACGGATGTTTTGAGCAGCTGCGCTCAAATGCATATCAAAGTAAGCAATCTTGCCGGTATTGATAGCATCACGTAAATCTTTGTTAGTTTGGTAAGGCATACGTCTTGCGATTACGCCTGCTTTTGCCAGTTCGCCATCCAGTTCAGGACCAACGGATGCACCGGTGCACAGGTTAATCTTAATCTTTGCGCCTGCCTTAACTTTGGCAGCCAGAGCCAGGGCAACAGCTTTCGGATAACCGGAAGGAGTAAATCCGGATACACCGACGTTCATGCCGTCTTTAATGTACTCTACCGCTTTTTCGGCAGTGGTGATCTTTGCAGCCGCAGCTGCGCTTTTCACGCGATCTTTAATGTCGATCATGTTTCTACATTCCTCCTTAAATATAAAATATGATAAACCAACACGGGACAAGGCCCGTGGCAAAACTAGCTCCTTTGGACAAACACCGCGTGGGAGGGTCTGTCAAAAGAGATTTTACCCAATAAAAAACCACGAAGTTACTTTACTTCGCATGTTAGGAGTTAAATGTGAACCGTTTTCAGGTTCACTACTATAATAACAGTAAAACGGCAAGAAATCAAGTTTAAATTTACATTTCAAAATTTAACGGCTTTCCTGATGTCCGTTCAGAAAAGCCGTTTGTCTATTTCATAAAGTACTTTATCTGTTTTGAGGCGAATAGTGCGTATGGAGTAGACGATGTGCCTTTTCCCCGAGAGGTTTTCCCATCCATGTATCATAAAGAATTTTTATCTCAGGATTTTCATGCGATTTCCGTATCTTACTGTTACTATCAATACTATAAATAGCTTCCATACGTTTCTTCTTAATCGCCTTACTGGTAGGAATCGGCTGACCGCCGCCGCCAATACAGCCGCCCGGACAAGCCATAACTTCAATAAAGTGATAGTCGGCCGTACCGGCACGAACCCGGTCCATCATCTTCATGGCAGAACCCAAAGTATTGCATACGGCAATCTTAACTTCCTTGCCGGCAATATTAAGAACTGCTTCCTTGGTTTCTTCAAAACCACGCACAGCCTTGTAATCAACCTGCTGGATATCCTGGCCGGTAACTACATCGGCCACGGTCCGGAGAGCTGCTTCCATCACGCCGCCGGTTGTACCGAAAATTGCGCCGGCACCGCTGCCGAAACCCAGAGGAGAATCAAACTCCGCATCCGGCAGTCTGGTAAAATCAATACCATCCTCGCGAAGCATCTTGCCTAATTCACGAGTAGTAATTACGATATCTACATCCTGGAACCCGCTATCGCGCAACTGCGGACGCACACATTCCGCTTTCTTGGCAATACAGGGCATCACGGAAACACTGACAATCTTGGCCGGATTGACGTTGGCTTTTTCTGCCCAATAAGTCTTAATTACGGCGCCAAACATGCCTTGCGGAGACTTGGCCGTAGACAAATGCGGTAAAAGATCCGGATATTTCAATTCGCACATATTGACCCAGCCAGGACTGCAGCTGGTAACCATAGGCAGTACGCCGCCATGTTGCAGCCGGTCAATAAACTCATGACCTTCTTCCATGATGGTCAGATCGGCACTGAAATTAGTATCAAAGACCTTATCAAAACCCATGGCCTTTAAACCTGCTACCATCTTACCGGTAACAATGCTACCGGGAGCCAGTCCCACTTCTTCACCCAAAGCCACCCTCACAGAAGGCGCTACCTGGCAGACCACAATCTTATCCGGGTCATGAATGGCATCCCATACACGTTCCGTATCATCTTTTTCCATGATAGCCGCCGTAGGACAAACTGCCGAGCACTGACCGCAGAAAGAACAGGCCACATTGGACAAGTCCTGTTCAAAAGCTGCCGCGACCATGGCATGGAAACCACGTCTGGCAAAACTGTACACGTTCATGCCCTGTATATCACGGCACATCCTGATACAACGCCCACACAGGATGCATTTTTCCTGGTCACGTACCAGGCAGGGATTGCTGTCATCCAGAGTATAGGTCTTACGTTCGCCCCAATCGAAACGATGGTTCCGTACATCCAGATCTGCAGCAATTCTTTGCAATTCGCAGTCCCCGCTCTTACGGCAGGACAGGCATCCCTTCGGATGGCTGGCCAGAAGCAGTTCTACGACCAGACGGCGCGCTTTACGCACCTGGGCTGTATTGGTCTGTACCACCATGCCCTCGGCAACCGGGTAACAGCAGGAAGCAACCAGCCCCCTGGCGCCGGTAGCTTCTACCACGCACAACCGGCAGGCTCCCTCCGGTTTTAAATCCGGATGATAACATAATGTAGGAATATGAATACCGGCAGATTTGGCCGCTTCCAAAATCGTAGCGTTCTTGGGGGCCTGAACCTTAACACCGTTAATCGTCAAATTAACCATTTCCATAGTTTCGTTCACCCCCTATTTCTTCGTAATCGCTTTAAACGGACAATTCTGCATACAGGTACCGCACTTGATGCACATAGTCTGGTCGATAACATGGCGTTTCTTGGGTTCGCCCGTAATAGCATGTACCGGACAATTTCTTGCACATAAGCCGCAACCCTTGCAGTCTTCCGTGATAAAATACTGAGCCAGCTTTTCACAGGCGCCGGCCGGACACCGTTTTTCCTTAATGTGTGCCTCGTACTCGTCCCGGAAATATTTCAGGGTACTTAAAACCGGGTTGGGAGCTGTCTGACCCAGGCCACACAAAGCGCTGACCTTAATTGTCTTAGCCAAATCTTCCAGTACTTCCAGATCGGTTTCTGTTCCCTGACCGGAAGTAATCCGGTTCAAAATTTCCAGCATACGTTTGGTACCTTCACGGCAGGGTGTACATTTGCCGCAGGATTCTGACTGGGTAAAGTTCAGGAAGAACTTAGCCACGTCTACCATACAAGTGGTCTCATCCATAACTACCAGACCACCGCTGCCCATCATGGCGCCAACCTTGGTTAAGGAATCGTAATCTACCGGTGTATCCAGCATGGATTCCGGCAGGCAGCCGCCAGAAGGACCGCCAATTTGTACCGCCTTAAATTTTTTCCCGTTAGGAATGCCGCCGCCGATATCAAAAATAATTTCCCGCATGGTAATGCCCATAGGCACTTCGGCCAAACCAGTATGATTAATCTTGCCGGTGAGGGCAAACACCTTGGTACCGGTGGATTTTTCGGTACCCATGCTGCGGAACCAATCCGCACCCTTTAAAATAATCTGAGGCACATTGGCCCAGGTTTCAACGTTGTTAATGTTGGTCGGCTTGCCCCATAATCCGCTGTTCGCAGGGAACGGAGGACGTGGACGCGGCATACCGCGCCGGCCTTCAATAGAAGCCATCAGAGCCGTTTCTTCGCCGCACACGAAAGCGCCAGCGCCCTTCTTGATATGAATCTTTAAATTAAAGCCGGAGCCAAAAATATTTTGTCCTAACAGACCCATCTTCTCAGCCTGGTCGATAGCAATCTCCAGGCGTTTGATTGCCAACGGATATTCCGCCCGCACATACATATAGGCTTCGTCAGCACCGATAGCATAAGCACCGATAGCCATGCCTTCCAGGACGGCGTGAGGATCTCCTTCCAGGACACTGCGATCCATGAACGCGCCCGGATCGCCCTCATCAGCATTACAAATAATATACTTCTTGTCCCCTTTGGCGCCGTGAGCAAATTGCCATTTCATGCCGGTAGGGAACCCTGCACCGCCACGACCACGCAGGCCGGACTTTTTAATTTCCTCAATAACCTGTTCCGGTGTCATGGTAGTCAAAACCTTACCTAAGGCTTCATAACCACCCAGGGCAATATATTCCTCAATCTTTTCCGGATTGATGGCGCCACATTTGGAAAGCACCACCCGTTTTTGTTTCTTATAAAAATCAATTTCCTTGTATGTAGGTATTGATTTGCCCGTAGTCGGTTCATGGTACAACAATCTCTCCACAACCCGGCCCTTATACAGATGTTCCTCCACGATTTCCGGAACATCCTCCGGTTTAACCCGGACATAGAAAGTTCCTTCCGGATAAACTATAACCAGCGGCCCGTTTTCGCAAAAACCGTGGCACCCCGTCTTCACGACGTTAATTTCTTCACTCAGTCCTTTTTTAGCGATTTCTTCCCGCAAACGCTTCATGACCTCTTGTGAGCCGGAAGCCGTACATGCGGTACCGCCGCAAACTAAGACATCTGCTCTGATACGCGTGTCTTGCATCATGTTTTCCTCCTGACACCTGCCGCAGACCGGCATGTTATTTCTTCTGGCGTTCAATCCTGCCTACTACCAGTTCCTGCACAATCTTACCGTTCACCACATGATCCCCGATAATCCTGACTGCGTCAGATGGTTTTACCTTACCGTAAGTAATCCTGTCTTCACCCGGACGTATCACATCTACCAGGACTTCTTTCTCACACATGCCGATACAACCGGTTTGTTCCACATGCACATCCTGCAGCTTACGTTTCGCAATCTCATCCAGCAAAGCTGCCATGACCTCACGAGCACCGGCAGCAATACCGCAAGTGCCCATACCTACGACTACTTTCGTGCCACTATCGCTCCGCACTTGCATCTCAGACTGCAGTTTTTCCCGCAGAGCCTTTAAATCTGCTACTGTCTTCATTATATCTTATCCCTCCAGTTTTTCGTGAATAGCCTTAATGTTCTCGCGTACAAATGCTTCCACCCATTCATATAAGACCGGACTGGTAAAATCTGCCAGTTGTCCCAGTTCGCTGCGCAATTTCCGGGTATCGAACATGAATCCCGTGGCGCCGTGCTTATAGGTTAAAGTAAAATCCAGATCCGGTGCGCCGACTACAAGAACCTTCATGGTTACCGGTAAATCTCCCAGTGGCGGCCGGTCAATATTATCCTTGGCAAAATACGCTTCCATCAACGTACCCTTACCAGGTACAGATGTGATATCCAAATGTCCACCACACTGTGTAGTAAGCATATCCACCAGGGAAACTCCCATTCCCACCTTGCGGGTGGTACGGGTAGTAAAAAAGGGGTCGCGAATTTTTTGAACCATATCCGGTGTCATACCGCAACCATCATCACGTACCCGGAAAACAAAATAACCGGCTTCATCCTCATTGACCTCTAAACTTATCAGTTTAGCACCGGCTTTAATGCCATTCTGTGCCAGGTCAAGGATATTCAATGATAATTCTTTCATTATATTAGCAGCTTATTTATACTTGGCCAAAATCTCCGGAATAATTTCCGGAGTCAGACGGCCATGAGTTTCACCATTAATCTGCATAACCGGCGCCATACCGCAAGCTCCCAGACAGGCAATAGTTTCCAGGGTAAAGCGGGCATCATCAGTAGTATGTCCGGCTTTGACCCCCAAAGCCTTTTCCATGGTTTCCAGGATGGTCTTACCACCCCGAACATGACAGGCCGTACCCTGGCAGACGCGTACAATATTACGTCCCCGGGGATTCAGATGAAACTGCGAATAAAAGGTTACTACACCATAAATAGCAGAAATAGGATTCCCCGTCTGTTCCGCTATGTATTCCAGTGCTTTCCTGGGCAGATAGTTGTATAAATCCTGGGTATCTTGCAGGATAGGAATCAAACTGCCCTTCTGACCCTCATATTTTTTGAGGATAGTATCAATCTTTGCATGATCAGTATCGGTACCTCCGACAACAGCGAGCGGCGTTGCTTGTAAAGCCATGTACATCACTCCTTTTTCTAACTGATATCTTCCAATATGAGAAAACCTAATTATCAATAAGGATCCCGGCTTGCCAGCTGCGGCCATCTTTACCGGCCAAGGCCAGCCTGAGTTCCTTAATTGTCAATTCCCGGACCGTGATCCTGTTTTTGGGTCCGTCTAAAAAAGCCTGCATCCAATGTGCGTCTGAATTTGTCACATAAGGCAGATTGCCCGTTCTGGCTTTCAGCTTCTGTTCCTGCAACTCTGCCAGACTGTTTTTGCTAATCTCCGCGGCGGCCAGACCCAGCTCCGGTGGTAAAAATCCCAGGCTCATAAGTAAACTATACGCCGGCCGGTCCACATGTGCAGCAAAACACAATCCGCCTAAATTATTGACAGCGGTCACAACCTCAGCAGCAGTTAAAGTTAAGGGACCTAAAAGCATCCTTGGTTCTTCCCGGACCAGGTTATCTTCTTCATCCACCACAAACTGGGCGCCTAATTTTTCCGGCTGATTTAACCGGCCGCTCAAAGCTTTATCTACCTGGTGCTGCCAGACTGCCATCTGGCTCATTTTGTCAAACAAGACCACCAGATGGGCTTCTTCTTTACATTCTACTTCCATACCGGGAAAAACTTTTACCTGATATTTTTCCTGTAACCGAATCATAGCCGGCAGATTAGCAGAAGCATTATGATCGGTAAGCGCTATTGCGCCCAGGCCGGCAGCAGCCGCCCGCCTCATAAGGTGAAGCCGGGGGATTTTCCCCTTCGGAACAAGGGGAAACAGGCGTGGGGTAGGGAAAGAAGCACGAAGAGCTGCAAATGGT
>CAXYYS010000025.1:0-26889 GCA_964293585.1 uncultured Acidaminococcales bacterium
TTTAAAGAAACTAATATCAAGGTTGCCAGGATGGATTTCTATTTCGTTGAGAACTGTTTTAAAAGCACTCTTCTCACCATCTCAATATGTATTACAATGGATTCCGATCATAGGTTTGGTATCATTATGTATTACTAATGTAATGTCTTTATCAGCAGCTCTCCAATGAAAGTTGTTTTTGATTTTATTACAACCAGTACAAGTATTTTTCCATTGGTTTGCTGCATAGGCTGCATTTTTTAATACTCTTTCAATCATCCTTTTCCACATCCTCTCTTAATATTTCCGTAAGGCTTTTTCCAGTTCGGACTTGACCTGGTCCCGGAGTGCTTGGGGTTCCATCACCTCGCAGTCACTGCCGTACTGGAGCGCAAAGATCTTGGCGCCTTCCAGGGAGGCTTTAAATTTTACTTCCATGGTCGTGGCATCCAGCGCCTGCATTTGCACCTTGCTGCCAAAGGTATCTAAAACATTGCCTGCATGTTTAAGCGGCATCTTGAGCACAATATTTTCAGAAGCGCCGCCAAACATCAGATTGTGTTCGTTCACGTAACGGCCCATGCTCAGCTGCACATTGTTCGTGTAACCTTTAATCATGCCCAGGGAAATAGCTTTATGTTCTTCCCGGATGACAAGATTGGTAATTTTGTCAATACGGAAATGCCGCAGCGCATTTTTAGTACCGACGCTGCACACCAGATAATACTGACCTGCTGCGCAGATCATGGCAAAAGGATGCACGATCAAATCACGGCTAAACTTTGGCTTCAGCAATCCGTCCGGTTGTACATCATTATAAGTAAAACTTAGCTGCAACCGTTTCCGGATGGCTTCTTCTATCAGTTCCAGGTTCAGGAAAAAATCTTTGTTGCGCTGGTGAATCCAGTCTGGCAAAGTGATGACATGGATCAACTTTTTCGTTCTCAGGGCAGGCGTACCCATTTCTGCTAGACGGTCGATTAACTTTTTAGCATTGGTTTGGGGGATATACTTAGAAGAAAGGACTCCATCCACCAAAGCCCGGAGTTCGCTGTCCTCAAAGGTACGGCTGTTCAGGTACCAGCCCGAATTATCGTGGGCGATATCGTAATGGAACTCGTCCCGCAATAGGCCCAGGTGCCGGGAGATAGCGTTGCGTGTCAGTTTAACGTTGTAATCTTGCAGCAGCAGTTCCCCGATAGCTTCGTTTTTCAGATGGCGTTCCGTGTCCGTGTACTGTTCCAGCAATTTCAGGATGCACAGGATGCCGGTCTTTTTGTCGCTGGTGTCTAACATAAGCTCACCCCTTGTTATTGATATTCTAATTATACTACTTCTTGTGCCATAAAAATAGGGCACGGGAATTACGTACAGATTTTAATCGGGTATTTTACTTTTACCCCAAATTATCCCCTTTTTTCCCCTCCCAAACCCCGTCTTTTTTGCAGAAAAAATGCGCTATTTTTCTGGATGGACTTGCAGCCTTAATGGCAGGTAAGTGGTAGTAAGTGCTGGAGACTACTCTAGAAGCATATAAAATGACTAAATATAGGTAAATACGACTAAATATTAATGTTTACGAGTAAATTTGAGATTTTTGAATTTTCGTAGCGCCATAGTTAAATATAATAGGAAAAATTTAATCGCTGTAGACCAGTCAGGGAATGGCTTACAGCGATGGCCTTAAATTAGCGCTTTGGGCATATGGGATGGGGAAAAGTACCATTGGGGTGTGTCAAAACGCGTGGCGGGCCCTTTTTGAATGATTTCTCTGGGAACCGCACGGGGACTGGCTTTGCAGAGGGTGCTTTTCCAAAAACTGCTTTTTTGCACTTTTTTAACTTTTTGACTAACCGCAAATTTAAGGCTTACATCGGTTTTAACTCTAATTTTTTTGCAACAAATTGGCACTAGCAATTTAAATTTTGCTCAGCGTTTTCCTAAAAATTTTCTCGTGCTAGCTTTTGTTTTCGCCGCGGCACGCATAAATAAATTTTGGGTGCTAAATATTTTGACCGCCGTACTTAAAATAAAAAATCTTTCACTTTTATGTTATAATTTTCTTGACGGGTAATTAGTGAGTAGTCCGCTTTTTATTTTACGTTTTTTTTACGGAGGTAGTCATGACAATCCAGCTTGTACATTTACAACGTCCGGCCCAGGGCGCGCCGGTACAAAAATTTAACTTAGCCCAGGCGCAGCTTGCCCGGAATTTTCATAGCAGCATTCCCGGGTACGCACCCACGCCGTTAGTTAATTTGCCAAAGTTGGCGGCGTCTTTGGGCGTGGCCGGTTTGTATGTGAAAGACGAAAGCAAACGCTTCGGCCTGAACGCCTTTAAAGTCTTGGGCGGCAGTTTTGCCATCGCCAGTTACATTGCGGAAAAATTAAACTTACGGCGCGAAGATTTGACGTTCCAATTATTAACCAGTCCGGAAGTGAAGGTAAAATTGGGTCCGGTTACTTTTGTTACGGCTACGGACGGCAATCACGGCAGGGGCGTGGCCTGGACCGCTAACCGTCTGGGTCAGCGCAGCGTGGTGTACATGCCTAAGGGCAGTGCGCCGGAACGGCTACAAAATATTCGTGCCCTGGGGTCTGAGGCCAGCATTACGGACTTGGTGTACGATGACGCGGTGCGTCTGGCCAAACGGCAGGCGGCCAAGAACGGTTGGGTGCTGGTGCAGGATACGGACTGGGAGGGCTACACCAAGATTCCCGGCTGGATCATGCAGGGCTATACCACTTTGGGCTGTGAGATTTTAGAACAGTTGGGGAAAGTGCGACCCACCCATATCTTTTTACAGGCGGGGGTAGGTTCTCTGGCGGGCGCCCTGGCGGCTTTTTTTGCCAGCGTCTATGGCGACGGGGAGAAGGCGCCGGTGGTGACGGTAGTGGAACCGGAGGGGGCGGCCTGCGTGTTCAAGACGGCGATGGCCAACGACGGAAAGCTGCATTTTGCCGGCAAGATGCAGACCATCATGGCGGGACTATGCTGCGGCGAACCTTGCCGCACGGCCTGGGAAATTCTCCACGACCATGCGGATTATTTTGCCACCATTCCCGATGAGGCTGCGGCCACGGGTATGCGCATCTTAGGGCACCCGCTGCCGGGAGACCGGCAGATCATCAGCGGCGAAAGCGGGGCTTCGACTTTCGGCCTGGTGGCGGCAGTTTTGCGCCAGCCGGAATATGCGGCCGTGAAAGCTCAGTTAGGGTTAGATAACAAGAGCCGTATCCTTTGTATTTCTACGGAAGGGGACACGGATCAGGCCAACTACCGGCGCATCGTCTGGGATGGAGCCTGGGGCACGGCAAAGTAAGTGGCTTTTGTCTTTGGCGCCGCGATTTGGTATAATTAATAAAATACTTAGTAAGGAGAAACTTGCTGTGCTTGATTATATTCTTGACACCACTGAAAAATATATTGCGGCTATGCCAAAAGACCAGCGTAAAAAATATGGACAATTTTTTACCAGTAAAGCTACGGCAATCTTTATGGCAGGGCTTTATAAGCCTTGTTGGGAAAAGGCAAAATCAGTATCTGTCTTGGATACTGGAGCTGGTTCAGGCATACTTTCGGTGGCTTTGCTTGAAAGGTTGACTACTAGCAAACTTAAAGAGGTATCATTAACTTGCTATGAAAATGATAAAAAAATAATACCACTCTTGCGGGCAAACCTAAATTATGTTCTGGACCATGTGCCATTTAAATTAAATTTTGAAATAGTGGAAGCAAATTATATAACTAGCCAGGCCTCAGAATTTAATTCGGATTTGTTTTCCCAGGGACAGAGCAAAAAATATGATCTTATAATAGGGAATCCACCCTATTTGAAAGTTCCCGGGGCTTCTATTGAGGCAAAATCAATGCCATCGATATGTTATGGAGCTCCTAATTTGTATTTTCTCTTTGCCGCCATGGCCCTTTTTAATTTAAAAGATAAAAAGGAAATGGTCTATATTATTCCCAGATCATGGACTTCGGGAGCGTATTTTGAGCATTTTCGCAGGTATTTTTTAAGTGTTGGCAAATTGAAACATATTCATCTTTTTGTGAGTAGAGATAAAGTTTTTGAGCATGAAAATGTTTTGCAGGAAACTATCATCATCAAAGTTGAGAAGTCAACGGTAAAGCCTAAATCTATAAAAATTTCTTGCTCGAACAGCAACAATGATTTTGCTAAGATACATGCCATTACTTTACCGTATAACGTAGTTGTATCTGACCTAAACAATTATGTTTATCTGGTGACTAAGCGTAGTGAAGCTGAGTTACTAGAAAAAATGGGCAGGTGGACAGATACTTTACCTAGCATTGGCTTGAAGATGAAGACGGGACTGACTGTTGATTTTAGAGAATGGCAGTATTTAAAAGATGTGGCTGGGGAAAATACTGTGCCGATGTTTTTTGCGCAGCATATTAAAAATGGTCATATTGTTTATCCGACTGGCAAGCATGGAGAATATCTGTTACGTGGAAAAGCAGGTTTACTGCAAAAGAATAGCAACTATCTTTTTGTAAAAAGGTTTACATCAAAGGAAGAAAAACGCCGGTTACAATGTGGGATTTATCTCTCTAAACAATTTCCGGACTTTGATGTTATCAGTACTCAAAATAAAATAAATTTTATCGACAATAGAGAGCATAGTTTGGATGAGGCCGCTGTTTATGGACTGTATGTACTCTTTAATTCTACGGCTTACGATACTTATTATCGCATCTTAAATGGTTCGACACAGGTTAATTCTACAGAGATTAATACTTTGCCAGTTCCTAAACTTACTTTAATTAAAGAAATGGGTGCTAAATTGATGGCTGCAAAGGACTTGTCGGTGGGAACTTGTGATCAGATTTTGGAGGCATATTTGCATGGAGAAGAAGGAAGAAGCGAAAAAGTTTCTTAAGGCAATTGGCATGCCGGTACGGCAGCAATCCGATGTCTGTGCTTATTCACTATTGGCATTGGCAGATATTAAACCGGAAGATGAGTGGGATCAGGCAACAAATAAACCATTAAGAATTCATGATATTTTAAAATTCACAGAGAATGTATACGGGGTCCAGTATGCGGAAAATTCCCGGGAAACTTTTCGTAAAGTAGCCTTACATTATTTTTATATTGCGGCTATTATTGATTACAATACTACTGCAACTAATAGCCCCAACTATAAATATAATTTGACACCGGAAGCTTTAAAACTTATTCGTTCGCTCAATTCGGATACGTGGGAAAAAGAATTAGCGGAATTTGTTGCTAAGAATAAAATGTTGAAAGAACTATTAGCATCAAAGAAACATCTGGCCATGTTGCCGGTGAAGATAAATAACAGTGACTATCAATTTTCGCCAGGAAAACATAATCAATTGCAGAAAGCGATTATTGAAGAGTTTGCTCCTCGCTTTGCTCCAAGCTCAGAATGCCTGTACGTTGGTGACACCGTACAAAAAAATCTTGTGAAGCTGGAGGAAAAGTTAGGGTTGTTAGGTTTTACAATTACCCAGCATGATATCATGCCGGATGTGGTTCTCTATCGGTCGGATAAGGATTGGCTATATTTTATTGAAGCAGTAACTTCTGTTGGTCCTATGAGTCCGAAACGGAAAATGGATTTATTAGACATGACTAAAGACGTTAAATCACCAAAGATTTTTATTACGGCGTTTCTGGACTTTAAAACTTACAAGAGGTTTGCAGATTCACTGGCGTGGGATACCGAAGTTTGGATTGCTGAATTGCCGGATCACATGATACATCTAAATGGCGACAAGTTTTTAGGACCTAGATAAGAAACAAGTAAAATTTAAAGGACTTCCCTAACATGCCAGGGAAGTCCTAATTTTTACAACTTTATAATCTGTCCCGCCGCGGCGTAATGCAGCTGGTCGTCCAGATATTTGTGCAGGAAGTCAAACTGTGCTTGGCCGGTGCAGTGACAGGTGTAGTACTGGCAGTGATAGCCGGCTAAAATTTTCGCCGCCTCTTCCAAACGCTTACTGTCGGCAGTAGCCGGATCCAGTTTCATGAAATGGAAACCGCCGACGAGCACGTCGGGTTTAAACCAGCTCATGATATTTAGGATGCCTTTGTGGGAACAGCCGCTAAAAAGTACCCGTTGGCCTTTTTCTTCTACCAGTAAATATTGCTCGTGCTTAAAATCGTCGGGCACCCGCTGGCCGTTTACCACTTTGGTCAGGCCGTAGCTGTGGACCGGGTAGGGGCAGGTCCTGGCATTGCAGTTGTAGAGATGTAACTTGCTGGTAGGAACAGGTTGGTCTGTTTCTGCGCCGGTGTTTGTTCTGGCCGTACTGTTGCCGGTACTGGTTTGTGCCGGCGGCAAAGTACTTAAATCCAGTTCTGCCTCCACAAAATGCAGCCGGGGATTCTTTTTTAACTCTGCATCCAAACTGATATCCCGTCCGTCGGCGGAAAAATGTTGGCTAAAGGCCTGCTTTTGCAGATAGACATTGGCTTTTTTATTCAGGGCTAAAAAAGTCTGGAGGCCGCCTCCGTGATCGTTGTGACCGTGGGACAGGATTGCCGTGTCCACCTGGGTAAGATCCACACCCGCTTTTTGGGCGTTGGCCGCAAACTGGTCCGAGGCACCCATGTCAAAGAGAATTTTCCGGGATCCCGTCTCGATATACATGCTCAGTCCGTGCTCGCAGGCAAACGATTGCGCGCATACGGTATTTTCCATCAGCATCACGATTTTCATAGTTACGCCTCCCTTTGTATTTAGTATAACACAGGTTAACATTCGCCAAAAGCATGGTAAAATATTTGGGATAAGCATTAGACATTGCCAGCAGCCAATGACATAATGAGAACAAAGAAACTCTGATGGGTAAGGTATAGATAAGCCGCTCGGTGATAATTAGCTGGTGCATTTGTAGTAATTTGCCGGCAATGGTATAATTTAATAAATAAGTCGGTCATGCATAAGACCAGGGAGGATCCGTCAAAATGAAAAAATGGCTAAGTCTTTTATGTGGAGTAATGGTCGCTGTTTTTATCTGGTGCGGCAATGTTTCAGCTCAGGGGCAGATTAAGGTTGTACGCAATTATGCCAAACCCGGAGAGGTAATGTATCATACCGGCCTGACCAAAGAGCAAATCGGAGGAGCCAAGTATGCGCTGCTACCCGGAGATCCCGGACGGGTGGAGGCTCTGGCTAAGGCTATGGGTCCCGCTAAATACGTGGGTAATCATCGCGATTTTACCAGCTGGTTAACAAGTGTCAACGGGCAGCCCGTGTTAGTTATGTCCACCGGTATGGGCGGTCCCTGCATTACCTTTGCCGTAGAGGAATTAGCCCGTCTGGGCGTGACTAATTTTATTCGGGTAGGGACCTGCGGGTCTTTGCAGGAAGATTTAAATATCGGCGACGTGGTCATCAATAAAGCCGCCGTGAGAGAAGACGGCGCTTCTAAAGCCTATGCCCCTATTGAATATCCTGCTGTGGCGGATTTAGATATTACCCTGGCTTTAAGACAGGCGGCTCAGGAACTCAAGGTTCCCTTCAAGGTTGGCATCACCGTTTCCACGGATAGTTTTTGGCCCGGTCAGGAACGGTACGACGGTTTTAGAAATTATGTGCCCCGCAGTTTGCAGGGAAGCTTGCAGGAATGGCAGGCTTTAAATTGCACTAACTTTGAGATGGAAGCAGCCACCTTGTTTGTGGTTTCTAATGCTTTTGGGCTGCGCAGCGGTTGCATTTGCGGCGTCATGGCCAAACGCACCCACAGCGAAGCGCTGGCCAGCAGAGATGCTTATCTGCTCGGTCAGGAGCGTTTTCAGCGCGTGACCAAACGGGCTTTGGAAATTTTACTGGCTCAAAAATAAAAATACTTGCCGAGGTTTAGGAACAATCTGTACCTGTCAAACAAAAGTAGACACTATCAAAACTTTCGTTTTTAATAGTGTCTACTTTTATTTTACCAATTTACATCCGCAAGTACGCAGGGCTGTCCGGCCGGTTTTATTTTCCGCCGGGCCACTTATCGGTAACTAGTTCCGCCGGATCAATTTTTAGGACTTCGGCAATCCTGAACATGGTCTCCATGCTGCAGGAACATCTGCCGTGTTCCAGTTTGGAAAGATATTGTCTGGTGACGCCTACCATTTCGGAGAGCTCTGACTGTGTGCAGCCACAAAGGTTGCGATAATAGACGATCCTGGCTCCCATCAATTTTCGCTTCTCATCCATTTTGGCACACTCCTGCTCTATTATAATCTAATTATAGTACAAAGCCCTTTTTTGGGTAGAGATTGCTAGTTGACCTTTGTAAACATTTGGTCGACACCCTGCAGGGTTAAGGCTACTTTTGGAATTATTATAGCGAACCATGTAGACAAAAAGGTGCCTTTTTGGGACACAAAAAACGCAGGCCCGCAGGTCTGCGTTTTTTACCGTACGTTGATGCTGTAACTGCTTTCGACGTCGGCGGCGTTGTCGGCGTGAAGCACCGCCCGCACAGCAGGCGCATTGCCAAATTTATAGTAGGAGGGGTAGGCCAGAGCCGGACTCAGGTAGGCATATTTTCCTACGGGGATGTTGCCCAGGATGCGCAGGCGCACATGGCTTGCGGCAGCGCCGCCGTTACTCAGGAACTGCACCTGGGTATGCTGGGGATAACCTGCGTCCACCGTTTTTTCGGTGTTACTGCCAGCCACGCCAAAATCACTAAAATATAAATCCAGGGTAGGATTTTTCAGGGGCGCACTGCCGTTGTTCGTAACGATGATTGACGGCGGCATATTGCTCACCAGATTGACTCGTCCCTGGGAAGCAGCACCGCCGGCGCTAAAGTTCCAGCTCTGGCTGCGGAGGCTGACACTGGTGGTTCCGTCATCGGGGGCGCTGTCTTGTTCTGTGCCTGCGGCGGTGGTGGCTGTTTCTGCGGTGGTCGCGGCAGGGTTGGCGTCTGTTTTAGCCGCGGGTTTATTGGCTTTGGTGGCGGCCGTCTGGGAACTATCAGTCTTAGCGGCGGCGTCCGGAACTTTTTTAGACGGTGGTTGCGTATCGCTTACAGCTGGTGTTGATGGTGACGCCGTATTAGTAACTGCATCCGGCGCGGCCAGGTTCAGATGTGCCGCGTAGGCGCAGATAAGTACTAGGGCGATGAGCACTCCGGCAATCAGCCCATGTTGCCGGCGGCGCCAGCGGGAACGGACACAGTTTTTCAGCAACGCCTCCAGTTCGGTAGCGCTGTTGATGCGCTGGTCCGGGTCAAATTTGGTGCAGCGGTTGGCGATGGCGCGCAGGGGTCCGTGATAGGCAGGCGCCCACAGCGCTTTCATGGTCATGCCCAGGGCGTACAGATCGCTGCGCACATCGGTGGGCGCAAAACCAAACTGCTCCGGCGGCGCAAAACCCGGCGTGCCCATGATCAGGGTGTCGTGGCCTTTTTCCTGGGCCGTGGCCAGACGGGCGGCGCCAAAATCAATCAGCTTCACGCTGCCGTCTTCCCGCAAAATAATATTGCCGGGCTTAATGTCCCGGTGCAGTATATGGTGGGCGTGCAAAACCTGGAGGGCCTGGCAGATCTGGTTCGTGATGCTCCAAATCTGGTTCTCGGTCAAATATTTATGCTCGGCGGCTAACGCCTGCCGGATTTCTTCCAGGTTGCGCCCGCCGATATATTCTTCGATGACGAAGGTCGTGTTTGCGTCTGCCGCGGTGTAATAAATGGTGGGGAGCACGGCATTTTGCAGCCCGGTCAGTTCCTGGTAGGGCAGGCCGGTGCAGGGCAGGATCTTGCGCACAAAAATATCGCCGGCGGGATCCCGTACCTGTTCGGTGGTAGCGCCGTCGTGCGCTTTTAAAAGTTTGAGCCGGGTGAAATTGTCCAGGATAAATTGTGTTGCTGCCTGCATATGGCGCTCCTTTGTCCTTTGGTTATGTTATAATCATTATAACATATCGGGAGGTCGGTAGACTATGGCAAAAGTACAGAAGCAAACGGCGGCGCAGGCTGCGGCGGGTGGAAAAACGGTTACGCCGGCGCCGGAGCGAACCACGGAAGAACTGTTGAAAGATTTCCGGCACATGGATTCAGTGGAAGAATTTACCAGCGCCCATGCGGCGGATCTGGTGGTACCGTCGCCGGCAGACTATTTAATCAAAACAGCGGCGGCCCACGGGGTCACTAAAAAAGTTTTGACTCATGAGTGTTTGCTGGAGCGTAGTCATGCGGCCCATCTTTTGGGCGGCACCAAGAAGATGACCAGAGACAAGCTGCTCATTTTTGCCCTGGTAGGCAAACTGACCGTGGAGGAAACCCAGGTGCTGCTGAAGTACGGGCAGGTGGGGCCGCTCTACATTCGTGATAAGCGGGATAAATTGCTGCTCTTTGCCCTGCAGGAGCACAAAACTTTGGAGGAGACCCAGGAACTTTTACTGCAGCTGGGGGTGCAGCAGCTTTCCACGGCGCCCAACACCCGGGACGATAAATAAACAGGGATAAATAAACATAAACAGGCGCGGCACTTTTCCTTTGCGGAGGAGCGCCGCGCGTTTTAGTTGGTGCTGACAGAAATTATTTTGCCAAAATTTTTAGCCGTACAGAAATTGCGCCGCGCGTTTTTAATTCACGCCGGGGAAACTGTCCACGTATTTAATTTTAATATCCGGAAAATTGTTCACGAACTGGACGGTAAAATCCTGGCCGTATTCCACGAACTGCCACTCGCCGATGCGGTCCGGAAAATGTTCCACCACTTTTACTTTCAGGTCGGGAAAACTGTTGACCACTTCCACTTTGATGTCCGCATGGTACTGGACAATTTTTACTTTGCCGCACAGCCTGATGCCGTTATAATAACCGCCGGCGTTGATGGCGGTGGCTGCCAGTACGGGGCAGCTTAGTCCTAAGAGCAGAACTAAAATTCCTAAAACTTTAAAAAAATTGCGCATGGTCCGGACCTCCCGTAAAATTTTTTGCTGTTAGTTTTGCACTTATGCAGGTGTTGCTGTTCCTTTAACTTAGATATTTCTATCATACCACTTACTATGGACAGAGAAAAAATACTTTACGCGAACCGGAAGTTTGACTATACTAACAAGAAGAACCGCTAAGGGTTTAGACAGGAATTTTTTTGCAGGCGGCTGCCTGCTGGATAGGATGAGGAGAACATGACGACGACAACGATGAGCGCGCAGGCCCGGACAGCAATCCTGGCCATGCAGAATAACGAGATTACCGAGTATTATATTTATCAGAAGATTGCGGAGCGGGTGCCGGGCGGCGACAACCAGAACACGCTGCTGCGTCTGGCTGCGGCCGAAAAACGCCACTGCGGTATGTGGGAAGCGATGACCGGCGTACAGAGTACGCCTAACACGTTGCGCATCCACTGGTATGCTTTTCTGGCCCGGGTCTGCGGGTATACTTTTGCTTTAAAGCTGATGGAGTCCGGCGAGAACGCCGCCGATAAAACTTACGCCAAACTGGCGGAAGAAGTGCCCGAGGCGCACGCCATCGCCGTGGAGGAAGAGGAACACGAGAATGCGCTCTTAGCCATCCTGGACGAGAAGCGTTTGCAGTATGTGGGGTCCATGGTGCTGGGCCTGAACGATGCCCTGGTGGAACTGACGGGTACACCGGCAGGCCTGACCCTGGCGATGAAGAATACAGGCATGATTGCCATGGCGGGACTGATCACCGGTATTCCCGCCACGCTCTCCATGGGCAGCTCGGAATATTTGTCCAGCCGCAGCGAGGGCCGCGACGATGCTTTCACGTCCTGCATGTATACCAGCGGCGTGTATTTTGTGACGGTGGCCGTCCTGGTAGCGCCGTACCTGGTTTTTGGCAATGAACAGTATCTTGAGGCTATGATTACCATGCTGGTGCTGGCGGTGCTGATCATCCTGGTCTTTACCTATTATATTTCCGTGGCCAAGGACCTGGATTTTAAAAAACGTTTCCTGGAAATGGCGGGCATCAGTCTGGGCGTGGCTTTAATCTCTTTCGTTATTGGTATTTTTGTAAAACAAGTCTTGGGAATTGATATGTGATGAAACTTTACTAAAAGAAAATTTTTAAAACATATTGCTAAAATTTTAAAAATGGCTATAATTATTCTTGAAACAAATAATGAAGGGAGATTTTCTCATGAAAAAGTTTTTAGCATTTCTGGTTGTGGCACTGGCTGTTTGTGCCAGCGCTTTCGCTGCTCCTACCAAGCAAGAAGCTTATGCAAGCTTTAACAAGGTTCGCAACGATTTTATGGCTCCTGTCCTGGCTTCCTATAGCACCAAGGTGGAAGACAACTACGGTATTACTTTTGTACCCGGTAATGGCGAGGCTCAACCGGCCAAGTATTACAAGACCCTGTATTTTAAACCCGTATCCTATGTAAGCGTTAAGGATACCGGCGAAGCTACCAAGCCGTACTACGGCATCCTGGAAGTTCAGCGCGTGGCTAAGGAATATCCCAAGCGTTTAGCTGTTGCTACTGCTGCTAAGCAGGACGCAGTTGTTGAGACCAGCACCCTGAAGTACAAACTGTTCTATGATTATGTTGACGGTTCCTGGAACCTGGTTAAGACCGAAGCTCTGGTCAACACTGTTGGCAACAAGTGGGAAAACATGGATCTGGGCAACAAGAAAGACGACCTGAAGTTTGCGAACGCTGTACTGAGCTATCATAAGTCTTTACAGATTCCTGCCGACCAAAAGATAGTTAAGAAATAAGTTGCTGTTGTTGAAACTCCGGAACTGGTTTCCGGAGTTTTTTTATGCACCGGGAAGGGGCAACGGTAAAATTAGCCAGCGGCCAAAATTTTAACGGCGGCTCTTCTCATTTCCTGGGAAATGTAGTATAGTTAGAGAATAATTTTTGGCGCCGTCCTGAGGGCGGCAAAGTTTTGGTGCCGTCCTGGCGGAGGGCTCCGGCTGTTAAGATGGGTAGGGAAAGATGTCTGCGCGCAATGAAGTCATCGACAACTTAAGAGGTCTGGCCATGCTGGGGGTGATCGGCATCCACGCAGGTTCCTACGTGCTGGATTCCAGTACGCCCTGGGTGAGCCTGTTCGTACTCTGCGAAGTTTTGAGCCGTTACGCCGTACCGGCTTTCTTTTTCATTTCCGGGTACGGCTTGTTTTTGCAGCATCCCCTGGAGCGTCCTTTAGGGTACGGCCGTTTTTTGGCGCGGCGGGCCCGGAGCGTTATCGTGCCCTACCTGGTGTGGTCGGCGTTTTATTTTTACATCTGGAACCTGCCCAGTCTGGACTGGCTGCACCTGGATTGGGAAAAATTTGGCGCGGCTCTGTTCTTTGGCGATGCCAGTTACCATTTATATTTTCTGGTGATCCTGTGGTGGTTCTATGTGACTTTGCCGCTGTGGCGGTGGCTGGTGGCATTTTTAAGCCGGCACAATTTATGGCTGGGGCTGGGAGTCCTGGCGGCACTGCAGATAAAACTATATTTGTGGAGCGATACTTTCTGGACTTATCCGGGCTGGCTGAAAGGCCATACCTTTTTACTGCGGCTGCTGGATGAGCGCATTAACTACCTGCCTTTCTTTTACGCTTTCGTCTTTGTGGCGGGGGCGCTGGCGGCTTTGCATACGGATAAGTTCCGGGAAGTGCTGCGCCGGCATTTTGGGGCCTGCCTGGTTTTGTTTGCCGTGGCGGCGGCGGTGATGGTGCGCAGTTTCCAGATGTATGCGGACCAGGGCGTGAAGCTGCTGCAGATTCCGGAAAATTTAACCCAGCTGACCTGGCAGGGACTTTTGTATACGGTGGCCTGTCTGGCTTTTTTCAGCGCTTTTCTGGTCAAGCGGCAGGGACATCACTTTAATATTTTGGGTTCCCTTTCCAAACATTCTTATATTATCTACCTGGTGCATCCGTTCTTTTTGGACGGCATCGCCAACTGGCTGCCGTATTTCGGCATGCCTTACCGTACGGTGCCGCTGGTGCTGCATTATGGGTTGGTGCTTCTATGTTCCTGGCTGACCAGTATCGCCATCACGCGTCTGGCCCGCAAGGTGCGGATGGCGGGTCTGCTCCTGATGGGAAAATAGGCCGGCCAAATTTTAGCTGGGGCGCCGGTCTCTGGCTGCGGCGGCGCAGAGTGAAGTGCGGTACTATCATGTTCGGTCCCGCCGTGTTATAATTAAAGTTAATGAAGCGAAGGAGGCGGGGTTATGGGCGGAGATCTTTCCCGGTTTGTGTATGATCTGGCCGTGATTTTGGGTACGGCCGGCGTAACCACGCTAATCTGCAAAAAGTTTAACCAGCCGCTTATCCTTGGCTATATCATTGCCGGTTTTTTGACCGGGCCCAACTTCCCCAGCTTTTTTACGGTATCCAGCATGGAGAATGTCAGCCTGTGGTCAGAGATCGGCATTATCTTTTTACTGTTTTCCCTGGGCCTGGAGCTGAGCCTGGAGCAGTTAAAAAGCGTAGGCCGTACCGCCATCGTGGCGGAAATCTTTGAACTGTGCATCTTCTTTTTCCTGGGTTATGGCTGCGGTACGATTTTGGGCTGGCCTCAGATGGATCGGCTTTTTTTAGGCAGCCTGCTCGTCATGTCTTCCACGGCGGTGGTGGTCAAAGCTTTTGACGACCTGGGGCTGAGGAGCCGCAAGTTTACGGATGTGGTCTTCGGCCTGCTCATCATGGAAGATATGTGCGGCGTGCTGATCATGGTCATGCTGTCCACGGTGGCCCGGGCTTCCGGCGCAGATGGCAGCACCGGCCTCAGTATCTTGTACGCAGGTTTAACCCTGGCGCTGTTCGTGGTTTTGTGGGCGGTGGTGGGCGTGTATGTGCTGCCGCCATTTTATAAGGCCGTAAAAAATTATATCAATGACGAACTGGCTCTGATGCTTTCCCTGGCGTTATGCCTGGGCGCGGTGGTCCTCTGCGACCTGCTGGAATTTTCCACGTCCCTGGGCGCTTTCTTGTCGGGCAGTATCCTGGCGGCGACCATTAACATGAAACGTCTGCCGCAGCTGGTGAAACCGCTGCAGTATTTATTTGGCGCCATCTTCTTTGTTTCCATCGGCATGATGGTGAAGCCGGAGAACCTGATTACTTATGCCTGGCCTATCTTTTTAGTCATTCTCACCGTCTATCTGGGCAAGATTTTGGGTACTTCCGCCGGCATCTTTATGTCGGGCCAGACTTTGGATACGGCGCTCCGGAGCGGGTTCAGCCTGACCCAGCTGGGCGAATTTTCTATTATCGCCGCTGCCGTGGGCGTGAACCTGGGCGTGTTGCATGAGTATGTGTATGCGGTAATCGTGGCCGCTTCCGTGATTACGATTTTTACCACGCCGTTTTTGATCAGGGCGGCGTCGCCGGTGTGCGCCTGGGTTTTGCCCCGGCTGCCCGGCGGTTGCAAAAAATGGATGGAACGGCATAACGGGCAGGTGGAAAGGTCCGAGGACCAGGACAGCGCCTGGATGGAATTTTTGCAGCTGTATCTGATCAGGCTGGCTGTGTACGGAGCCATCTGCGTGGGTATCTATCTCCTGGCGGTGTATCTGGTGGAACCCTGGTGCATCCATAATCTTTCGTCGGTGTACGGTTCTAAGATTGCCGGGGTGATTACCCTAGTCATGCTGGCGCCTTTTCTCCGGATACTTCTGGCGGCAGTGCAGGGTAAAGGTACGGAGCTGACGGCGGAGTTGTGGTTTAAGAGCCGTCATAACCATCTGCCCCTAGCTTTCCTTTTAGGGATGAAGGTCCTGTCGGCGTTTGTGTTCCTGTATTTTGTGCAGGTGCATTTCTTTGGCTGGAGCAGTTTGACAGCTCTGGCGATAACACTGGTGCTGGCCGTGCTTATCGTCCGGTCGGACTGGCTGCTGCAAAGCTACCTGCATATGGAAACCCAGTTTTTCATCAACCTGAATTTTCGTTACCGGGCCAAGATTCAGCAGCAGATCAGTCTGAAGTCCGAAGCTGCTACAGGAACTTTTGGCAAACGGTTATTCCTGCAGACCTATCTGGTACAGGAACATTCCCCGGTGTCCGGACAGACGCTGGGAGAACTGGCCTGGCGCAAGGCCTACGGGTTTAATGTTTTAAGCCTGGAGCGGGGCGGCCATCGCCGTGACCTGCCCGAAGCAGCGACCATGGTGCAGAAGGGCGACCGTCTGTTCTGCTTGGGTACCCGGGGCCAGCTGCGGGTTTTTGCTGCGGCCATTACCGGGATGAACCTGCGCCTGGAGGCGGTGGGGGAGCAGCAGTCCCTGCAAACTTATTTTGCGGCGCTGAAGGACAAGGCGGAAGTGGAGCCGTTAATTCCCTGCGTCATACATGTGAACGAAGCGTCCAGGTTAAGCGGACGTTCTTTAAAGCATTCCACTATGCGGCGGGACTGGCACTGTCTGGCGGTGGCCCTGGAACGCAGCGGTTACCTGTTGACCAATATTGATGTGAACATGCTGCTGCAGAAGAATGACCTGCTGTGGGTCCTGGGCAAACAGGACATGATCGCGGAATTAATCCGGCAGGGTGTTCTATGATACAACTTTAGTAGTACTACAAGTTCCACAAACTCCATCCCCGCTCAGGTTGTTATATCCTGCGTTTGGGTGTATAATATTCTAATCGGAAGAGACTTATTAATGAGAATGGTTATCGCTATTTTGTCCAATGTTGTTGCTTGTTGCCGGCCTCGCTTTTTAGTGGTGAGTCTGGCGGCATTTAGTTTATAGAAAGCGGTGTCTAACAGTGGAAGGTATACTGAAGGTTGGTATTGATGTAGGTTCTACCACAATCAAGCTGATCGCTCTGGACGAAAAAAATCATATCCTGGCGGAGCATTATGCCCGGCATTTCTCGGAAATTCCGGCGGCGCTCCATGATAACCTGCAGCGTCTGCATGACGTGGTGGGTTCTCGTCCTTTTACCTTTGCGCTGACAGGCAGTGCGGGTATGGGTATTGCGCAGCGTCTGCACCTGCCTTTTGTGCAGGAGGTAATCGCCGCTGCCACAGCGGTGAAGGAATTGATTCCTCAGACGGATACGGTGGTGGAACTGGGCGGCGAAGATGCCAAGATCATGTATTTTGGCGCGGCCCCCGAGGAACGGATGAACGGTGTGTGCGCCGGCGGTACGGGCGCTTTTATCGATCATATGGCCAGCCTGCTCCATACGGATGCGGACGGGCTTAATGCTTTGGCGGCCAAGGGTAAGCAGATTTATACCATTGCTTCCCGCTGCGGCGTGTTTGCCAAGACGGATATTCAGTCGCTGATGAACGATGGCGCTTCCAAGGCGGATATTGCTTTGTCCATTTTGCAGGCGGTGGTCAACCAGACCATCGGCAACCTGGCCCAGGGACGGCAGATTAAGGGCAACGTTGCCTTTTTAGGCGGACCGCTGCATTTTTTGCCGGAGCTGAAAAAACGTTTCGTGGAAACTTTGAAGATGCAGCAGAAGAGCGTGGTCCCCGTGGAGGAAGGCTGTTATTTTGTGGCTATGGGCGCGGCTCTGTCTGAAGAAAGCAAGTCCATGACCTATGACGACCTGTACGACGCTATGGAAGGGGCGGCTGCTGCGGCGGCCAAACCTAAGACTACGGAGTTCGGTTTGTTTGATACGCCGGCAGAGTACGCGGAGTTTAAAACCCGCCACGCCCAGGATAAGGTACGCCGGGGCGACCTGGCTGCGTATCAGGGGCCGGTGTATGTGGGTATTGATGCCGGTTCTACTACTACCAAGATTGCGGCTATCGGCACCAACAAGGAAATTTTGTACACGGATTACGGCAGCAACGAAGGTTCGCCTTTAAAGGTCGTGGTCCGGGAGTTAAAAGAATTTTATAAGCATCTGCCTCAGGGCAGTTATGTAGCCGGGGTGCTCACTACCGGTTACGGCGAAGGCATCGTCAAGGCGGCGCTCCATGCGGACGCCGGCGAAGTGGAAACCTTTGCCCATTTCCGGGCGGCGCAGGAGTTTTGTCCGGAAGTAACCTGTGTGCTGGATATCGGCGGGCAGGATATGAAATGTTTCCAGATCAAGGACGGCAATATCGGCAAGATTACGTTGAACGAAGCTTGCAGTGCCGGCTGCGGTTCCTTTATCCAGAACTTTGCGGAAGGTCTGAACATGACCCCGGCGGAATTTGCCGGCAAGGCGCAGGATTCTAAGGCGCCGGTAGATCTGGGCACCCGTTGTACGGTGTTCATGAACTCCCGGGTTAAACAGGCTCAGAAAGAAGGGGCGCCGCTGGCGGATATTTCTGCGGGCATCGCTGTCAGCGTTATTAAGAATGCCCTCTTTAAAGTTATGCAGCTTAAAGATGTTGCCGAACTGGGCGACCATATCGTGGTCCAGGGCGGTACTTTCTATAACGATGCCGTGCTGCGCAGCATGGAACTTTTGCTGAATAAACACGTCATCCGTCCGGATATTGCCGGACTCATGGGTGCGTACGGCGCAGCCATCCTGGCTCTGGAAACTGTGGGCGCGGGGGAGACGGAATATCATTCCACCCTGCTGAAACCTGAGGACCTGGAAAAATTCACGGTCACCAGTTCCACTTATCATTGCCAGGGCTGCGGCAACCACTGCCAGGTTACGGTGCAGCGTTTTGCGGACGGGACCAGGTATTTTACCGGTAACCGCTGTGAACGTGGCGAAGGCAAGCCTAAGAACGAACATAAAGCGCCCAATATTTATGCTTATAAATACGAGCGTCTGTTTAAACATTATACTCCGGTAGCCGGCGCTAAGCGGGGTCAGATTGGCCTGCCCCGGGTGCTGAACATGTACGAAGATTATCCTTTCTGGTTCACGTTCTTCACCAAGCTGGGTTACGAGGTGGTAATTTCGGGAGAGTCCAGTGCCAGCCTGTATTATAAAGGCATGACCACGGTACCCTCTGATTCCCTGTGCTATCCGGCCAAGCTGGTGCACGGTCATATCATGGATCTGGTAGGCCGGGGCGTGAAAAAGATTTTCTATCCCTGCATCCCCTACAATTTGGCGGATACGGCCAACCCCTCTGACAATCATTACAACTGCCCGGTGGTAGCTTCGTACCCGGAGAACGTGCGCACCAACATGGAAGTGTTAAAGACTCAGCAGGTGCAGTTTATGGAACCGTTCCTGCCGTTAAACGACCCGGAGCGCATGGAAAAACGGCTGGTAAAAGAGCTGGCGGCGGAAGGCATCACGGCGGCCGAACTTAAACCGGCGCTGGCTGCGGCTTATGCCGAGCTGGAGCAGTATAAGGAAGACGTACGCGCTTACGGTACTAAGATTTTTGAAGACGCCACCAAGGCCGGCAAACAGATTATCATGCTGGTAGGCCGTCCTTACCATATCGACCCGGAGATCAATCACGGTATTCCGGAGATGATCCAGTCTTATGATTTACCCATCCTCTCTGAGGATTCTGTGTATCATCTGCCCATCCCCGAAAACAGTTTACAAATTGTGAACCAGTGGAGCTACCACGCCCGTCTGTATCATGCGGCGGCTTTTGCGGCAGCCCATGCCAATATTACCCTGATCCAGCTCAGCAGCTTCGGCTGCGGACTGGACGCTATTACCACGGGCCAGGTGAAGAGTATCCTGGAACGTCACAACAGAATTTATACGCTCATTAAGCTGGACGAAGTAAGCAACGTGGGTAGCGCCCGCATCCGTCTCCGTTCCCTGCTGGCTGTGCTCAGCCGGCGGCAGAAACCGGTGTACCGCGATGTGCAGATGCCGGACCGGGCTTACTTTACCAAAGATTGCAAACAGACTCATACCATCCTGGCGCCCCAGATGGCGCCCATCCATTTTGCCATGGCCTGCCGGGCTTTGAAAAAGTACGGCTACAACATGGTGGTGCCGACGGTGCCTCGCCGGGAGTCTATCGATATGGGCTTACGCTATGTGAATAACGATATGTGTTATCCCGCCATCGTGGTCATCGGCCAGATGCTGGCGGCGTTGAAATCCGGTCAGTACGATCCCAACCATACCAGTATCATGTGGTTCCAGACTTGCGGCGCCTGCCGGGCTACCAACTACATGAACCTGATGCGGGAAGCTTTGCGCAATGCAGGTTATCCCCAGGTACCTGTCTTTGCCTGCTACGGTCGCGAAACCGATGCCTTTGATTTAAAGGCCGGCTTTGCCGTGGATGTGGCTAAAGGTCTGGTCTATGCCGATACGCTTATGGCCCTGGAAAACCGGATGCGTCCTTATGAACTTACGCCGGGCAGCACCAGGGAGCTCTTCAACAAGTGGCTCAATATCTGCCTGAAAGATTTGGATCATCCCAGCCTGCTGCACTACAGCGGCATCCTTAAGGACATGGTGCGTGAGTTTGACGCCCTGCCTATCGACGAGAAGCTGTGGAAACCCAAAGTCGGTATCGTAGGCGAGATCCTGACCAAGTATCATCCGGTAGCGAACAACAACTTGGAAAAAGTTTTGGCAGCCGAAGGCGCCGAAGTGGTTATGCCTTCCCTGATTGACTTTTTACTGTATATGGCTTATGACCCCATTACCAAGAACGAGCTTTTGGATGGCAAGTACCTGGACAAGGTAAAAGCCCAGCTTTTCATCCAGATGGTAGATTTTGTCCGGGGACCGATGGTCAAGGCTCTGGCCAAGAGCAAGCATTTTACGCCGCCTATGCCTATTGACAAGATTGCGGCGCTGGCTAAACGCCACGTTTCTCTGGGCAACATGGCCGGTGAAGGCTGGTTCCTGACCGGCGAGATGGTGAAACTGGTGGAAGAGGGCGTGCCTAATATCGTGTGTCTGCAACCGTTTGCCTGCCTGGCTAACCATATCACGGCCAAGGGTATGTTCCGGATTATCCGTCAGAACTATCCTACGGCCAACATCGTGTCCATCGACTGCGATGCCGGCGCCAGCGAAGTTAACCAGCTGAACCGTTTGAAGCTGATGCTGAGCGTGGCCCGGGAAGCCAATCCTAATTTAGCCAAGAGCGAAGACAAAGCAAAATAAAATTGGCGGCAGCACTGGAAAAAGTGCGGCGCCCAATTAATTACGGCAACAAAATTACGAAGGCAGTTCCTGCGGGAGCTGCCTTTTTTTGCGTAAAAAAATTCCGCAACCGTAAATTTTTTACAGCGGCGGAATTTGGTTGTGTTTTGATTTTAACTTTTACAGGTTCTGCATCATTTCCAGAACTTTCTCATCGTTAAAGCATTGCTCAATCGCTGCCAGGATAGTCTCGTTGTATTTCTTGGTAACGGTTTCGCGTTTCAACATGGCGATGACCAGTTCCCGGTCCGGTTGTTCCTGGCTCAGGTTAAACAGCCGGTCCATCAGGATGGCAAAGTCCGCCACCTTGTCTAAATCTTTGCCGCTTTGGGTCAGTTCGGCACGCAGTTCGGCATTCTCCGGTGCATCCGCGCCCAGATAATGGAGCACCGGGGTCAGCCAGTGACTCAGCGTTAACGGCGCCAGCAGGGTATCTGTCTGGTCCTGCTGCATACGGAAAATATTTTTTAAAGTCGCCAGACGGCGGAGCAGGGTGGTGATGATGGCCCGGTGGCAGGTCTCGCGTTCCCAGTGCAGCAGATCTAAAACCTTACGGCAGTAAGTAATTTCCTTTTGCTTCTCATTAGCATCCACCGGACGGTCCGAGATCATCCCAATCAGATGAAGCAGGCTGTCTACCACGTCGGAACGTTTTTCCATGGTGTCAATCTGTTTCTTGCTTTCCAGATATTTGTTCAGGATGGCCTGCAGTTCGTCGTAGTTGATGGGTTTTACCAGGAAATTATCGGCACCCAGCTTGTAGCCGTGGATACGGTTGTCTACATCTGCCAGGGCGGTAATCATGATAACTACGGTGGAAGCGGTGACCGGATCCTTGCGCAGCTCGCTGCAGACCTCATAACCGCTTAGTCCTGGCAGCATCACATCCAACAGGATGATGTCCGGGTGATCTTTGCGGGCACACTCCAGGCACAAACGGCCCTCACCTGCCAGCAGCACGGTATGACCCCAGCTTTCCAGCACGTCCTTTAACATGGAGTTAAGTTGTTCGTTGTCGTCTACTACCAGAATCTTTGCCATGATAATCTCCTTTGATAAATTATAAAATATTAAAAAATATTTTTTGAGGCTTGCTTACTGTTTAGTGTCTGCCATCTCATCCGCCTTGGCAAGGTGTTGCTCAGGTTCCTGTTTAGTCTGGGGCTGGGTGAGGGGTATGGTAAAGATAACTTCCGTACCCTTACCGGGAGTGCTTTCCAGAAAAATCTGGCCGCCGTGCAGTTCTACCAGCTGTTTGACGATAGGGAGTCCCAGTCCGGTACCGGAATAACGACGGGTGTACGAGTTGTCCACCTGTTCAAATTCCTGGAAGACGCGGGCCTGGTCCTCGGGTGCGATACCGATACCGTCATCGCTGACGATACTTTCCATGAACATATCCCGTTTATAAACGGCAATCTTGATATGGCCGTCGGGAGACGTAAACTTGATAGCATTGGAAATCAGGTTATAGTAAATTTGTTTAATCCGTTTGGCATCTGCATTCAGGATAAAATCATCCGGTTCCCGGACGACCTGGAAATGCAGCCTTTTTTCTACGGCCAGGCCTCTTAAGACGCTTACGGTAGAATCCAGCAGGCTTTTAATATTAAACGGGGCAACATTCAGGAACATCATACCGGCCCGCATCTTGGAAACATCCAGCAGGTCGTTGATTAAGACCAGCAGGTGGTTGCCGCAGTCCAGGGCGCTCATCACGTTGCGCATCTGTTTCTCGTTTAAAGGCCCAAGATATTCGTGTTTCAAAATATCGCAGGCGTTGATAATTACGCTTAAAGGTGTTCGCAGCTCGTGGGTCATGTTAGACAGGAACTGGGCTTTGGCTATGCTCAGCTTCTGCATCTGTGCTACCACGGTCTGTAAATGTTCCGTTCTTTCACTGACCATACGTTCCAACTCGTCGTGGTTACGTTTAAGCTGGGTTGCTAACAGCTGCCCGATGGGCAGGAAGATAATCATGCACAGGAAAGAAATCATCAGACCAATCTTACGATTATCCGTGACCATGAAGTTCAGGCGTTCTTCCGGCAGTCCCAGGCTGATATAACCTACTACCTCGCCCAGATGGTTCTTTAAAGCTTCATCCATGAACATATAGTCCACGCCGTTTAGTTTGGCGGTACCCAGATAATAACCTTCATAAGAGGATTTGCTGGGGCGGGGCAGCGCCGTGGTGCCTACCATCCAGTTCTTTTCTTCGCCTACGGTAGATTTGGTTGCTACCCTGATGCCGTCTACGGTAAGTACCAGGAACCCTTCGGTAGCCCTGCTGCTCACGTATTGCGGGAAATAATAATCGCTGTTGGCTACGCCGATGAGCACGATGCTGCCCAGGACCTGGCCCGGATTATTATTGTCCACGATGGGGACGATGTTGGTTTCGGATAAGCTTTTATTCAGGTATTCGCCTTTACCGGCGAAACCTTCCTTAAGTTTAACCTGGAATTTTTTATACAGGTCGCTATTTTCCCGGAACAGGTCGTCTAAAGGAAAGACCTCGGTACTGCTTAGCGCTTTATTTGTATCCAGGCATTTACCTACCAATTGTCCCAAAGGACTATCGGAATGATAAATAACGCTGGGATCCGTCTTGGCCAAAAGCCGGTTGTGGGCATCCACGATTACAGCGTAGTCCACTTTATCAAAATTGACCTGGATGGGTTTAATTTTTTTGGCAAGCAGGTCTGTTTTGCGTTCGCGGATAGCATTTTGCAGATCGTCATCCTGCACCAGGGAAAAACAGGTCTTAACGATATCGTTCTGCCGCTCTTTCATCTCGCTGCGCGCGATGGTTAAGGAGGCCAGCAGATATTTTTCCTGGTCTTTGCGCAGCTGTTCCTGCAGATACAAACTGGAAACCAGCATCAGCAAGACCAGTGGAATAACAACAAAACTGACCACCACAATGGTCATCTTTTTGTGGATGGGCAGTTTGTCGATAAAGTTTAAGATAGTTTGAAAAAATGGCGCCGGTCCGTGTTCTCTCTGCACCCGCGTGTCAGATTGCACCTGATCCTGCTGGAATGGTAATTTTGTAGCCACTTGCGTACTCCTTATGCCAGTTATTACAAAGATATCTTACCATATTAGCAACACAATTTCCAGAGCCGGTACAGGAAACGCCGGTTGTAGCAGCGCAGGCGGATCAGGTCGTAGGAGTACCGGATTCGGACTGTTTGCTCTTATCAAATTTGCCGTAATAACGTACGATAATCTGCATACGGTCATGCAGGTCCAGTTTAGCAAGGATATTGCTGACATGGGTTTTGACCGTGGTTTCACTGATAAAAAGGCTGGTCGCAATTTGTTTATTGGTCATGCCCCGGCACAAAAGTTCTACGATCTCCCATTCCCGGTTACTGATACGTTCATCACGCAGGTTGTAGGGGAGACTGGTAGCTGCCGCAGATTTAAAGGGCGTGAAAACAGAATAATCTACATTTAATAGTTTTAAGGCGCTGTCTAAAAGCGTCGCCAAATCTTCAATTTGTTCCTTGCTCAGGACGGGCAGGTTGTATTTGGCCCTCAAAGCTTCGGGAATCCTGGTATCCGGGGTTGTAATCCCGCCGTAGTACGCATACGCAATCGGATGATCGTTAAAAAATACGGTGCAATAAATGCAGGTAATGCCGAAGGGGCATACGGAAATCCTGGTAGGAGTTTCCGGCAAGGAAGCAATAGCGGTAGCCGCTGTTTCCTGGCAACGTTTAAGATTATCTTTTTGTACGGCCAGGCAGAACAAAGATTCCCGTGAGCAAACAGTTAAAGGCTTACCCTGGATATCATAGAAACACATACTGCCGCCAAAATTCTTGGAAAAATAATCTTGGAAAGTCTGCAGTTTGTCAAGGCCGATAAACTTTAACCACTGTTCCGTTGTGAGATTATCCTTTTTCATTTTTAACTCCATCCTTAACTCACAAATTACAAGAAAACTTAACGCCTAAAGTACAAGAAAAATAACTGAAGTTTAAAATTCTTTACACACATACATCTAAATAAAGAATCACAAGGAATGGTAGTACAACTAAATATTAAACACATTCTTTGCTCTATAAATTATAGCTTTAAATGAGCGGAAAAGCAAGATAAAAGCTGATTATTCTGCGTGTTGGAATTTAAAAAAAATATCTAAAGTAGTACTACTTTAGATGTAGTACGCATAAAAGCACGGTTGTCCTAGTTAAAAAAGGAAAAAATATTTTCTGAAAGTAGGGTCAATTCGCCGTATGATAACTAAAAATCATTAAAAAATTACAATCTTTTTTGCAAGTTTCCGGTTCCGAAGAAAAGTTTACACTTAAATTCCTAAATCCGGGCGTAACCCGGATTTGCACTTCCGCTAAAGTAGTACCGCCTGGAGGAGAAAGCCTGTAAAAGTGCTGCTATCTTCGTGCCAACGGCTTATTTTATGAGGAGACTCAAAGAAGTATCCTAAGGATGCAGAACAAGTTTCTGTACAGCATTGTCGCGACTGCCAATCCTGGCGCACAGGAGGAACAGTCCAAAATCCCACAATAAAGGAGGAAATTAGTATGGGAAAGGATGTACAATGTTTAATCCTTTTGCTGGTTGTTGCCATTCTTTTTATTTCTGAAATTATTCCCCTGGCAATTACAGCAACCGCTGGCGCCATCGCATGTGGCGTCATGGGCTTTATCCCGACGAAAGAAGTCTTCAGTGGTCTGTCCAACTCCACGGTAGTACTGTTCGCCGGCATGTTCGTCGTAGGTGCAGCAATGTTCTACACCGGCCTGGCACAGAAGATCGGTCAGGGCGTGGTTAGACTCTCCGGCACCGGCGAAAACAGTTTAATGTTTGGTATCATGTTTGTTGGCTGTGCACTTTCTTCTGTACTGTCCAACACCGGTACCGCTGCCTGCTTGATGCCCGTAGTATTAGGTATCTGCGCTGCAGCTCATATTCCCGCTTCCCGCGAATTAATGCCTCTGGCTTTCGCGGCTGGCTTGGGCGGCACCATCACTCTGGTTGGTACGCCTCCTAACATCATCGCTTCCGGCGCTCTGTCCGCTGCAGGCTTCAAACCTTTCGGTTTCTTCGAATTTGCCTGGATCGGTATTCCTCTGAGCGTAGCAGGTATGCTGTACATGATGTTCATCGGCAAGCACCTGATCCCCAAGCGGGAACTGGATGCCAACCAGGACATTCAACAGGAAATTGATGCTAACGAAAATGTTTCTTCTACTAAGCAGATCATTTCCGGCGTCATCCTGCTGGTATGCGTCATCATCATGGCCCTGGATGTTAAGTGGTTCAACCTGGAAATGGCTGCCATCACCGGTGCACTGGTTTGCGTCCTGACCGGCTGCTTAACCGAGAAACAAGCTTATGCTTCCATTGACTGGGTAACGATTTTCCTGTTCGCAGGTATGATGCCTGTATCTACCGCTATGGATAAGACCGGCGCCGGCAAGTTAATCGCTGGCTGGGCAGTCAGCATCATGGGCGGTTCTCCTTCTCCGATGGTAGTGACGATTGTATTGTTCATCATCAGCTGTGGTCTGACCCAGTTCATGAGCAATACTGCCGCTGCCGCTCTGCTGTGCCCGATTGGTATCGCCATTGCGAAACAATTAGGTGCATCTCCGCAAGCAGTATTGATGGCCATTGGTATCGCCGCTTCTTGCGCTTTCGCAACTCCTGTAGGCACGCCTCCTAACACTCTGGTGCTGGGCCCCGGCGGCTACAAGTTCATGGACTACGTAAAAGCTGGTACCGGTCTGGTTATCGTCAGCTTCATCGTTTCCATCATCATCATCCCGATGGTATGGCCTTTCTTCCCTGGCAAGTAATTTTTGACAACAGTGCTGCCAGAAACGTATAAAACCCCCGTGCGCTTTAGGGGGGGGGGCTAGTTTTTAAAAAAGATTTTAAAAAGGGATCACTATA
>CAXYYS010000026.1:0-24602 GCA_964293585.1 uncultured Acidaminococcales bacterium
CTTCGTTTACATCTACCACCATGCCGCTCACGGGGGAGTACACATCGGAAACAGCCTTGACAGATTCCACGGAGCACAGGGAATCGCCGGCCTTATATTCTGTCTGGGGAGCGGGAGTGTCCACGAAGACCACGTCGCCTAACTGGTTCTGGGCGAAATCCGTGATACCGATGGTAACCTTGTTGCCTTCAACCTTAACCCATTCATGATCCTTGGAATACAATAAGTTTTGCGGTACGTTCATGATAATCTCTCCTTTGCACTTGGCGTGCGTTTAATAATTATGTAAGCGGAGGGCGTTGTTCCCGCCGTTGCAACCGGAAGACTGCCTGCTCTAGTGTAACAGCCTTTTTTGCAGCACAGTCACTTTAATAATTACTGGGCTCTCTTGTAGAAAGGTTTCTTCACGATAACTGCTTCCACATCCTTGCCCCGGATATCAACGGCTACCTTGTTGCCAATCTTGGCATAGCCGGTATCAATCAGGGCCAGGGCCATATTCTTGCCCAGGGTGGGAGCAGGGGAACCGGTGGTTACATAGCCGATGACCTTGCCTTCAGCCTTTACGGGGAAGTCGTGACGTGCCACGCCCCGGCCGATGAGTTCGATACCCATGACCCGCTGGGGCAGTCCCTTGGCTTTTTGCGCTGCCAGAGGATCGTGGCCGTTAAAAGCTTTTTTATCCAGCTTGACAAACATACCCAGACCGGCCATAAGGGGGGTGATCTTCTCGCTCAGTTCGTGACCGTACAACGGCATGCAGCATTCAAAACGCAGGGTGTCCCGGCAGCCTAAACCAGTAGGCAGCAGGCCTTCGTCTTTGCCGGCAGCCATGATGGCCGTCCACAAAGCTACGGCTTTGTCCGCGTCACAGTAGATTTCAAAGCCGTCTTCTCCGGTATAACCGGTACGGCTGATGATGCATTTAATACCTGCTACTTCGCCTTCCGGCAGAAAATGGTAGTACCCCAGACCGGCAGCGGGAGCTGTGGTTAATTTTTGCAGGATTTCCAGAGCTTTAGGACCTTGCAGGGCCACTTGCGCCGTAGCGGCAGAAGCGTTGGTCAGTTTGACCTTGAAAGCGGCGGCGGTCTTTTGCATCCACGCCCAGTCTTTTTCAATATTGGCGGCATTGACTACGATCAGATAACGGTCCTGGGCAAATTTGTACACCAGCAGGTCATCCACGGTACCGCCGTCCAGATAACACATAGGAGAATACCTGGTTTGACCTGCTGTCAGATCGGTAAAGTCGTTAGTTAAGAGCTGCTGCAAAAAAGCCAGGGCTTCCGGACCTTCAGCCCAGATTTCACCCATATGGGATACGTCAAACAAACCGGCGGCGGTACGTACCGCTTTATGCTCGGCAATGATGCCGGCTTTGTATTGCACCGGCAGCAGCCAGCCGCCAAATTCTACGATCCTGCCGCCTGCAGCAACATGCACATCATACAGGGGTGTCTTTTTACCTTCCATGTTTTTTGCCTCCTTATAGACAAGTACGGATAACGAAAATGCCAGGGTAATAAAAAAGAGACATAGAAGTACAGCTTCTTTGTCTCTGTGTGTGATTGAATGAGAGGAAAATAACGTCTTTGTTATTACGATTATTATACTCCCAGAGGTTAGTCAGGTTAAAATCCTTTGGCCTGAGAGTTTTCACAAAGTAACTTGCCCCTTCGGCTCCGCCCTTGGCGGTCTCTCTTTTAACCTTCATCCTATCCTATGCAGTTATCCTTACACCCTTAGTATAAACTAAATAGGGGGCAAAAGACAAGTAGGAAATAAAAATATTTAAGAAATATGGTATAATATAAATGATTATAATGTACAAATGTTTTGTAGTGCGGTTCTGGTAAAATTGTAAAGGAGGTTCAACATGAGTGAGTTTAGTGAGAAGATGGGGATGACTGTAGGTAATTATTTCAAGCAAAGTTATAATTGCGGCGAGGCTATCGTCCAGGCATTCCGTAAAGAGGCCGGCGTAGATATTGATGATAATGCTTTCCGGCTGTGCTCAGGTTTTGGCGGCGGTATGGGTCATGCCCGGGATTTGTGCGGCGCTCTGGTGGGATGTATCATGGTCATCAGCACCTTGGTGGGTCGTAATAATCCCCAGGAAAAGAAGCTGGGAGAAATTTATCCATACAGCAAAGAGTTCCATGACCGCTTTGTGCAGACCTTCGGTTCCAGTGCCTGCAAAGATTTGATGCATTTTGAGTTTGATACCCGTGATCATCTGATTAATTGTTTAAAGCTGACCAATAAGATTGGCAAGCTGCTGGCAGAATATCTGGAAGAAAAAAAGCTCTTGCCGGTGGTTAAATCATGATTGTCGGTATCGGCTGCGATGTGATCGAGGTCGAACGGATTAAAGCTGCTATTGACAGAGGCGGATTCCTGGAACGGGTATATACGGAAACGGAACGTAAATTTTGTACCACGGAACAAGGACAGCCCAAATACGAAAGTTATGCCGCCCGCTTTGCCGCTAAAGAAGCACTGGTCAAAGCTCTGGGAACAGGCTTTCGGCAAGGTTCCTTCCAGGGAATTACTGTGCTGGACAATCAGCTGGGCAAACCGGAGATTGTTTTAAGCGGTGTTTTTGCTGCCGTGGCTAAAAAGCTGGGCGTGCAGCATATTTTTGTGACACTCAGTCATGTGAAGACGCTGGCGCTGGCTCAGGTAATCCTGGAAAAATAATCAGGGATTGACCGGGCAAGGTTCAGCGGATGCAGGATGCCGGGCGTCCGGGAGGTAACAATGAAACTGGTCTTAGCAGAAGAGATGCGGGCTCTGGATAAAGCAGCGGAAGAAGAACTGGGGATTCCCGGGCTGCTGCTTATGGAAAATGCAGGCCGGGCGGTGGCAGATGCCGCAACGGCACTGCTTAAGGATTGTACCGGGCACAAGATCGTGGTGTTGGCCGGTAAGGGTAATAACGGCGGCGATGGTCTGGGTGCGGCACGCTGGTTGCAGAATCGCGGCGCCCTGGTTACCGTGGTGTTAAGCTGTGCCCGGGAAGATTTAAGCGGCAGTGCCGCCGATGAGCTTCAGTTTTATCTGGCCGGCGGCGGGGAGCTGCAGGATAAAGTGGCGGTGGAACAGCTGCCGCTGCTACAGGAGTTATTAGCCGGGGCAGATTTGATTATTGATGCTTTGCTGGGAACGGGCTTTACCGGGGAACTTAAAGGCGTGGTACGTGATTTCTGCCAGCTGGTGAACCTGGTGGCGCGGCCGGTCCTGGCCGTAGATATCCCTACCGGGGTAAATGCCAATGACGGCAGCGCCGGCAGAGATGCAATCAAGGCCCTGGCCACCGTGACCATGGCTTTACCTAAACCGGGGCTGTTCCTGTATCCGGGAAGGCAATATGTGGGCAGACTGACCGTTGCGGATATCGGTATGCCGGTAGCGATGTTGCAGGGAGCATCATCTAAGGGACGGGTCCTGGATGCTAAAATGATAGCGGCGGCACTGCCTAAGAGACCGGCAAATATGCATAAGGGAACGGCGGGACGAGTGCTGGTAGTTGCCGGATCTTTAGGTTATACCGGAGCGGCAGCCCTCTGCAGTAAGGCCTGTGTAAAAGCAGGTGCCGGCCTGGTTACTTTGCTGACACCGGTTTCCGGACGCGCAATTCTGGCCGTAAAATTAACAGAGACCATGGTACAAGCTTTGCCGGAGGCAGAACCAGGCAAGCTGGCAGCAGGAGCTGCCCTGCAAATTTTAGAAGCGGCAGCTTCCCGGGATGTGCTGGCACTTGGCCCGGGGCTGGGGACATCTGAGAATACCGGAGCGGTAATCAGACAGGTTTTGGGCAGCGTTCATGTACCGGTAGTAATTGATGCAGATGCTCTAACGGCCCTGGTGGGACATACAGACCTGCTGGCAACTTTACCGGCAGCTAAAATTTTAACGCCGCACCCGGGTGAATTGGCACGTTTGCTTAATCTGACCGTGGCATCTGTGGAAAAAGACCGCATTAAGATTGCGGTTTCTTGTGCCAGGGCCTGGCAGGCAGTACTGGTTTTAAAGGGTGTGCCTACGGTAGTGGCCTGGCCGGATGGGACCTATTATCTGAATCCCACCGGCAATGCCTCGATGGCCACCGGCGGCAGCGGCGACGTGTTGACCGGAATTATCGCCGCTCTGGTATCTCAGGGTATGCAGCCTGGTCTGGCAGCTATGGCAGGCGTGTATCTGCACGGCGCAGCTGGTGATGTAGCAGCAACGGAAAAGGTAGGCCTGGCAGCAGGTGAAATTGCAGACGCAGTCCCGAAAGCACGGTATTTAGTTGCAAAAAGTTTGTGAAATAGCCGTATTTTTTGCGGTTTTCGGGTTTACAAGAAGGACAGGGGATGCTAAAATTAAGTGTTAAGTTTTTAAAAGAGGTGGAATAGGTGCAGAAAAGAATCTTTTCTCTACTTATCTGCATGCTGCTGATATTGAGCAGCGGTATCGCTTTGGCAGAAGCCAGGGTTACGGATGTCAACTGGGGCGTGAACAGACGTAATGTGCTTCGGTTTACGCTGGACCTTTCCGAGAAAGCAGATTATAGCATAAGCATAGACGGAAAAAATTTATTGGTAACAGTCGAGGCCGATGCGGCTCCAGGACTGGTTCGTTCTGCTGCCGTAAAAAGTGATATGGCGTCCAGGATGTATGTGGACCGGGATGACCATAAGACAATTTTACGCGTACCGCTGAATAAAGCAATCACAGAGCAGCAGTATAAAAGCTTTTTCTTGAAGAATGATCCTAAGAATAAACGCCCGCCCAGGGTCGTAGTAGATATTACGGCGAATGAACTGGAGTCTGTACCTGCCAAGGTAGAGACCAGGGCCATTAATTATCGTACCAGCGGCGGGATTAAAGACAAGGTTATCACCATCGATCCCGGTCACGGCGGTTCTGATCCTGGTGCTATCGGCAGCGGCGGTTTGCGGGAGAAAATGGTTACTTTGCAGATCTCCCAGAAACTGCAAAAATTATTACAGGATGCGGGCGCCACGGTCTACATGACCAGGACCAGGGACGTGGATGTGTACGGACCGAATGCTTCGGACAGGGCTGAGCTGCAGGCGCGGGTAGATGTAAGTACGGCACATACGTCGGATGCCTTTGTGAGCATCCATATCAATGCTAATAACAGCCCTTCCATCGGCGGTTTTTCTACCTATTATTCGCCTAAGACCAGTTATGATTACAAGCTGGCCCGTTGCATTCATGGCAGCATCGTCAAAAATTTCGGGCTGGATGATTTAGGCGTACGCCAGGCCGGGTTTTATGTGACCAAACATGCGCTCATGCCAGCGGTTCTGGTAGAAAATTGTTTTATCACGAATCCTCGTGAAGAAAAACTCTTGCAAAGTTCCTGGTTCCAGGGCAAAATCGCCAAGACGATTTTTGATGGCCTGGTAGCCTATTTTAATTAAAGTGGGAGGCATAACCGGTGAAAAAATTTACAGTATGGATGGTCATGCTGCTGGTGCTGCTATTGGTAGCCGGCTGCAGTGAACAGGGCCAGTTTAATCCTGTGAAACCTCCTGAACCGGCCAAAGCTGTGGAGCAGAAACCCAAAGATATTAAGACCCAGGATTTTACGGTCTATCGTGTGCCCAAGAATGGTGCTGAGATCCTGGTGCCGGAGAAAGTTAAATTTGCGGTAGGCACGGCCAATACTAATCAGGCGGAAACAGCTTTAAAAGCTCTGGTTAATACAGAACCTACCAGCAAGACAACGCAAAACCTGTTCCCGGCTGGGACCAAGGTGAATGGCGTTAAAGTTAAGGACGGCATTGCTTATGCCGATTTTAATAAAGCTTTTGCCAAAAAAGGACAGGGCTCGTATTCAGAGGTCATGATGGTGAACGCGATTGTTGCTACCTTGACGGAAGTGCCGGGCGTAAAGAAAGTGCAAATCCTGGTAGAGGGGCAAAAGATTACAACTTTGAACGGGCATCTGGATTTGGAAGAGCCTTTGGAAAGAAATGATTCGTTTTTAAAAACCAGATGATGCTTACGGCAGCAGCGGCCTTTTAGCCGGGTCTGCCGTTTTTTTTAGAGTCAGGCAGGGGAGGTAAGGATTCCCGTATGGATATTATTTGTCAAACCAGCGCAGAAACAGAGAAAATTGGGCGTTTGCTGGGCTTGCATGCTCAGAATGGTGATGTTTTTTGCCTGAGCGGCGACCTGGGGGCGGGGAAAACTTTACTATGCCGCGGCCTGGCTGTAGCACAGGGTGTGGATTCTGCCGCAGTGACCAGTCCTACTTTTACGTTGATGAATGTTTACAAGGGCCGGCAGCTGGAACTGCGTCACTTTGATTTATATCGTTTGAACAGGCAGGAAGAACTGCAGGATATCGGGTTTGATGAATATGCCGGCGGCGAAGGCATAACCATGATTGAATGGGCGGACTTGTTCCCGGCGGACCTGCCGGAAGCATATCTGCAGATTACTATTACCTTAATCCCGGAGGGCAGGAAGATTACCTTGCTGCCTGTCGGCAAAAGGTACGAAGAACTTTTAAAGGAGGCTATCGTGCCATGTTGACTTTAGCTTTGGATACGGCCACCCGGGTTTGCTCGGTGGCGGTGGTCAGAGAACAGGAAATCCTGGCGGCTTACGACGTGACCATGGGCCTCACTCATTCCGAAAGCCTGTTACCGCAGATTGATCAGCTTTTTTCCCGGACCGGTCTGGCCAAGACAGATATTGAAAAAATTGCGGTCAGCATCGGTCCCGGTTCTTTTACCGGACTGAGAATCGGCCTGGCGGCCGCGGAAGCCATGGCTTATGCCTGGCATTGCGCTATCTGCGGCGTGAATACCTTGAAAGCACTGGCGTATAATCTGCCGGTGAGCGGGGTGGCGCTGCTGCCGCTTTTAGATGCCCAAAAAGGTAACTATTACCGTGGCTGCTATACCTGGCAGGACGGTAAATTAAAGGAAGTACAAGCCATTGCCATTGTGAGCGGCCGTCAGTTGTTAGAAGAAGCAGCGGCTTGTAAATTGCCGGTGCAGCTGTTGGGTGAATGCAGTAAACTGGCAAGTTTGACCTTGCCGGAAAATGTACTGCTGGCGCCGGCGCAAGTACGGATGCCTAAAGCCAGTTCCGTGGCATTAGCGTCTCAGGATCCGGCGTGTGTCCAAGGTGAGGATTTATTTCATCTGGCACCTTATTATCTGCGGCAGTCAGAGGCGGAAGTATTATGGCAGAAACGGCACGCCCGGTGAGCACGCGTTTACTGCGCAGCGCAGATATTCCGGTGTTGAGAAAACTGGACAGCGAAGTTTTTCATACTCAGTGGAGCGAGACTTTTTGGCAGCAGGAGCTGGCTAATGACATTGCCACTTATGTGGCTCTGGATGCAAACGGCACCCTGTTGGGTTATGCCGGTTTCTGGCTGGTAGCCGGCGAAGCGCAGGTAACCAGGGTAGCGGTACTGAAAGCTCGGCAGGGACAGGGATTGGGCACACAACTGACAGCGGCTTTGATAGAAGCAGCCTGGCAGCAGGGCGCCACCGCGGTGACCCTGGAAGTGCGGACCAGTAACCTGGCGGCCCGGCAGGTTTACCAGAAGAATGGCTTTGTAGCGGCCGGGGTGCGGCCCCATTATTATGACGATAACGGTGAAGATGCCATGATCATGTGGCTGTACCGCAAGGAAGAAGGATAAGCATGGCGAAAGACATTTTAGTCCTGGGTATAGAAAGCAGCTGTGACGAAACTGCGGCGGCTGTAGTTTAGAACGGCCGGCAGGGCCTGTCCAATATTATTTCTTCCCAGATTGTCATCCATCGCCAGTATGGCGGCGTGGTGCCGGAAATTGCTTCCCGGAAACATATTGAACACATTCTGCCGGTGATTGATGAGGCCTTGAAACAAAGCCATACTACCCTGGAAGATATTGACGCGGTGGCGGTGACTTATGGACCCGGTCTGGTAGGGGCGTTACTGGTGGGTCTGTCGGCAGCTAAGGCGCTGGCCTGGGCGGCAGCAAAACCTTTATTAGGCGTCAACCATCTGGAAGGCCATGTCTTTGCCAACTTTGTCAACGATGCAACCCTGGAGCCGCCTTTTTTAGCGCTGGTGGTTTCCGGAGGGCATACGGCGCTGCTACAGGTAACAGGTTATAATAGTTTTAAACTTTTGGGACAGACCAGGGATGATGCGGCTGGCGAGGCCTTTGATAAGATTGCCAGGGTCATGGGCCTGCCTTATCCCGGGGGACCGGAAATAGAAAAACTGGCTTTACAGGGAAATCCTCAGGCCGTTGCGTTTCCCAGGGCGATGCTGGCTGATGAGCCGTACGCTTTTAGTTTCAGCGGCATGAAGTCTGCGGTTATTAATTACCTGCATAACGAGCAGCAAAAAGGTATAACCGTTAATTTTGCTGATGTGGCAGCATCTTTTCAGGAAGCAGTCACGGACGTGCTGGTGCAAAAAGCTATCTACGCCCTGCAGACCACAGGTTTAAAGACGGTGGTGCTGGCCGGCGGTGTTTCGGCCAACAAAGTCCTGCAGGACAAGCTGGCTCAAGCAGCGGCTAAAGCAGGTGCCCATCTGGTGCATCCTACACCCATCCTATGTACGGATAATGCGGTGATGATTGCCTGCCGCGGCTATTTTATGTTTCAGGACGGCGAGCGCAGCAGCTGGAGTTTGAATGCGGATCCGGCTTTAAGGTTTCAATAAGGCGGCGGGGGCATGGTAAATAATTTTACGGCAGAACAAAAAAATATTCTTTTATCTATGGCCAGCTGCATCGAGCTGGCCTCAGATATTGCCCATGCCCATATTGCAATTTACGTACCGGGCAGCAAAGCTAAGCTGCTCCAAGTTTATAGTTATGCCGAACCATTGACCCGCTTTGTGGAACACAGACAGGTAGAGGCGGGACGGGAAGTACGGCTGGCAGAAGAACCGCTGGTGGCTATGACCATGCAGCGCAACATCGTCATGGTGGGAATGCGGGAATATGATTTAGGGCTGTTTGCCCATATTGCCGTATACCCGGTGTGCGATAGCCGCAATCATTGTTTTGCTGCAGTTTCCTTTGAGACAAAGGATCCGGATACAACATTTATAGAAACGGCATTGCAGTTTTTACGAAATTTTAATCGTACCAACGGCGCGGAAATATTATACCGGCGCTTGAGCAGTATCGATGGCCTGATGGTCGTGGATGATGAACGGGTGATCAGAGCGGTTAATAATACGGCTAAACATATTTTCTCTGTCCTGGGTGTAGGCCGGTTGGTAGGCCGGCGTACCAACAGCCTGCAGGTTAACTTGCCGCTGGTAGCCAGGGTTCTTGAATCGGGGCTGGCACAGGAAAAAGATGTAGCTATGCAGGGATTGCTGTTGCGGCTGCGGGTTCTGCCGGTTTTAGATCGTGCCCATCCGCCGGCGGTCATCGTCATTATTGAAGATATCACGGAACTGCAGAAGAAGGATGAAGAACTACTGGTGAAGGCTGTGGTCATCAAGGAAATCCATCACCGGGTGAAGAATAACCTGCAGACCATAGTCAGCCTGTTGCGCTTACAGGAACGGCGCGCGCAGACGGAAGAAACCAGGCTGGTGCTGCACGACTGTGTTAACAGGGTGAACAGCATCGCTCTCGTACACGAATATTTATCCCAGCAAGATAATGAAGCGATTAATGTGGCCAAGGTAGCCCGTGGTATCTACGAGGCTATCATGAACAGCATGGTGGGGCCGGAACTGAAACTGACAGCGAGTTTTGTCGCCGACCCGGTAAATTTACCGTCTAATCAGGCTACCAGTATTGCCCTGGTATTAAATGAACTGCTGCAAAATTCCCTGGAACATGGCTTTGAGCACAGGACCAGGGGAAAATTAACCGTAAGTTTCCGGGACTTGACCACCTACTATGAGCTGATGATTGTTGATGATGGTTGCGGACTGCCGCCGGATTTTTCTTTAACGAAAACCACCAGCCTGGGTTTAAAAATTATCCAGACCGTGGTAGAATCAGATTTAAGAGGCAAGTTTACCCTGGAAGACGGACCTGTAAACGGAACCGTGGCTTTGGTCAGGATTCCCAAGGTCAGGAAAGAGTGAAACTGGCTGCCAAGCAGAATATTTTAAGGCGGGATGCCTGCAGATAGAGGAGCGGTGAGGCGAATTATGGATAAGTTAAAGATTATCATTGCCGACGACGAAGCCCTGATCAGGATGGATTTACGAGAGATGCTGGCTGCTGCCGGACACACGATTATTGCGGAAGGCGCTAACGGGGAAGAGGCTCTGGAAGCTACCAGGGACTTGCATCCTGACCTGGTCATCATGGATGTGAAGATGCCGAAAATGGATGGCTTGACGGCGGCGAAACTGATTAACGAGGAGCAACTGGCGCCGGTACTGCTGTTGACGGCATACAGTCAGAAGGACATCGTGGAACAGGCCAAGGAGGCTGGCGTGCTGGCCTATATCGTTAAACCGGTACGGGAGGAACAATTGTTCCCGGCTTTGGAGATTGCCGTTTCACGCTTTAAGGAGTTCCAGTCTTTTAAGGAAGAAGTGGAACAGCTGCGGGCCAGTCTGGCTACCAGAAAGTTATTGGACCGGGCCAAGGGCATCCTGATGACTGCACACGGTTTCACAGAACAGGAAGCCTACCGCCGCATGCAGCAGTTCAGTATGAACCGGCGCATGTCCATTAAGGATGTGGCTCAGGCTATTATTGACGCTGCCACGAAGTCATCTAAGTAAATATTTTCCGCGCCCGGCAGGTTCTCTCTGCCGGTGCCGGGAGCAGGCTCTTTGCTCTGCTGGCAGTTCGCAGTCTGTGAAGAATGTGCGAACTGTCATTTTTTTTGTAAAAAAACGGATAAACCTCTTGCATTTTTTTTAGTTATGGTTATAATAAGAACTGTGATTAGCACTCAAACAAAATGAGTGCTAACAAAGAAATACCAAAAGAAACCAGATTGATGTTGAAAGGGGATTTTAAAATGTTGAAACCGTTGGGTGACAATGTCATCGTCGAGATCATTGAGCAATTAGAGAAAACTGCCAGTGGAATTTATCTTCCTGATACTGCTTCGAAGGAGAAGCCTCAGCAAGGTAAAGTCATCGCCGTAGGTGCAGGCCGTGTTCTGGATAACGGCAAGCGTGTGGCTCCTGAAGTTAAGAAAGGCGACGAGGTCGTCTTTGCTAAATATTCCGGCACAGAAATTAAGCTGGACGGTAAGGATTATCTGATCCTGCCGGAACGTGACTTACTGGCTGTTGTAGCTAAGAAATAAAAAGGAGATTTTTAAAATGGCAAAACAAATTCTGTTTAACGAAGAAGCTCGCCGCAGCCTGGAGCGCGGTGTGAATGCCCTGGCAGATGCTGTCAAGGTAACCTTGGGGCCTAAGGGCCGTAACGTGGTACTGGACAAGAAGTTCGGTGCTCCTACTATCACTAACGATGGCGTGACCATCGCCCGTGATATTGAATTGGAAGATCCCTTTGAAAATATGGGCGCGCAACTGGTTAAAGAAGTTGCCACCAAGACCAACGATGTGGCCGGCGATGGTACCACCACCGCAACCCTGTTAGCTCAGTCCATGATTCATGAAGGCATGAAGAACGTGGCTGCCGGCGCTAACCCCATGATTGTGAAGAAAGGCATCAAGGCTGCCGTAGATACACTGGTAAGCGGCCTGGAGAAGATTTCCAAGAAGGTTGTGACCAAGGAAGCTAAGGCTCAGGTTGCATCCATCAGTGCTGGCGATGAAGAAATCGGCGGCCTGATCGCAGACGCCATGGAAAAAGTTGGCGACGACGGCGTTATCACCGTAGAAGAAGCCAAGACCATGGAGACCAGCCTGGAAACTGTGGAAGGCATGCAGTTCGACCGTGGCTATATCTCCCCTTATATGGCTACTGATGCTGAGAAGATGGAAGCCGTTCTGAGCAATCCTTACATCCTGATTACGGACCGCAAGATTAATGTGATCCAGGACATCATGCCCGTGCTGGAGAAAGTTGTCCAGGCCGGCCGTGAACTGTTGATCATTGCCGAAGATATGGAAGGTGAAGCTCTGGCTACCCTGGTAGTGAACAAGCTGCGTGGCACCTTTAAGGCCGTAGCCGTTAAGGCTCCTGGCTTTGGTGACCGCCGCAAGGCTATGCTGCAGGATATTGCCATCCTTACCGGTGCTACGGTTATCAGCGAAGAGCTGGGCCGTAAACTGGACAGCGCTACCGTAGCTGATCTGGGTACTGCCAGCCAGGTACGTGTCAGCAAGGAAATGACCACCATCGTAGACGGCGGCGGCAAAAAAGCTGATATCGCAGCCCGGGTAGCGCAGATTCGCGCTCAGATTCCTGAGACTACCAGCACGTTTGACAAGGAAAAACTGCAAGAACGTCTGGCCAAGTTAGCCGGCGGCGTAGCAGTGATTCGCGTAGGCGCTGCTACCGAAGTGGAAATGAAAGATAAGAAACTGCGTATCGAAGATGCTCTGAACGCCACTCGCGCAGCCGTAGCCGAAGGTATCGTAGCCGGCGGCGGCACCGCGTTCCTGCAAGTTCAGGAATCCCTGGATAAGATTAAGGCTGAAGGCGATGAGAAGACCGGTGTGGAAATTGTCCGCCGCGCCATCGAAGAGCCTGTACGCCAGATTGCTTATAACGCCGGTCTGGAAGGTGCTGTGATTGTAGACACGATTAAGCGTTCCAAGAAAGGTATCGGCTTTGATGCGCTCAAGGAAGAATATGTAGATATGATTAAGGCTGGTATCGTGGATCCGACCAAGGTTACCCGCAGTGCCCTGCAAAATGCAGCCAGCATCGCTGCCATGGTTCTGACCACCGAAACCTTGATTGCAGATAAACCGGCTAAAGACCAACCTGCTCCTGGTATGCCCATGGGCGGCGGTATGCCGGGCATGATGTAAGCTACGAACTGCTTTACTCCCATTCTATAGTTTCATTTTTCCCGCTTCTTTTCTTGAACTCCCGTACGTTTAGGTACGTACGGGAGTTTTTGCATATTTTGACAGAAGGGCAAGCTGTGGTGCTGCCAGAATTTTGCGGAGCACAACCCTTATTTACCGGGGGCAGTACATTTTGGGTTCCGGGGGAAGCTGGAGATTGAAAAAGTCCGTCTAATATGATATATTTTAATAAATATTTTCATGGCTTAATTTAAGGTTAGTTTTTTTGAGGAGGAGCTACTTATGCAGGAAAAAAGTCACGAGCTGGTGCTGGTCATAGATTTTGGCGCCCAGTACAGCCAGCTGATTGCACGCCGTGTCCGGGAGTGCAACGTTTATTGTGAGATTGTCCCTTATTCTTGTTCCCTGGACAAGATTAAGGCTATGCACCCGGCGGCCCTGATTTTGTCAGGCGGTCCTGCCAGCGTGTACACGGAAAATGCTCCTAAGGCCGACCCCGGCATTTTTGATTTAGGGGTTCCCGTGCTGGGTATCTGCTATGGCCATCAGTTTATGGCCCAGACCCTGGGCGGCAAGGTACAGAGCGCGGACATTCGGGAATATGGCAAGACGTCTATCGTCTTACAGAATAACACGGCTCTCTTTAAGGGCCTGGAAGAAAATAATATCTGCTGGATGAGCCACACAGATTTCGTGGCTACGCCTCCCGCAGGTTTTACTGACGTGGCTAGTACCAATGAATGTCCGGTGGCGGCTATGATCAACGAACAGAAACGCATGTACGGAGTTCAGTTCCATCCCGAGGTGCAGCATACGCCTTTTGGGAAAAAGATGATGGCCAACTTCTTGTTTGAAGTGTGCGGTCTTGCAGGGGACTGGAGCATGAAATCTTTTGCCGAGACCCAGATTGCGGCTATTAAAGCCAAGGTGGGAGACAAGAAAGTTTTGTGCGCTCTCTCCGGCGGTGTAGATTCTTCCGTGGCCGCAGTGCTGGTGCATAAAGCCGTTGGCAAACAACTGACCTGTATCTTTGTGGACCACGGCCTCCTGCGCAAGGACGAAGGGGACCAGGTGGAAAAAGTATTTAAGGATACTTTTGATATGAACTTTGTCCGGGTCAATGCGGCGGATCGCTTCTTAGGGAAACTGCAGGGCGTCTCCGATCCGGAACAGAAACGTAAGATTATCGGCGCGGAATTTATCCACGTCTTTGACGAAGAGTCCAAGAAACTGGGCAAGGTAGATTTCCTGGTCCAGGGCACCATTTATCCGGACGTGGTGGAAAGCGGCGGTACAGGTACCAGTGCTACCATCAAGAGTCATCATAACGTAGGCGGACTGCCTAAGGACATGGACCTGCAGCTTATCGAACCGCTGCGGTCCCTCTTTAAGGACGAGGTTCGGGCCGTAGGTACGGAACTGGGCATCCCTGACGAATTAGTATGGCGGCAGCCTTTCCCGGGACCGGGTCTGGCCATCCGCGTGTTAGGCGAAGTTACCGAAGAAAAACTGGCCATCACCAGAGAGGCCGATGCTATTTTTAGAGACGAGATTGCCAAGGCGGGTCTGGCCCGCAGCATCTGGCAGTACTTTGCCTGCCTGCCCAATATCCGCAGCGTCGGTGTTATGGGTGACGGCAGAACTTATTGCTATACCATAGCTTTACGGGCCGTGCTCAGCACGGATGGCATGACCAGCGACTGGGCTCATATTCCTTACAGCGTGCTGGACAGCATTTCCCGCCGTATCGTGAACGAGGTGCAGGGAGTAAACCGTATCGTGTACGATATTACCAGCAAACCGCCCGCAACGATCGAATGGGAATGAGCCTGATAGCAGCTTGCACGCTAAAAAGTTGCTGAAAGAAAAACGCGGGTAGCAAAAACTATCGCAGTAAAAAATAAATCCTGCAAGCCGTAAGGTTTGCAGGATTTTTGCTTTTGAGAGAATTATTTTTTCTTCAGCAAAAGTTTAGCCAGGATCGTATACATCTGTTTGAGGTCGATGGGCTTAGCGATGTGGCCGTTCATGCCGGCGGCTAAGGATTTGGAAACATCTTCCGCAAAGGCGTTAGCAGAAAGGGCAATGATTGGAATAGTAGCACTGTCTTCCCGGCCGCAGCTGCGAATCTTTTGGGCAGCTTCGTAGCCGTTTAAAATCGGCATCTGGATATCCATCAAGATTAAATCGAAGGCGTGGGGCGCTGATTTCTGGAAAAGTTCCAGGGCCAGCTGACCGTTGTCTGCAGTGGAAATGGTGGCGCCGGTATCTTTCAGCAGTCCCAGGACCACCTTTTGATTGATGATATTATCTTCGGCTAAGAGCAGGTGTTTGCCCTGCAGGGAACAGGGCGGAAGAATGTCTTTTGGTTCCAGGGGTGCCGCTGCTGACGGTGCCACTGTCGGTGCTACCTTAAAGGGCAGGTTTACAATAAAGGTAGTACCCTGGCCCTCTTTGCTGGTTGCGGTAATATCGCCATCCATCAGCTTTACCAGGTTCTGGGTAATGGAAAGACCCAGGCCGCTGCCGCCGTATTTTTCAAAGGTAGCGGCAGATTCCTGTTCAAACGGTTTAAAGAGTCTTTCCTTAAATTCCTGAGACATGCCGATGCCGGTATCAGTTACAGAGAACCGGAGATATTGCCTGTCACCGATGAGCCGCTGTTTGAGAATGCTCAAAGTTATGGTACCGTCTCGGGGCGTAAACTTAAAGGCATTGGACAACAGGTTCAGGATAATCTGGGTGACACGCTTACCATCCCCTAGTAAAGGCGGCAGGCTGTCCAGTTCTTTTATTACTTTTAAGTTGATAGCTTTTAACTGGCATTGGCGATTATAAATAGTGATTATGGGCTCTAGCATCTGGTTCAGGTCCAAAGGTAATTCGGCCACTTTCATCTGCTGCTGCTCAATGGCGGACATATCCAGCACATCGTTGATGACGCTGAGCAGCATCTGGGAGGCCTGTTCAATCTCTGTCAGGGAATCTCCCACGCTATGGCTGTCCCCTATATTCTTACGGGCAATCTGGGTCATGCCGGTGATTACGTTGATAGGAGTACGGAGCTCGTGGCTCATGCGGGATAAGAAATCACTCTTAGCCCGGCTGGCCAAGTTAGCCTGTTTGATAGCATTCCCTAATTCCTGATTACGGGTATTCAGGGTAGCGATATGACGTTTGTTAGCCAGGATACCGGCGGTGACCAGAGCCAGTATCAGCAGCAGCAGTACTGCCGCAATCTTAATGGTCAGGGCATATTTATGGAGTAAATCCGCCAGGGTATAATCCACGGCAATGTTCGAGGTATGTTTATGGATAATGGCCTGCACGTCATCCGTGGATAGGGCGTCAATATATTTGTTCAGGATGGACATGAGCAGGGGTTCCATGTCGCTGCGGCCGGCCAGGTAAAAATAATCGCCCATCTGCCGGGAGACATCCCAGATGGCCAGGTTGTCAAATTCCGGATGCTGCAGCATGGCGCCCATGATGTAAGAGTTCTGGAAGGCCGTGTCAGCCTTGCCGTTCAACACGGCCTGCAGACAATCTTCCAGTGTGGGCAAATAACTAATCTCAAACTGGGGATAATTATCGTTTAAGAAAGTGGCGCTGCCCTTAATGTTCTCAGGGATAGCCACCTTGTAATGCTTAGTGATATCAAAAGTCTCGCCTTTGCGTCCGGCGAAGGCCCGGTTATTGGTAATGTACCCCTGGGACAGGACCAGGGATTTGTCCTGTAGTCTGGCCTTGGTGGCTACCACGGCGATGAAGAGATCAATATCCTGAACCTTATCTTTTAACGCGGTAATGGCGCTGTCGACTTTAATGGGCACATAGGTAAACTTGAGGCCGCTCTTTTTCTCAATCAGTCCCAGCACATCGATAAGGATGCCCTTCACGGCGCCGTCTTTGTCCTGGTACACCAGAGGATACCAGTCGGTATAGCAGCCGATGCGGATGTCGGGATTAGTAGCCAGATAGTCTGCTTCTTGCCGGGTCAGGGAAACGGAAGTATAACCGCTGTCACGGCCGTAATATTTTTCAAACAGGTTGCTGAAAAAATCCGAATGCTCAAAGGAAATTTGTTCCACGGCATCGTCCAGGGCCTGGAGCAGGCTGCCGTCAGAATTTTTTTTGGCTACCACATAATAAGGGGCATAGGTGGTACGGGCTACCGCTCTATAACCCTTGACATGGTACAGGCTGGATAAAGCTACGGTATCAACCTGGTGTTGGTCCAGGGCAGACAAGGCTTCCTTGTAATTAGCAAAAGGTACTTCCGTAAAAGTAAAATTATGCGCCCGGGCATAGTCTTGGGCAGCGATGGTCTGGAACGAACCAGGGGTTACACCTACTCTCATGCCCTGCATATGGGCAAAGTCATCAGAGTAGATGTGCATGTCTTTTTCCGGCACGTACAACCCACTGACAGCGGTACCCATGGCGTGCAGGGGATAATCGTACAGCTTCCCGGCCCGGTCCGAGGTTTTCATTACCGGGACAAATAAATCAATGGTACCCTGCTGGAGCTGGATTGCCAGCTGGGATCTGCTGCCAGCCTGATATACGATGTTCCAGCCGGTATATTTGGCGACTTCGGTAAAATATTCTACGCCCAGTCCATGTACTGAACCATCTCTAGCCTGTTCCATAAAGCCGGGATGGGGTGTATAGCCAACCCGGACAGTGCGTCCGGATGCTGCGGCAACACTTATCGCGCTTGCCGTCAGATACTCAGTGACCAGGAAACAAAGTAGAATCAGGAACCTGCACATCTTTACCATTAAAAGGCCTGCTTTCTGAAAGTGATCTTTAAGATAAGCCATGTATCCAAACCAAAATACACATTAGCTGTTAAGAAAAAAATGTCGTGGTAGTGGCTGATTAGTTAAAGGCTTAATCAACAACAATTATTCTTATTTTAGCACAAGATATACTTGCAGGACAATAAAAATGTTTGCCTGTCTGGACTGCTCAGAAAAGATACTACCCGGGATGTAATACTTCTAAGTGGCGATAGGGGTACGGAGCAGATTGCTAAATAACCTAAAGCTTGTGGCAGGTACTGAAAATGCAGTAAGATGATACTATAAATTGTGGTTATAGGTTTGCAGGAGCCAGCTTTTATGATATAATTTATAAATATAGAATTTACTATAAGCTGTGTGTGGCTAATTTCGCCAGTGTCATTGCATTGGGATTGGTGTATCTGGAAAAGGAGTGAAACTTATGCCCACAAAAACAGAACCGTCTATTTCTTATAACCGGGAGGTAGTGGCATCTGTACGGGAAAAGTTAATAGCTAGTCCTTATATCCTAGAACTGTCGGCTTTTTTCAAGGTTATCGGCGATGAGACCAGGGTTAAGATTATTTATGCCCTGGCGGAACAAGAGATGTGCGTGAATGATCTGGCCATGGTCCTGGGTATGTCGCAGTCCGCTATCAGCCATCAACTGAAGCTTTTGAAGATGGAAAACCAGGTAAAGAGCAGGCGGGACGGAAAAAATATTTACTATTCCCTTGATGACCACCATGTGGTGGAAATTCTGGAAGCGGCTCTGACCCATGTAAAGCATAAACGCAAAAGTAAAAGGTAACCGGTCATGGTGTTGCCGGTTGGAAAAGAAAAATAAAAAAGTTGGGCCGAAAAATATACTCGGCTTTCCCCGGCGGAAGCCGGGGCTTTTTTATGTCTGCCGCACGAAAGACATTTGGACACACGGGTAACGCCAGGAAGAGAAGTTACTTGACAGGTAACAATGGGTGCGTTATAATTTACTTAAACATATGAGCAATCGTTCAAGTGTTACGGACTTCTTCCCTGCGTTACGACTTATGGTAAAATCAGGGAATTTGAGTGACTGATACAGAAAGCGAGGCAGGAAGATGAGTGCAGCAATGGATCAGGCGGCGGCAATCTGTCCCAGATGCGGCCGTACCCTGGCGGATTGTATCTGTGAGGAAGATTTTAGTTTTAGACGTCCTGAAGTTGATACAGCAGCCGAGGCGGATGAGCGGACGGAAAAAATGACGCTGCTGGCAGGAGCCATACTTTTTGCCGGAGTAGAAATTTATCACGAGGCATTGCAGCTGGAAGGGTATAGTATGGTACTACTGGGTTTCCTGGTAGCGGCTTATCTCATTTTAGGCAGCGGCGTGCTCGTAAAGGCTGCTAAAAATTTAGTGCATGGTGATATCTTTGACGAGAACTTTTTAATGAGTCTGGCCACCCTGGGGGCTTTTGCCATCCAGCAGTATCCCGAAGCTGTGGGTGTCATGCTTTTTTACCGGGTAGGCGAGTTATTTGAAGACTTGGCCGTGTCCCGGAGTCGGCAGCAAATTTCGGCGGCCGTGGATTTACGACCGGAAGTAGTGAATCTGATAACAGAACAGGGTATCAAGATAATACCGGCCGGACAGGCACAGGTAGGTGCTGTGGTCCTGGTGCGTCCCGGTGACAGGGTTCCTTTGGATGGCGTGGTGGTAGAAGGCAGCAGCCAGCTGGACACGTCCGCAGTAACCGGAGAACCGGTACCCGTACAGGTAACGCCCGGAACGGCAGTACTGTCCGGATGTGTGAATGTGGCGGGGGCTTTAAAGGTACAGGTAGCCAAGGTGCTGCAGGAATCCATGGTATCCAGGATCTTAAACAGCGTAGAAACTGCCGCTGCCGCAAAGCCGAAACTGGACCGGTTCATCACCAGATTCTCCCATATCTATACGCCGGTGGTCATTGTTGTGGCACTGATCACGGCTTTTGGCATACCGGCGCTTTTGCACGAACCTTACTATCCCTGGATTTATACGGCGTTGACTTTTTTGGTCATGAGTTGTCCCTGTGCCCTGGTACTTAGTGTCCCCCTGGCTTTTTTCTGCGGCATTGGTGCCGGTTCCGGCACAGGAATTTTAATTAAAAACGGCGCAGTGCTGGAAGCTTTAAGTAAAGTTAAAACCATAGTCATGGATAAGACCGGGACTATTACTCAAGGTAATTTTGTGGTACAGCGTTTAACGGTAGCAGGCAGTTGGCAGGAAAAAGCAATATTGCAGCTGGCTGCCAGTGCGGAGCAGGTTTCTACGCACCCGCTTGCCAGGAGTATCATGGCTGCCGCGCAGACACAAGGGCTGGACCTGCTGCAGCCGGAAAATGTGGAAGAACTGGCCGGCCACGGGATTAAAGCTACCTTGCAGGGTAAAACTGTCTTGTGCGGTAATCTGCAATTTTTGGCGTCACAGGGTGTTACCCTGCCGGAGCAGGAATTAGCTGAGCCCGGGTCCCAGGTTTTGATAGCCGTGGATGGCAGCTACGCCGGGACTATCCTGGTGGCGGATACGGTGAAAGACGATGCGGCGGCAGCAATCAGGTTTATCAAGGAACAGGGCGTAAAGACGGCGATGTTGACCGGTGACGGTGAGGCTGCCGCCCGGGCAGTGGCGCAGCAGGTAGGTATTAAGGAAGTACATGCCCGCCTCCTGCCGGAAGAAAAACTGCAGGCGCTCAAAAAAATCCGTGCTCAAAACGGCAGCGTCATGTTTATTGGTGATGGTATTAACGATGCACCGGTTCTGGCCGGGGCTGATGTAGGAGCCGCCATGGGCAGCGGTGCCGATGCAGCCATTGAATCTGCAGATGTGGTCTTTATGAATTCCCAGATGCGTGCTTTGCCCCGTGCACTGCAAATAGCGCACCGTACCATGCAGGTGGCCCGGGAAAATGTCTGGGTGGCCCTGACGATTAAGCTGATCGTCTTTGTCCTGGGGCTGACAGGTATTTATGCCAACATGTGGCTGGCGGTATTTGCGGATACCGGCGTGGCCATCCTCTGTATCTTAAATTCTATCCGGATCTTATATCATCCGGAGGCCTAAGATATTTATCCCAGGCATGGGCAGGCGTTAAACGGCGCCAGGTTTCTGTGAACAAACAAAAATTCCGGTCCAGGGTGAGCTGCTTAGGGCAGTTTGCCGGGACCGGAATTTTTTATGCTTGCAGATATTTTTGCAGGGTCTTGAATAAGGTGGCCGGGTCGATAGGTTTGGCCACATGGGAATTCATACCGGCGGCGAGGCAGGCATCCACATCTTCGTCATAAGCGTTGGCCGTGGTGGCGATGATAGGGATGGTTAGCGCCGCAGGCAGTCCCGACTGCCGTATCTGCCGGGTGGCTTCCTTGCCATCCAGTACCGGCATGCGTACATCCATAAGAATGGCAGTTAGTCCGGAAGAGTCTTTAAATTTTTGCACAGCCACAGCGCCATTTTCTGCCATCAGAACCCTGGCCCCGTGTTTTTGCAGCAGACGTTTTAAAATTTCAGCGTTAATAGGATTGTCCTCGGCGATAAGTAAGGTCCTGCCCGCCAGGAAATTAGCACCGGCATCTTGAAGAGGCGTTGTCTTCAGTCCCGTAAGAGGAACCGTAGGCAGGTTCAGATGTACCGTAAAGGTAGTTCCCTGTCCCGGGATGCTGTGTACGGTGATGGTACCGCCCATTAGTTTTATCAGTTTGTACGTGATTGCCAGTCCCAGGCCCGTGCCTTTTTCATTACTGGTACCGGCCGGTAATTCTTGTTCAAAAGGCTGGAATAGTTTGCGTTGAAAAGCTTCGCTCATGCCGGCACCGTCATCTGTTACCTGGATATAAAAATCACAGTTTTTTCCCTGCATGGTATAGGAACTGATGCTCAGGGAAACATGACCATGTTCCGGTGTAAATTTGACAGCATTAGACAGCAGATTAAAGGTGATCTGATTATATTTCAGCTTATCTACCAGCAGGGCAAAATCGAAAGTCGGCGCCTTGGCCGAGAAAGTAATTTTTTTAGTCAGACACATGGGATTGATGACACTGCCCAGATACTGGATAAATTCCTGTTGGGTGTATGGTTCAGGATGCAATTCCATCTTGCCGGCATTAATTTTGGCCAGGTCCAGGATATCGTTGACTAAATCCAGCAGATAGTGGCTGGAAATATCTATTTTGTCCAGAAAATCTGCCACCTGTCTGTCTTTATTTTGTTCCCTGGCCAGTCCTGTCATACCGATGACGCCGTTAAGAGGCGTACGGATATCATGGCTCATGCGACTGAGAAAATCAGTTTTGGCAGCGTTAGCCTGGCGGCTTTCTTCCATGGCCGCCGTAGCAGTGGCGGTGGCTTTAAGCAGCTCTGCGTTATGGCGTTCCAGGGTCGCCAGATGCTGCTGTTTGGTCTGCATATTATAAAGTAAGCCGCCAACAATAGCCAGGATAAGCAATAAAGTTACCGGCAGCGCTATGGCATAGCGAGCCAGATAATCACGCCAGGTAGTGCTTTCATCAATGGAAGCTTCCTGTTTAAGAATAATATTCTGGACTTCCGTACGGCTCAGGGCATGGATGCCTTTATTGATGATAGCGACCAGCCGGGGGTCAAAGGTACTGCGTTCTGCTACGCAATAAGAAAAGTTACCTTCGTCGGTAGCAGTGTACCAGAGGCTGAGATTGGAAAATTCATCATGCTGCAGTAACGAACTCAGGACCACGGAATTCTGCATGGTAGCATCAGCTACATGGTTCTTGACTGCACGTAAGGCGGCAGCAGGAGTGGCAGCCGGCACCAGTTCCAGATAGGGGTGAAATTTCTTGAGATGGGATAAGGTTCCTTCATCATTTTCCGGGATGGCCATCCGGTACGGGTGCCTTTCGTCGTAAATTTCTCCCCTGGGACCGGCAATAGCGGTGGTGGTTGGCATCAAACCTTCGGAAAGAACCAGGGCGTAGTTATGCTGCATGGCCTCGGTATTAACCAGGCCGGCCACCAGGTCGGCATTGCCGCTGCGCAGATATTCCGTAAGCTTGATACCTTTTGGGACAAATTCATATTTAAACTTGAGGCCTGTCTTATTGGCCACCTCATCCAGCAAATCTTTTAAGATGCCATCGGGCTGGCCGCTGCTAAAACCTTTGTAAGCTACTGGGTAGCGGTCTTCGAACAGGGCTACGGTAAAAGTTTTATGTTCATCCAGATATTCCAGTTCTTCCCGGGTAAAATCAGTGATGGAGGTACCATTACGGCCTATAAAATACTTAGCGTGCAGGTCGCCGGTGAAATTCGGATGTTCATAGTTCATCATCTTGATGGCTTCATCAATCTTGGAAAACGGACTGTCTTTTTTAGAAACAGGCGCCACCAGGTAAAACGGACTGACGGTAGTGATACCGACCAGGCGGTAATCCAGGGGGATATTCCCCATGCCGGAACGGCAGACCGCATCTACCTGGCCGTTTTTTATCGCCTCGTGCAGGTCTTTAAGGCTGGGATATAAAAATTCCTGGTACGTAAAATGGTGGGCTTTAGCATAAACTGCCATAGACAGGGCGGGAAAAGTATCTTTGACCGCTCCGATTCGCAGGTTGGAAAAAGTTTTAAAATCTTCATAGTAAATATCAGAACGGCTTTTTAAGGTGTACAGACCGGTAATCTGCTCTCCCATGGGATAGGTGGGGTAAAGATAGGAGTGGACACGATCCGGGGTAAATTCCACCGGCATAAGCAGATCCAGCTCGCCGCTATTGAGCATGCGGAGCAGATCATTGTTAGGTGCTACCACAATTTGAAATTTGCAGCCGGTATAACGGCTGAGCATGTCCAGATAGTCGACGCCGTAACCAGTATAACGGCCATCTTTATCCTGCATGACAAAGTTACGCAGATCGTAGCAGCCAACCCGTAAAACATCCTCCTCCGCCAAGACAGGCGCAGGTAACAGGGCTGCCATCAGAAAATACAGCAGCAACAGTATGGACATAAGGGTAGTTCTCTGGAAATCACGCATCTGTTTCGCCTCAATCATATGCAGTGGGAAGTATATGGACAGAAGACAAAACTAATTAAGAATTATTTTATATATTATAACAAATTTGAGCTAAACATGCTATAAATATTTAAGCAACTATTTAAACGGAAAGTGAAGATGAAATGACCAGGATAATTTACCCTTGCAAGGCAGAGGATAAACATTGTATAATAAAAATACAAATTAGAAGAGGGGTTGTCATATGCATATTGAGACAGGAACACTCGTGGCTCTGGTGGTGTATTTTGTAGTACTGGTTGCCGTAGGTTTGGGGACATTTAATAAAAAAGAGGACCTGGAAGGTTATGTTTTAGGCGGACGCCAGTTGGGACCATGGGTTACCAGCATGAGCGCTGAAGCCAGTGATATGAGCGGCTGGATGTTGATGGGATTGCCTGGTTATGCGTACTTGTCCGGTATGAGCGCTTTCTGGATTGCCATCGGTCTGGCGTTAGGTACCTGGGCTAACTGGATCTGGATTGCCAGACGTCTGCGTATCTTTACCCAGGTGGTAAAAAATTCTATTACCCTGCCGGAATATTTTGAAAACCGGTTTAACGATGCCAGCCAGCGAATCAGGATGGTATCTGCTGTCTTTATTTTTATTTTCTTCTTAATTTATACGTCTTCCAGTTTCGTAGCCGGAGGCAAACTGTTTAACACGGCTTTCGGCATGGACTACACTCTGGCTTTGTTTATTACGGCCGGCATCGTGGTTTTCTATACGCTGATGGGCGGTTTTGCCGCTGTATGCTGGACGGACTTGTTCCAGGGCTTTTTGATGTTCTTCTCCGTGCTGGTGGTGCCTGTTACCGCAGCTTATAAGCTGGGCGGTGTAGGCGA
>CAXYYS010000027.1:0-24449 GCA_964293585.1 uncultured Acidaminococcales bacterium
GGAGGATAGAGCGTTGCCGGTTAAGAGACCTGCATCTTACGATGCAGGTCTTTTTGTATAAACAACAAAAATTTTTTAGAACTTAACCTGGAAAACTTCTAGAAGTTACTAAAATTCTATTTGTATTCTCTGCAACAATATAGTATAATAGTACAGTCAGATTTAAACTAAGCAAGCAAATGGAGGAGTTATATCATGTCCGGACATTCAAAATGGGCGAATATTAAACATAAAAAAGGTAAGGCAGATGCGGCTAGAGGTAAGATAACGACTAAGATCGGCCGTGAGATTACTATCGCTGTCAGAATGGGTGGTCCTGACCCGATTGGCAATATGCGTCTTAAATTGGCGCTGAGCAAGGCCAGAGCTAATAACATTCCTAAAGACAATATTAAACGTGCCATCGCCAAAGGTTCTGGTGAAGCTGGTGGCGCCAGCTATGAAGAAATCAGCTACGAAGGTTATGGTCCTGCAGGTGTTGCCATCATGGTTACCTGCCTGACTGATAATAAAAATCGTACGGCTTCTGATGTTAGACATGCTTTTTCCAAGCATGGCGGCAATATGGGTGAAACTGGCTGTGTAGGCTGGATGTTCAAACGCAAAGGTGTTTTTGCCATTGACGCAGAAGCAGGTTATAAAGAAGACGACGTGATGATGGTAGCACTGGATGCTGGTGCCGAGGATATTAAAACTTCGGAGGACGGATTTGAGGTCATCACGCAGCCTGAAGATTTCGATGCCGTAGAAAAAGCTCTTGCGGAACATAACATTGCAACTGTTGCCGCTGAGATTAATATGGTTCCTGATACGATGGTTTCTCTGCAAGGTGAAGATGCGGAGAAAGTACAAAGGACGATTGATGAATTAGAAGACCTGGATGATGTTCAGGATGTCTTTTCTAATGCAGACTTGCCGGATTTACCGGATGAGGAAGACTAAGTATTGTAGGATGAGGCAGGCTGATAAGCCTGCCTTTTTCATAAGTGGGGCAGTAGTATGATTGCTTTAGGCATAGACCCTGGCACAGCCATCTGTGGTTACGGTGTTGTGGAACAGATGGGCAGTCGTTTAACACCACTTTATTATGGGGCTGTTATCACGACCAAGGATATGGCACCGGAAATGCGCTTGAAAAAAATATATGATGATCTTTCTGAACTGATCCAGCATTTTCATCCTGATGTTATGTCTGTGGAAAAATTATTCTTTAACAGAAATGTGACAACTGCCATTCCAGTGGGACAGGCTCGCGGGGTAGTGCTTCTGGCAGCAGCGATGCAGAATTTGCCTATCCTGGAATTTACGCCGATGCAGATTAAACTTGCGGTGGTTGGTTATGGCAAGGCTGATAAAGAGCAAGTTACTTTTATGGTGCAGCATATTTTAAATATCAAGGAAAAACCAAAACCTGATGATGTGGCCGATGCTTTAGCTATGGCCATTTGTGGCCTGCACACGGCTTCATCGCCTCGCTGGCAGTTGACAAAGAGATAGTGGCTGGTATTGGAGGTAGAGAAAATGATTGGGTCTGTAACCGGACAAGTTGCTTATGTAAGCAGTGATTATTGTTTAGTGGAAACTTCGGGCGGAGTTGGCTATAGAATCTTTATGCCCGCGACTCAATTAGCTTCTCTAACTACGGGACAAGAAGTTAAAGTTTTAACTTCGACCATTGTCCGGGAAGACGCTATCTTGCTGTATGGCTTTTTAACGAGAGAATATTATAATCTTTTCACCTTATTGTTGACGGTAACAGGTATTGGACCGAAAGGGGCCAGCGGCATCTTGTCTGCGATAAAGCCAGATGCGTTTTATCTGGCGGTTCAAAGCCGTGATATTAAAGGGCTGACCAAACTTCCCGGCATAGGTAAGAAAACAGCTGAGAGGATGGTTCTGGAACTGAAGGACAAGGTTGGCGGTCTTACGGGCGGGGAGGAAGAAAGTTCCGGTGCTGCGGCAGCATTTGGTGCAGCAGAGGGTTCGCCGGTTAATGAAGCACTGGAGGTTTTAACCTCTTTGGGTTATACGAACTCGGAAATTCTACCGGCCCTGCAAAAACTTCCTGGTTATGAAAAATTGTCAGCCGAAGAGTTGACCAGGCAGGTCTTGAAGATATTTGGTGGGAGAAAATAATGGAATTTGATGATCGCATCATAGCGGGACATGAAAAAGAGAGCGATACCTGGCAGTATAGTTTGCGTCCCAGGTTGCTGTCCGAATACATAGGCCAAAAAAAGATAAAAGATAATTTATCCGTCTTTATCAAAGCGGCGGCAGAGCGCAAGGAAGCTTTGGACCATGTGCTGCTTTTTGGCCCGCCTGGTTTGGGAAAGACGACTTTGGCTAATATTATCGCTAACGAGTTGAATGTAAATATCAGGGTTACCTCGGGACCTGCTATTGAAAGACAGGGCGATTTAGCGGCAATCCTGACAAACCTTGGCGACAACGATGTCCTTTTTATCGACGAGATTCACAGGCTCTCTAAGACGGTAGAGGAAATACTCTATTCAGCCATGGAAGATTATGCCCTGGACATTATTATCGGTAAGGGACCCAGCGCCAGATCTATGCGCCTGGATCTGCCGAAGTTTACATTAATAGGTGCTACTACCAGATTAGGTGCAATTTCAGCCCCTCTCAGGGACAGGTTTGGCGTGCAGTGCCGGTTGGAATTTTACCGGCCGGAAGATTTGGCTTTTATTATTACCAGGGCTGCCGAGATTTTAAAAGTAAAAATTAACCCGGACGGGGCTTTGGAAATAGCACGCAGATCCAGGGGTACGCCGCGTGTAGCGAACAGGCTTTTAAAGAGGGTTCGTGATTTTGCCCAGGTACAGAAAGCTGGATTGATTGATGTCCAGGTGGCCCAAAATGCACTGGCAAAGTTGGAAGTAGATAGTAATGGCCTGGACAAAAATGATTATCGTATCTTAAATACCCTGGTGCATACTTTTAACGGTGGACCTGTAGGCGTAGAAACTTTGGCTGCTGCTGTTAGTGAAGAAGTGGAAACTATCGAGGATGTCATTGAACCGTATCTGATGCAGCTGGGACTTCTGCAGCGCACACCCCGGGGACGGGTAGCTACCAGAACTACTTATGAATATCTGGGCGTACCCTGGAATCCAGACGGAAAAACCGGGACTGTGGAAAAACAGGAACAACCGCTGTTTGGAGATAAATTATGAAACTCTTGTTACATGCTTGCTGTGCTCCCTGCGCCTGTTACCCTACGGAGCGCTTAACCAGTCAGGGCATAGATTTTACTATCCTTTTTTATAACCCTAACATTCATCCGTTCAAGGAATTTAAGCATCGTTTGGAAACTTTGCGGGAGTTTGTTACCAAAAAGAATTACCAGCTGCTCATTGATAAAAGTTACCCTTTAGAGGCATGCATTAAGGGCATGCTGGCGGAAAAAGAAGTGCGTTGTGCGTATTGTTATCGTATGCGGTTACGCTATGCGGCTGCTTATGCGCAAGCACATGGTTTTGATGCATTCAGTACCACACTTTTGGTGAGCCCGTACCAAAAACATGATTTAATCAGGCGGGAGGCTGAGGCGGCTGCGCAGGAATTTGCTGTGCCTTTTTATTACGAAGATTATCGTGAGGGCTACGAACGAGGCGTGCAGCTTAGCCTGGATCTGGGATTATATCGTCAGCCATACTGCGGCTGTGTATTTAGTGAACGGGACAGATATTATCAGCCCTGGCATTATGAGCACAAAGATACGGGGTCTCTGGTAACGATTACCAAAAATATTGCAGAGATTAGATAAGAAAGAGGCGGCCGATGAAAAAATTTTGGGCACTGCTTGCCTGGCTGATTTTTTTGCCCTTAAATTTTAGCAGTGCTGCTGAACCTGATATTGCCATTGGCCTGGTTCAAAACCAGTTTTCGGCAGAAGTGGTGGCTGCAAGTGATTTTGTGGTTACAGATAATGCAGGTACGACCTTGTCGTCTTTACCCAAAGGAAAATATTTTTTAAATGCGGCGAACGGCAAAATAAATATTGGTACGCATAGTTTTGGCAAGGACCTTATTTTGCGGGAAAAAGATGCACAAAAGATGTTTGCCGTTAATAAGCAGACCTATCGTGGGCGACTGCAAATTTTGCTGGATAGCGCTAAAAAGTTACAGGTGAATAACCTGGTGCCGCTAGAAAGTTATGTTCAGTCGGTGCTGGGACCAAAGTCTTCACCTATCTGGCCGGATGAGGCTATCAAAGCCCAGGCGGTGGCCGTCAGATCTTTTGCTTACGCCAGGATGCAGTCCTCTGACCAGACGTACGCCCTAAAGGCCAGTGACCAGGATATGTACTATGGCGGCAGCGTTACAGAAAATACTTTAATCAGTAAACTGGCGTCTGCTACCAAAGGTGAGATCTTATATTATGGCGATGCTCCGGCGCTGACCTATACCACGGAAAGTTCCGGCGGTAAAACGGAAAGTGCTGCCGTGGCGTTAGGGAAAAATATTCCTTATCTTGTTTCTGTCCAGGATTACGATGAGGATAGTCCGTCTTTCAAGTGGACAAAGACCATCAGCGTGGCAGATGTGGAACGCATCCTGGCACAGAACGGGCATAATCTGGGTAAGTTAAAAAGTTACCGCCTGACCCCTTTGAAAGAACCTTATGGGGAAGGGCGTTCAGCTACCGGCAGGGTCTTGAGCATGTATCTGAAAGGAAATGACGGTGACGCCTTACTTTCAGGGACAGAACTGGCCGCTATCCTGAATTTAAACAGTACGCTCTTTGATGTGAGTGCGACCAGGGTGCTGCCTGCTAAAATTGATATTCCTATTGAAAATCCTTACGGGATGGAGATAGGGCGCAAGGAAGTTCCTATCAAGGTTAACGGCGACGACGAGCCGCGCTGGAAGCAAGTCTTGCCCGGCTATGTCCTGTTAAACGGTGCCCCGGATGAAACTCTGGTTTTTAGTGGCCGGGGTTACGGCAGCGGCCTGGGTTTAAGTAAGTGGGGGGCACGTGGTATGGCCAATAATGCTCCTGCCGACCAAAAAGATTATTATAAGGTTATCCTGGAACATTATTTTCCCGGAACCTATTTGCAAAAATTATATTAGTTAAAGGAAGTATAACGAGATGTTAGTGACAGATTTTAATTATGATTTGCCGAAGGAACTGATCGCCCAGCATCCTATGGAACCCAGGGATCATTCAAGGCTGCTGGTGCTGGATAAAGATACGGGCGCCATGGAGCATCGTCATTTTTATGATATTTGTGATTACCTGCGTCCGGATGATTTACTGGTTTTTAATGACACGCGTGTCATTCCTGCCCGGCTACACGGTTTTAAAGATACCGGCGCCCATGTGGAGGTCTTTCTTTTAACCAGGTTGAACGGTACAGATTGGGAAGTACTGGTACGCCCGGGAAAAAAGTTACAGGTGGGGGCAAAGATTAAATTTAGTGATGAACTGGGCTGTGAGATTATTGATCACACGGAATTTGGTGGTCGTATTGCCAGGTTTTCGTTTACCGGGATTTTTGAGGAAATCCTGGACCGCCTGGGGGAGACGCCGCTGCCTCCTTATATTACGGCACCCCTGGCAGATAAAGAACGCTATCAGACGGTTTATTCCAGGGAAAGAGGTTCTGCGGCTGCCCCTACAGCCGGTTTACATTTTACGAAAGAACTGATGGCGAAGATTAAACAGATGGGGTGCGAAGAAGTTTTTGTGACCCTGCATGTAGGTCTGGGTACCTTTAGGCCGGTAAGCGAAGCCGTTCTCGAAGATCACGAGATGCATAAAGAATTTTATACGGTTCCTGCTGCGGCTGCGGCAGCGATTAATAAAGCCAAGGCAGAAGGCCGCAGGATTGTTGCAGTCGGTACCACTTCGGTAAGGACCCTGGAGTCCGCCGGCCAGGATGGCACAGTGCATGCCGGTGGCAACTGGACCAAACTCTATATTTATCCCGGCTATAAATATAAATTTGTGGATGCCTTAATTACGAATTTCCACCTGCCGCAGAGCACGCTCCTGATGCTGGTATCCGCATTATCCAGCCGCGAAATTATCCTGCGGGCTTATGCGGAAGCAGTCAAGGAAAAATACCGTTTCTTCTCTTTTGGCGATGCGATGTTTATCACAAAGCTGGGAGACAGGAAGCCAACTGTTACAAAGGAGTAATCATGCACGCAGTGACCTATGAATTATTAAAAGAAGATGCCACCTGCGGTGCCAGGCTAGGTAAGCTGCATACGCCTCATGGCGATTTTGATACGCCTATGTTTATGCCTGTGGGTACGCAGGCCACCGTCAAAACGCTTTCTCCGGAAGAACTTTATGCCATGGACAGTCAGGTTATCTTGTCCAATACTTATCATTTGTTCCTGCGGCCCGGCAGCGAACTAATACGCAAAGCAGGCGGGCTGCATAAGTTTATGAATTATAAGCGGGGCATTTTGACTGATAGTGGCGGGTTTCAGGTGTTCAGCCTGGGAGCCATGCGGAAAATCTCCGAGGAAGGTGTGACCTTCAGGTCGCATATTGACGGTTCTAAAAAGTTTTTATCACCGGAGATAGCCACCCATGTCCAGGAAGATTTAGGTTCAGACATCGCGATGGCTTTTGACGAATGTATCCCGTATCCTGCTGATTTTGAGTATGCCAAGGTTTCCACCCAGCGGACAACACGTTGGGCCAAGCGCTGTCTGGACAGTCATACCAGACCGGACCAGTCGCTTTTTGGTATCGTGCAGGGCGGTATTTATCCCGAACTTAGAAAGATGAGTGTTCAGGGACTTCTGGAAATGGATTTTGCAGGTTATGGTATCGGCGGCTTAAGCGTCGGTGAACCGAAGGAAACCATGTATGATATCCTGGGGCAGACTACGGAGCTGATGGATAAACATAAAGCCAGGTATCTGATGGGGGTCGGTACGCCGGATTGTATCGTGGAAGCGGTCAATTTAGGCGTGGATATGTTGGACTGTGTCTTTCCCACCAGGGTGGCCAGAAACGGCACGGCGATGACGGCTACCGGACGTCTGGTAGTACGGAATGCCAAATACGCAGAAGATTTTAAACCTATTGACGAACATTGTCAGTGTTACACCTGCAGGAATTTTTCCAGGGCCTATATCAGACATCTGTTTAAAGCGGAAGAATTATTTGCTTTGCGGCTTTTAACAATCCACAACCTGTATTTCCTGTTAGATTTTGCTAAACAAATCCGGGCTGCGATTGCGGCGGACCGGTTCCCACAATTCAGAAAACAGTTCTGGGAAAATTATCAGGATGGCCAGCTGTAACTGCCCGGCAGTTTAAAAAAAGGATTTAGAAAACGGGTAGAGAATATAAAGAAGTGTACTATTTAGAGGAGGTGTGTCTATGCCTAGCGGAGATATTATGAATATGGTCAATGCTGTCTGGCCTTTTATACTGATGGCTGCCATTTTCTATTTCTTATTATGGAGACCTCAAAAAAAGGAGCAGCAGAGGCATCAAAGGATGCTGGATGCTCTGAAGAAGGGTGACAAGGTAATTACTATCGGCGGCATATACGGAGTGGTGACCACGGTAGGTGAAAAAAAGATTGCCTTGGAAGTGGCGCCAGGCGTGATCCTGGATTTTTCCAGGAGTGCGATTAACGGTTTTCAGGATGCAACTAAACAGGAATTGACGGAGAATGCTTGAAAAAAAACAAGTGCGGCAGGAGCTTTTACGGATTCGTAAAAGCTTTTCTCCTCAGGATGTAGAAGCAAAAAGTTCTGCTGTCTGCCATTATATTTTAAACTCAGCATTTTATCGGCAGGCACACTGTATCATGGCTTTTTTAGCCTTTGGTCAGGAAATTTCTGTGGATAGGGTCTTGCAGGATGCCTTGAATAGTAATAAAATTATTGCCGTACCCTATGTGTTTTCCAAGACGGAATTTAAGGCTGTCCGCTTTGAAAGTTTTAGGGACCTGGAGTTAGACCGTTATGGTATCAGGTCCGTAAAACCGCCTTTGCAGGAATTGAAACCGGGCAGTTTTGATTTGCTCCTGGTGCCAGGCGTGGGTTTTTCCTGGCAGGGTCACAGGATAGGGATGGGAGCAGGCTATTATGACCGTTTCTTAGCCTTGACATCGGGATTCAAACTGGGTATTACCTGTACGGATTTACTTACCGGACCAACTTTACCGGTAGACAGGTTTGACCAGGGTGTGGATGCACTGGTGACAGAAAAGGGCATTAGTATATGTTCACATGCAGGTAAATAAACCAGGGAAAGGGGTTATAAATTTTGAGATGGAATGAGATGGGCAAATTCATCGTGATTGCCTTGGCAATTATCGGTGGCTTTTGCATGTACGTCAGGCCGCTATCAAACAGCGTTAGACAAGGCCTGGATTTGCAGGGGGGCACCCATGTGGTGCTGCAGGCTGTGGATACGCCTGAATTTAAGGTGGATGATGACGCGGTCAATCGTTCCGTAAAGATTATTGAACGCCGCGTTAATGAGTTAGGTTTAACCGAACCTGTCATTCAGCGTCAGGGCAAGGACCGTATTATCGTGGAACTGCCAGGCGTAAAGGATCCGGAAAAAGCTATCGGCATGCTGGGACGTACCGCCCTTTTGGAATTTAAGGACATGAGCGGTAAGACCGTTATGACCGGTTCTGATTTAAAAGATGCCAAGGCACAGATTGCACAAAACAATCAGGCTGTGGTTTCTATGGAATTTACCACGGAGGGCGGAAAAAAGTTTGGCAATATTACCGCTCGTAACGTAGGTAAACAGATTTCTATCGCCCTGGATGGAGAAATCCTCACCAGCCCGGTAGTTCAGGAAGCCATCACGGGCGGCCATGCCCAGATTACCGGTTCCCGGAACATGGAAGATGCTGAGCATCTGGCTATTCTGCTCCGCAGTGGTTCTCTGCCGGTGAAACTGGAAATCCTGGAAAACCGTACTGTTGGTCCGACCCTGGGACAAGATTCCAAGGAAAAGAGTGTAAAAGCATTTACGATCGGTGTTATCGGTGTCTTTGCCTTCATGCTGCTTTTCTACAGGTTGTCCGGTGTGGTAGCAGATATTGCCTTACTCTTGTATGTCATGCTGCTGCTGCTGATCATGAAATATTTAAATGCCACCTTGACCCTGCCGGGCATAGCCGGCATTATCTTGTCCATAGGCATGGCGGTGGATGGCAACGTCTTGATTTTCGAACACTTTAAAGAAGAAGTTTTACGCGGCAAGAGTTTGCGTAACGCTATGGATTCAGGATTCTCCAGAGCTTTAGTTACGATCCTGGATTCTAATATCACGACCCTGATTGCCTGCGCTGTCTTGTTCTATCTGGGCACCGGACCTATCAGAGGCTTTGCGGTTACTCTGGCTCTGGGCGTTATCTTAAGTATGTTTAGTGCCGTAACGGTAACTAAATTCTTGTTGAAGTTCCTGATTAATGCTAACTTTACCAAGAATCCTACCATTTTTGGCATCTCTGCTCCTAAGACCGGGGAGGTGTCAAAATGAGATTTGCTGATTGTAAATTTTCTTTTGTCAAACATTATAAGATTTTCTTCGCTATCAGTATTATCTTTTTACTGATAGGCATTGGTTCTATGATTGTCAAAGGTTTTAACCTGGGTATTGATTATACCGGCGGCAGTCTTATGGATGTTCAGTTCAATAAACCTGTTACGGTAACCCAGGTGCGTGAGACACTGAAAAAGCATGATTTGGGTAATGCCATCATTCAGCTGGAAAGTGCTGATGCTCAGGTGAGCGAGGCCAAGGGTGTCTTAATCCGTACATCTATTATCAATGATGAGACCAGACGTGAGGTTATGTCTGACCTGACCAAAGATTTAGGCGAATACAAGGTTAACCGCGTGGAGAACGTGGGTGCTACCGTGGGTGGAGAACTGATCCAGCAAGCCGTCCTGGCCATTGTAATTTCCTGGGTCTTGATGATTATCTACATCACCATCCGCTTCCAGTTCAAATTTGCCATTGCCGCGATTATCGCCCTGGTAATTGATGTCCTGGTTACGGTAAGTTATTTCTCGCTCCTGCATCTGGAAATTGATTCCACTTTCGTGGCGGCGCTTCTGACGGTGGTAGGTTATTCTATTAACGGTACGATAGTAATTTTTGACCGTATCCGGGAAAATCTGAAGATGCACCGGCGCAGTGAGACGATGACTGACCTGGTTGACCATAGTATCTGGGCCACCATGACCAGAACCATGTATACGAACGGCACTTCAATTTTTGCCGTCCTGGCCATCTTCGTTTTTGGCGGTGAGACCATCCATAATTTCTCCTTTGCCATGCTGGTAGGTTTCTGCAGCGGCTGTTATACCTCTATCTTCCTGTCCGGTCCGTTGTGGTTGTTGCTTTCCGGTCATAAAGCTGGAGAATAGTTTTAAAACTTTAAGCTCCCGTTTAATACGGGAGCTTTTTTGTCATTATCCGGTGCAAAAAAATATTTGCGTGAAAATTAAAACTACTAACCAAATTTTTAAAAAAGTGTTATACTTAAAAAGTAATAAATAATTTTTTAGGGGAGGCTTTATCAATGAAAATGAAAACGGCAGCGGTTACTGTCTTGACAGGATGTATGCTTTTGGCAACGGCTGTGGTACAGGCGGCACCTATAGATGACCTGCGGGCAGCGCTGAACCGGAAACATGATCCGGTAGGTACTTATACCCTGCAGCTGACGATTCCTTTTAAGACTTTGAAAACCATGGAAAGTAAAACCATTTTGGATTTGCAGACTTCTCCTTATTGTGCCAAGGCGGTGACGACTACGTCCCTGGGCGGAGAAAATCCTGAGAGCAGTACCATTTATGATACGATTGAAGGCAACAGGACGAAGACCTATTCTCAGAAAATCCTGCACAAGGGTGACAAGGAAAAATCCTGGGTTTATAAATATACGCCTATCGAAGGCAGCACCAACGTGATAGATAGCATCAGACCTGATTCCTTCCTGGGTTCTGTGAAAGAGGTGGAACAGGTTAGCAACGGCGGTGGTATTCAACATTTGCGGGTAGTTTTTGACAGTGCCAAACTGTACAGCGGCTTTGGCGTTAAACATGCTTTAAAATCTGCCACTACGGAAGATGCTCAAACTGAGGCTGATTTTGATAAGGAATTTGAAAAACTTCGCAAGGGCGGCGACAGTTACGGCGATGTTTATATCAGCAATGGCGACATTACCAGGTTCACCGCTGACATCACCAAACCCGTGAAGGCCTTTGAGAATGTTATCATTAAGGGTGTGAGCAGAAAGAGTCATACGGGCGCCATGGGCGATTGGATCCTGAAGATGCTCCTCAAGACTGGCGATTCCACCATGACCATCGATTGTGCTCCGCTCAGCGGCAGGGTTTATATTCCAGCGGCAGTTGTCAATGCAGCTGTTCCTGATCCTGACCAAAAGTAGTAGACTTATGCTTTGAGACCTGTTATAGTGATAAAGTGTCTAGATGCTAAAAGCAGCGGTGACCTTTGTCCTATGACAGGTCTTTTGTTTAAAGTGGGGATGATAATGATGGCAGATATTTTTAGCAAGGAGCAGGTGGCTCCAGGCTGTGAAGAATTTAATCTTCAGGGACCGTACGGCACTTTGTATGGTATTATTAATAAATGCCGGCGTCAGGAAAATGCAGGGAAAGTACTGGTTATCGCCCACGGCTTCCGTGGTTCTTTGGAAGGCGGCGGCAGGGCTACCAGGCTGGCGGCTGCGGCTGCTGATTTTTGCCAGGTGGTACGTTTTAATTTTTCGGAGTGTCAGTTGCTGAGTAAACAGGTACAAGAGCTGGAATGTGTCTTAAAGTTTATTCAGGCCAGGCTGGCCCCGCACAAGCTCTGCCTTTTAGGACGGAGCCTGGGAGGAGCTACAGCTATCCTGGTGGCAGGCCGGCACCAGCAGGGAGCTAAACCCCGGGTGGATGGGTTGGCCTTGTGGTCCACGCCCAGTGATTTACCGGCTACGTTTAATAATGTCCTGGGCCCGGCTAATTTTCAAAAATTAAGTGGCGGCCAGGATTTATGGTTAGAGGATGAGCGGGGCCAAGTCTTAATCCAGGCGGCATTTGTACAAGAGATACAGCAGTATGATTTGCCGTCAGTACTTAGGCACTGGCAAGGTAAACCTCTTTTAATCCTGCACGGTACGGAAGATAAGATCGTGGCACCGGAACAGGCACAAAAAAATTTTGCAGCAGCGGGAAATCCTAAACAGCTGGTTTATATCCCGGGCGGGGACCATAGTTTTACCGTCCAGGGAGAAGCAGCGGCGGCCACGGTACTCCAGTGGCTGCGGTCTTGGTTTTAAAATAAGTTGTTCTTTACGAGTTCTTAATGCAAATTTGCAGGAATTTGTTATAATATAACTAGAAGTTTAGATAAAGGAGTGTCCTATGCATATGAAAAAGATTTTTTTACTCTGTTTCCTGCTTCTGGCGGGTTTGACAGCCAGTGCCTGCGGTAATGATAAAGAAGCTGCTAAGCCGGTGCTTAAACCGGCCACGGCGGTATTTGAAACGTCACTGGGCAATTTTGAATGTACCCTGGCCACAGACTTGGCACCGGAGACCTGCAAAAATTTTATCACTCTGGCTCAGAAAGGTTTTTATAATGGTTTAACCTTTCACCGGGTTATTGATAATTTTATGATTCAGGGCGGGGATCCCAAGGGTGATGGTACCGGCGGCCCCGGCTACAAGATCAAGGATGAGTTTACTTCCAAGCTGACGCATAATAGCGCCGGCATTCTCTCCATGGCCAATGCCGGTCCTAATACCGGCGGCAGCCAGTTCTTTATCACGTTGAAAGATACGCCGTGGCTGGACGGTAAGCATGCGGTGTTTGGCAAGGTGACCAAGGGACTGGATGTGGTGCTGAAGATCGGGAAAGTAAAAACGGGCGCCAATGACAGACCGCTGCAGCCGGTGACGATTAAAAAGATTACTATTGTAGAAGGTAAATAAGTGAACGCAGAAAGGCGGGTGTGACTTTGTCCTTCTTGTTAGGTGAGCATATCATTGAAACGAAAGACCAGCAGGAAATGGTGGGTATCCTTGGCCGTAACGATGAATTTTTACGTATCATCCAGGGACTTTATCCAGATACGACGATGGTGGCACGGGGAACGAAAGTTGTTTTTAGCGGTGAAGACCGGGATGTGGAAGAGCTGGAACAACTTTTCGGAGAATTATTGTTCCTGTATCGCCAGGGACTGCCCTTGACCACGCATGACGTGCGCTACAGTATTTACATGGTGAAAAATAAAAGCCTGGACCGGCTGCATGATATGTATGCCGACACGATTATTGTTACGCATCATGGGCGCCGCGTCAACGCCAAGACGCTGGGTCAATGGGATTATGTGCAGACTATCAGGAAGAACTTTATCACTTTTGGTATCGGACCTGCCGGTACCGGTAAAACTTACCTGGCGGTAGCTTTAGCGGTAACGGCGCTCAAGAACCGGGATGTGGAAAGGATTATCCTGACCAGGCCGGCGGTGGAAGCCGGGGAAAAGCTGGGCTTTTTACCGGGAGATTTGCAAGAAAAGGTGGATCCGTATCTGCGTCCTTTGTATGATGCCTTGTATGATATGCTGGGCAGTGAGACGGTGCAAAAGTTCCTGGATAAAGGCACCATTGAGGTTGCACCGCTGGCTTATATGCGCGGCAGGACCCTGAATGATTCCTTTATCATCCTGGATGAGGCGCAGAATTCAACCCCCGAACAGATGAAGATGATTTTGACACGTTTCGGGTTCGGGTCTAAGATGGTTGTTACCGGTGACGTGACCCAGATAGATCTGCCTAGCGGTAAGAATAGCGGTCTGCGTGAAGCGTCCCAAATCCTGAAGCTCGTTCCGGGTATCGGCATGATTACTTTTGATGAGAAAGACGTGGTGCGTCACGAGATTGTGGCTTCCATCATTAAGGCTTATGAAAAGTATGAACAGGGACAAGGTAAGGGCATAGGAGCAAAAAGATGAACATCACTTATAATGATGAGCAAAAAAAGATCAAGGTTCCGGCGGCAGCTAAAAAATTATTGAAGGCGGCACTGCAGGCAGTAGCCGAACTACATGCGTTACCGGATAATACGGAAGTAGATATTACTATCGTGGATGACCAAACTATCCACCAGATTAACAAGGAATACCGGCAGGTGGACAGACCTACCGATGTGTTATCTTTTGCCTTTGATGAGTCTGCGGCTGAAGAACCGGAAATTCATGATAACCCGGAGGCGCATCTGCTGGGCAATATCATTATCTCCGCAGAAACTGCGGCGCGCCAGGGGCTGGAGTATGGCCACGGGTTTAACCGGGAGCTGGCCTATCTGGCGGTACATGGTTGTCTGCATCTTTTAGGTTATGACCATATGCAGCCTAAGGAAAAAGCTGTGATGCGGGCGGAAGAGGAAAAGGCTTTACAGAAGATACAATTGTCTCAGCAGGATCTGGCAGCAGAAGCAGTGGACGCCAAAACTGTGAGAAAGTTAGTGCGTCTGGCGCAAAAAGCCAGGGAACATGCGTATGCACCTTATTCTAAATTTAAGGTAGGCGCCGTGGTCCTTACGCAAAGCGGCAAAACTTTTACCGGTTGCAATGTGGAAAATTCTTCGTACGGGCTTACGTGCTGCGCGGAGCGTAATGCTATTTTTAACGCTGTGGGTGCCGGAGCGCAGGATTTATTCTGCTTATGCGTTTTGGCGGACACCCCGGAACCTGTTGCTCCTTGTGGAGCCTGCCGTCAGGTAATGAGTGAATTTGGAGTGGAATGGGTCATCATGGCTAATAGTGCGGGCGCAACTAAAACTGTGCCTTTGGCGGATCTATTACCATACAGTTTTACAAAACAAGCTTTAAAAAGGTGAGATAAGGAGTAATGATCATAGAAACTATGGAACATGTAGCTGGTTTTATTGCCTTGATTGGCAGACCCAGCGTCGGCAAATCTACATTGATGAATAAGCTGGTGGGTGAAAAAATCGCCATCATGAGCGAACGTCCCCAGACCACCAGAAATAAAATTATGTGTATCCTGAATACGCCCCAGGCGCAGTTAATCTTCCTGGATACGCCGGGCGTGCATAAACCGCACCATAAATTGGGTGAGTATATGGTGAAAGTGGCCGAAGATACCATGAAAAGCGTGGATGTGGTCTTAATGATCGTAGATGCCACCAAGCCTAAGGGGGAAGAGGAAGAAGCCATCCTGGCCCAGCTGAAAAAATTAGCCGTCCCCGCAATCCTGGTTTTGAATAAGATTGATAAGCTGAGAGATAAAAATACTTTGCTCAGCGTGACGGATTATTATGCCAAGACCGATTGTTTCAAAGCAATCCTGCCTTTGTCTGCTTTAACAGATACGGATTTTTCCAGTTTAATAACGGAAATGAGCCGCTGCCTGCCCGCAAGTCCCAATCTTTTCCCGGAAGATATGTTGACTGACCAGCCGGAAAAAGTTCTGGCAGGGGAATTGGTACGGGAAAAGCTGCTGAAAGCTACCCGGGAAGAAGTACCGCATTCCATTGCCATAGAAGTGGACACTTTTAAGGAACGTGAGCATGGGGCTGTTTATATTCATGCGACAATTTTTGTGGAACGGGATTCGCAAAAAGGTATTGTCATTGGCACCAAGGGCAGCATGTTAAAAAAAGTTGGCCAGGAGGCGCGGCAAGATATTGAAGCTTTGCTGGACACTCATGTTTTCCTGGAACTTAAAGTTAAAGTCAGACCGGATTGGCGTAATCATGCCAAAGATTTAAAAGAGTTTGGCTATAGTAGTCCCAAGTAAGTTTTTGTTTAAAGGAGAGATATATCATAGACGCAGGACCGGAAATATTTTCGTATTTATACCAAATCCTGATGGCTTTAATCATCGTGGGGCTGAATGCCTTTTTTGTCCTGGCGGAATTTTCCCTGGTCCGGATTCGCAAGAGCCGGCTGGAAGAATTAATTGACCAGGGCAGCAGCAAGGCTGCTTTGGTCCTGGAAATCAGCGAGCATATGGATACCTATCTTAGCGCCTGCCAGATTGGCGTTACGGTGGCATCACTGTTGCTGGGCTGGTTCTGCGGACCTTTGCTGGCCCAGTTTGTCTTGCACTGTTTAGGTACGGGGATGGAGGCCTGGTACGCTCCTACGGTAAGTTTAGGGGCGGCCTTTGTGTGCATCGTGTTCCTGCATGTAATCTTGGGTGGACTGGTCCCCAGGTCGATAGCCCTGGCCAAGGTAGAGGAAGCAGCGATGTTTGTGGCTGCGCCCTTGCAGTATTTTCATTACATTTTGTATCCGCTGGTGCTCTGTACTAATTTTATATCCCGGGGCGTGCTGAAAGTTTTGGGTTTCAAGACTGTCCCCCATGAGGATATCGCCAAAAGCGAAGACGAACTGCGCATGATTGTCAGCGCCAGTGAACGTGGCGGCGAACTGGATAAGGTCGAAAGTCGTTTGATAGATAACGTGTTTGATTTTTCGGACAGGGTGGCCAAGGAAATCATGGTACCCCGGCAGGATACGGTGTGCCTGTATGCGGATAAAAGCCTGCAGGAAAATTTGCAGACCGTGCGGGAAAGCAATCACACCCGTTACCCCTTATGTCTGGAAGATAAGGACCATATGCTGGGCATGATCCATGTACGGGATTTAATGAACGTGGACAAGACCGATACTAAGTTTGACCTGCGTACCATCATGCGGGAAATCATGGTCGTACCGGAGAGCATGAGTACCGGTAAAATTTTGCAGATCATGCAGCATAAACATTTGCAGATTGCGGTGGTCATTGATGAATACGGCGGAACGGCCGGACTGCTTACCCTGGAAGACCTGGTCGAGGAAATCGTTGGTGATATCCAGGATGAGCATGATAAGGCCAAGGTAGCGGATATCGTCAAGCTGCCTCAGGATGAATACGAATTCGACGGGCTGGTACTGCTGGATGAGGTGGCGGAACTGCTCAACATTGATTTTGATGAACCGGAAGAGGATACCATCGGCGGGTACATCTTCGGCTTACTGGGCAGAAAACCGGAATGCGGGGATGCTATAGTATCTCACGGCTACCGTTTTGAAGTTCTGGCGGCGGCTGGTTTTAGGATCCTGCGGGTGAAGGCTGAACCGGTTAACCTGGAAGTGCAAAAAAAAGATGAATCAAAATAATTTTAGTGACGAAGTAATTATCCTCAGTGCCAAGGATTGGCAGACCGTAGATAAATATGTGGTCTGTTTTTCCAGGACTCATGGAAAGATTATCTTTATGGCATATGGGGCAAAATATCCTAAAAGCATGGCTGGCAGGCTGGTACAACCTTTTGCGGTATTAAATGCTGAATTTTACGAGGGGACGCGCCTGGCTAAGTTAAAATCCTGCGCCCTGGTGCAGGCGGCACCGGTGTATGAGATTAAAGAACTTGCCTACGGCTCTTTGATCCTGGAGGCTACGGAGCTCCTGACAGAAGACAGCGATCCCAAGGAAGAAATTTATGTGCTGCTGGAGCAGTGCCTGCCTTTATTAAAAAAGCATAATCCGCGTCTGGTGGCCCTGGCTTATCTGGTAAAGTTGCTGGAACTGTCTGGTATCGGACCGGTGCGGGAGGCTTGCGTTATCTGCGGCCGTACACCGGGGGAAACCGCAGGTTTTAGCAATGAACAGGGCGGGCTTATCTGCAGGGAATGCGGCTCTGCTTACGGAGAACTGGTGCCTTTTCATGCAGAGACCAGGCATTTATGGCAGCAGCTCCTGCAGCTGGATTTTCAGCAGCCGGCGGCCTTTAAGGTCAAGGGCGGCGCCCTGATGGAACTGGAACAGATTGTGAATGGCTTTATCACCTATCAGGTGGACCAGCCGTTAAAATGTCTGGCTTTCCTGGCGCAGTTAAGCTGAGGCCTTTTATTGACAAATGTGCAGGCAGAAACTATAATCTTAGGTGTGATGAAGGACATTAGTACGCTGCTACCTCAGCGAGCCGGGAGGGTGGAAGCCGGCATCTGGCAGAAGAAGGCAGTCCGGAGCGAAAAAAATATCTTGAGGCGGGCTGCATTGGCAGCCAAGCAGGGTGGAACCGCGGATTTTACTCCGTCCCTGTAACAGAAAATGTTACAAGGACGGAGTTCTTGTTTTTGTAACGAACTTGGAGGAGGAGCAGTATGGATTTTCAAAAAATTATTTTAACCTTACAAAATTATTGGTCGGAGCAGAAATGTATCCTGGGGTTGCCGTACGATATTGAGAAAGGCGCCGGCACCATGAATCCTTCCACTTTCTTACGGGTCCTGGGACCGGAGCCGTGGCGTGTGGCTTATGTGGAACCGTCCCGTCGTCCTGCGGACGGCAGGTATGGTGATAACCCTAACCGTTTGTTCCAGCATCATCAGTTCCAGGTCATCATTAAACCGTCTCCGGAAAATATCCAGGAGTTATATTTAAAGAGCCTGGCAGCTTTGGGTATCCATGAAGAAGAGCATGATATCCGTTTCGTGGAAGATAACTGGGAATCACCGACCCTGGGAGCCTGGGGCATTGGTTGGGAAGTCTGGCTGGACGGCATGGAAATTACCCAGTTCACCTATTTCCAGCAGGTGGGCGGCCTGGACATTAAGCCGGTAGCCGTAGAAATCACGTACGGTTTGGAGCGCCTGGCCATGTATATCCAGGGTGTGGAAAATGTTTACGACGTGCAGTGGGTGGATAACATTACCTACGGTGACGTCTTCTATACCAACGAGGTAGAACAGTCCTACTACAATTTCCAGATTGCGGATACCAAGCTGCTCTTTGAGCTGTTTGAGAAATATGAAAGTGAAGCTAAGCGTGTCATTGCCACCGGGAATATCAGACCGGCGTATGATTATGTCTTAAAATGTTCGCATACCTTCAACCTGCTGGACAGCAGAGGCGCCATCAGCGTCAGCGAACGTACGGCTTATATTGGCAGGGTCAGGGCTCTGGCCAGGCTGTGCGCCAAAGCGTATGTGGCACAACGTGAGGAAATGGGATTTCCTTTATTGAAGGGAGAGGCGAAATAATGAAAAAATTACTTTTTGAAATCGGTACAGAAGAAATGCCGGCTAATTACATGCCCGGAATCTTAATCCAACTGCAGGAACTGGCTACGAAAAAGCTGCAGGCCCTGGCCATTCCTTTCCAAAGCATTAAAGTTTACGGTACGCCGAGACGGATGGCGTTTTTAGCAGACGGGGTAGCCGAGGCTCAACCGGATAGCAAGACAGAGTTTAAGGGGCCTTCGGCCAAGATTGCCTTTGGACCGGATGGCAAACCCAGTAAGGCTGCTTTAGGTTTTGCCCGTGGTAAAGGCGTAGCTGCCGAAGATTTGGTAGTACGGGATAATTACGTGTACGCCGTCAAGCAGGTTAAAGGTGCCGCGGTAGCTGACCTGCTGCCGGGGTTGTTACAAGATATCCTGACTTCAATTAGTTTCCCCACTAAGAATATGCGCTGGGCGGATTTTGATTTCCATTTTATCCGTCCTATCCGCTGGCTGGTGGCTTTATTTGGTACAGAAGTAGTGCCGGTAGCTATCACCGATGTAAAGTCGGACCGCTATACCCTGGGACACCGTTTCTTGAGCAAAGGGAAACTGGAACTTAAAGAAGCCGGTGACTACGTCCAGGTTTTAAACGACCATTTTGTCATGGTAGACCAGGATGCGCGCCGCGCCCTCATCAAGAAACAGGTGGAGGAACTGGCGGTAAAAGAAGGCGGCAAAGCAGAGATACCGGCAGATCTTTTAGAAGAAGTAAACTATCTGGTAGAATATCCGACGGCCCTGTGCGGTAAGTTTGATGCCAAGTTCCTGGCTCTGCCCAAGGCAGCGGTCATCACGCCTATGCGCGACCACCAGCGTTATTTTCCCGTGGTAGCTGCAGACGGCAAACTGCTGCCGAAATTCATCACGGTCCGTAATGGCGGGCAGGAACATTTGGAAACTGTAGCTAGCGGTAATGCCAGAGTTTTAAAAGCGCGTCTCAGCGATGCGGAATTTTTCTTTAACGAAGACCGGAAACTTAAACTGGAAGGCCGTCTGGAAAAGATTAAGAAAGTAGTTTTCCAGGAAGGCATGGGCAATATGTATGATAAGTCCCTGAGGCTGGTAAATATCGTGAGCCTGCTCAACACGGAGCTCAACCTGCCGCTGGCGGCTACGGACCTGGAACGCGCCGCTTATTTAAGCAAGGCCGATCTGGTTACCGGTATGGTCACGGAATTTACGGAACTGCAGGGAACCATGGGCAAGGAGTATGCCCTGCTGGACGGGGAGAAACCCGAAGTGGCTCAGGCCATCGAGGAACAATATCTGCCGCGTTTTGCCGGCGATGTTCTGCCGCAGTCTCCTATGGGAAGTATTCTTAGTATCGCGGATAAGCTGGATAATATCGCCGCTACCTTTGGCCGCGGTATGGCTCCTACCGGTTCCCAGGATCCGTTTGCCCTGCGCCGTCAGGCTCTGGGTATCATTAATATCATTCTTGACAATAAATACCATCTGGGCCTGAAAAAGATCCTGGCAGGTATTTTTGACCTGTTAAAGCTGGAAACGCAGCAACAACCCCAATTACTGGCGCAGATCCTGGATTTTATCAACCTGCGTTTTAAAAACATGCTCCTGGATCAGGGCGTCCGTTATGATGTGATTGATGCGGTCCTGCAAAATAAAGAAGCCGGTGATGATTTGTACGACCTCTATCTGAAGATTGAGGCTTTGAAAGACTTTGTGGCGCAACCGGAAGCTGCAGCATTGGTTCAGGCTTCTGTCCGGGTGAATAACCTGTGCTCAAAGATTGAAAAGGAAACTATCATCAGTGAAAGGCTGCTCACAGAAGCTGCTGAAAAAGAGCTGTATAAACAGACGGCTACGGTGGATAAAGAAATTATCCCGGCGCTGGTCAAATATGATTATGCCGCGGTGCTCAAACTGGCCGAAAAATTAACGGCACCGATTAATAAATTCTTTGATGATGTCATGGTCATGGATAAAGATGAGGCGGTAAAAAATATCCGCCTGGCTTTGTTAGACCAGGTACGGAATATTATCAACGCGGTAGGCAACCTGTCGCTCCTGGTGGATTAGGCTTTCACAAAATCTTTATGCAGGGGGTTGCAGTATACTCGTAAATATGTTATAGTATATACTATATTGAGTAATGAAAACCTTTTAGCGTATCGCAAAGGAGAGCTGAAACATGCAAAAAGACAAAGAATTTTTACTCTGGTTCGAGCAATTGGAAAGAAAAGATGTGCCTATCGTTGGTGGTAAGTCTTCGTCCTTAGGTGAAATGACATCTAAGACGGATGTACCCGTTCCTTATGGGTTCGCTACTACCGCCTATGCTTACAGGTACTTTATGGAAAAAACCGGCCTGAAAGAGAAGCTGGCGACTTTGTTAAGAGACCTGACGGATGTGGAAAACAGTGATCTGCTCCGGACGGTTTGCGCCAAGGTACGTAAAGCTATCATGGCGGAAGAGATGCCTGCGGATTTAAAGAAGGCTATCGCAGAAGCTTATGCTAAACTGGCACAAAAGGTGGGCGAAGAAGCTCCCTATGTTGCCGTACGTTCCAGTGCTACTGCCGAAGATTTACCCGATGCAAGTTTTGCGGGCCAGCAGGATACTTATTTAAATATCCAGGGTGCCGAGAACGTGATTGCCAGGGTAAAAGAGTGCTATGCTTCTTGTTTTACCGACCGCGCTGTTTATTATCGTGAGAAACAAGGCTTTGATCATCTGGAACTGGCGTTAAGCGCCGTCATTCAGATGATGGTCTTTTCCAAGGCTGCCGGAGTTATGTTCACGGTGGATGTGGCTACCGGTAATGACGCCAATATCATTATCGAAGGTGCCTTTGGCCTGGGTGAATATGTGGTCCAGGGAACTGTTACCCCCGATCATTATGCTGTTTCCAAGGCTGACATGAAGATTGTGGACAAAGAGATTTATGAACAGGATGTAATGTTTGTCCGTAAAGAAGGCGGCGATTGTGAGGAACAACCGGTTCCTGCCGAGAAACGCAAGAGTCAGACTTTGTCAGATGCTCAGATTCTGGAACTGGCACGTTATGCGAAGAAGATTGAAGCTCACTATGGTTGCTATATGGATATTGAATGGGGCATCGACAGCAGGACGGACAAGGTTTGGATCCTGCAGGCACGTCCTGAAACAGTTTGGTCTCGCAGAAAGAAAGAGGGTAAGACTTTGAACGCCAGCGGAGTAGCCACTACTACGGATAGAAAAGTTATTGTCAAAGGTGCTCCGGCCAGCCCGGGACAAGTTTCCGGTAAGGTACATGTGATCCTGGATCCTTCCCGGATTGACGAGTTTAAGAACGGTGAGATCCTGGTAACCGAGATGACGGCTCCGGACTGGGTTCCGGCCATGAAAAAGGCCAAAGCCATCGTCACGGATAGCGGCGGCATGACCTGTCATGCTTCTATTGTCAGCCGTGAACTTGGTATTCCTTGTATCGTAGGTACTAAGAGCCGTGGTGCTGCTGCAACGACTGCTATTAAAGATGGCGCTGAAGTTACGGTAGATGCTACCCATGGCGTGGTTTATGAAGGCATCCTGGAAGAAGCTAAACCGGCAGCAGCTGCAACAACGACTGTAACGGCAGAGTTCTTTGCCCCCACCGGCACTAAGGTTTATATGAACCTGGGCGATCCGGAACTGGCTGAAAAATATTGTTCCCTGCCTTGTGACGGCATCGGTCTCATGAGAGAGGAATTTATCTGGACTACTTATATCCATGAACATCCGTTGTACCTGATTAAGACAGGCCATCCGGAAAAAGTGGTAGAGGAACTGGCGGAAGGCATCCGCAAAGTTTGCCAGGCCCTGGCTCCCAGACCGGTAACTTTAAGGTTTAGCGATTTTAAGTCTAGCGAATATCGTGATTTAAAGGGCGGCGACGAGTTTGAACCTTACGAGCCTTCAGCTTTGCTGGGCTGGCGTGGTGCTTCCCGTTACTATGATCCCAAATACATTGAGGGCTTTAAGCTGGAATGCCAGGCGGTAAAGAAAGTTCGCGAAGAGTTCGGCCTGAAGAATCTGAACGTGATGATCCCGTTCTGCCGCAGCGTGGTGGAATGTGAAAAGGTTACCGCTATCATGGCCAGCCAAGGCTTGGTACGTAATGCTGATTTTAAAGTATGGCTGATGGCGGAAATTCCTTCTAACATCATCCTGGCTGATCAGTTCAATAAGTTTGTGGATGGTTATTCCATCGGTTCCAACGACCTGACGATGCTGGTACTGGGTTGCGACCGGGATAACGATACGGTTTCCCATATTTATGACGAGAGAAACTTAGCCGTAAAACGTGCCGTAAGGCATTTGATCGAGGTGGCCCATAAAGACGGCAAGACCGTTTCTATTTGCGGCCAGGCTCCTAGCGTTTATCCGGACTTCTGTGAGTTCCTGATCAAGAGCGGCATTGACAGCTTGTCTGTGAACCCGGATACGGTAAAATTTACCAAGAAACTGGTAGCACAGGTGGAGCAACGCCTGGTGCTGGATTCTTTGACCGGCAAAGGCCGTCAGGAAGCAGAAGATTTACACTGGTAAGTTTACAAGTAACTTTTAATCCCCAAACATTATGTTTGGGGATTTTTTTATAGGCAGGCCTATGTGAAAAAGTTTAAAATATCTATATTTAGATGACATTATATGTTATAATAGTCAAAATAGGGGAGGTGTAATTTTTTGTATCTCTTGTTTATTACGTATTTTGTCATTGGGGCTGTGATTGGCAGCTTCCTTAATGTTTGCATATATCGTTTACCGGCAGGTAAATCTATCGTGACGCCGCCGTCAGCCTGCGGCAGTTGTGGGCACAGGCTGGGCGCCCTGGATATGATCCCGGTATTAAGCTATATTTTCTTAAGGGGAAAGTGTCGCTATTGTGGCGCCCCGTATAGCTGCCGTTATGCCATCATCGAATTTTTGACCGGGTTGTTGTTCATGTCCTGCGGCCTGTATTATTTTCCCGGTCTTAACATGGTCCTGGCCTGGTTTTTTATTGCCTGTCTGGTCGTGGAAGCTTTTATCGACCTGGACCACCAGATAATCCTGGATGAGATTTTACTGCTGATGGCGCCTTTGGGACTTGTTTATGCGTATTTTAATTATCCTTCCCTGAAGGAAGCTTTATACGGTGCTCTTTTTGCCGGCGGTCTGATGTTGATTATCTTTTTGCTCAGCCGTGGCGGTATGGGCGCCGGCGATGTGAAACTTTCCTGTGTCCTGGGTATCTGGCTCGGCCTAAAGGCTTCTATCGTTTGTATTTTCCTGGCCTTTATCCTGGGCGGAGTTATCGGGGTGGCTTTGCTGGTTACCAAGCTTAAGTCGCGGAAAGACCCCATCCCGTTTGGACCGTTCTTATGTTTCAGTGCTTATATCTCTTTGTTATTTTCTCCGTAT
>CAXYYS010000028.1:0-24353 GCA_964293585.1 uncultured Acidaminococcales bacterium
CACATCCATCTGGTTTGTTATTCAGTTTTCAAGGTTCCGTCGCTTCAGGCGACTTTTTTATATTAGCATCATTTTTCTGCCCTGTCAAGAGCTTTTTAAGAAATGAACTAATTTTTTTACAAAAAAACTCTAAGCCCAAATTTTCATCCGGGCTTAGAGTTAGTAAAACCTTACTTAGCAGCAGGACGCATATGCGGGAAAAATAAAACATCCCTGATAGAAGAAGCTCCGGTAATGAACATTACCAGACGGTCAATACCAATACCTAAACCACCCGTGGGAGGCAGCCCATATTCCAAAGCCTGGACAAAATCTTCGTCCATCATATTAGCTTCTTCATCTCCGGCATTTCTTTCTTCCACTTGTTTCAGGAAACGTTCCCGCTGATCGATAGGATCATTTAATTCCGTGAATCCGTTACAAATCTCACGTGCATAAATGAACCCTTCAAATCGATCCGTAATGTTGGGATCGGCGACACTACTCTTAGCCAGCGGCGAAATCTCTTTGGGATATTCCGTAATGAAGACCGGCTGAATAAGTTTTTCTTCTACAAACTTATCAAAGAAAGCATTGATAATCTTACCAACACCCCAGGCCGATTCAAATTCTATACCGGCTTCCTTCGCCATCTTCCTGGCAACCTCTATATCAGTAACATTTGTAAAATCTTTGCCAGAATATTTAGCTACAGCTTCCAGCATAGTTAGACGCGGCCATGGAGGCGTCAAATCAATATCTACACCTTCGTACTGAATCTTCATGGTACCCAAAACTTTTTGAGCACATTGGGAAACGATGGTTTCCGTCAGCTCCATCATATCATTATAATCAGCATAGGCCTGATAAATTTCTACAGAAGTAAATTCCGGATTATGCTTTATGTCAATACCTTCATTCCTGAAAATACGACCCATCTCATAGACTCGTTCCAAACCGCCTACTACCAAACGTTTTAAATTCAATTCGGTAGCTATACGCAGGTATAGTTGCATGTCTAAGGCATTATGATAGGTAATGAACGGACGGGCGGCAGCACCTCCGGGAATAGTATTTAGTATAGGGGTCTCCACTTCCAAAAAATCCCTGCCGTCCAAAATTTCCCGTACGCTCTTGATAACCTTGCTCCGTTTAACGAAAGTCTCCTTAACTTCTGGATTCACGATTAAATCTACATAACGATGGCGATAACGTATTTCCACGTCTTTTAAACCATGCCATTTTTCTGGCAACGGCCGCAGAGATTTAGATAAAACATCCAGCTTGCTGACACGAACCGAAATCTCACCGCTATGAGTCTTGAAAACAGTCCCCTCAGCGCCAACAATATCTCCAATATCTAATAATTTAACAACCGCATAAGACTCTTCACCTAAAACATCTTTTCTTACATATAATTGCAGTCGACCTGTCTTATCCATCATATCCATGAAACAAGTCTTCCCGTGACCACGGATAGCCATCAAACGACCGCAAACCTTAACCACGGCACCTTCTGCTTCTAATTTTTCTACCTGAGCATCCACATCCTTGGCATGATGTGTCCACTCAAATTTATGTCCAAAAGGCGCAATGCCCTTGGCAGCCAGTTCATGCATCTTCTCAATGCGATTCTGCATCTGTTCCGTAATATCTGGTTCAATTGCAGAAACATTTTCCATCTGAGGCTGTACCTGTTGCTTTTCTTCTGCCATCTTCTAGCTCCTAATCCTTATTTCACTTTGACAATCTTATACTTATGGTCTCCAGAGGGAGTCCGCACGGAAACAACGGAATTAACTTTTTTGCCCAAAATGGCAGCTCCGATAGGAGACTCATTAGAAATCTTGCCATCAAAAGGATCAGCTTCCGTAGTACCAACCAGCGTATATTCCTGTTGTGCTTCTTCGTCGTCTTCCGGTTCCATATCTTCAATAATTACTGTAGAACCCAGATTGACTACGCCTTTCTTCTTCTTGCCCTTATCATCAATGATGGTAGCAGTGCTAATCATCTGCTCCAGTTCCAGAATGCGTCCTTCAATGAATGCCTGTTCATTCTTGGCATCATCATACTCGGAGTTTTCGCTGATATCACCATAAGAAATTGCGACCTTAATACGTTCTGAGTTCTGCACACGTTTCACGGTGCGTAATGTTTCCAGTTCAGCTTCCAGTTTTGCAAGACCTTCAGCGGTCAGGATTGTTGCTTTATCAGCCATACTTCCATTCCTCCACATCAAACTAAATAATAGAAATAGTGTCAGGCGACCTCGTCTGACACCGGTAATAAGATACTATACTAAGTTATTATAATTTTTTACACTCAGCTTGTCAACTTTTTTATACCAAACACTTTCGCCAAGCAATGTCAAAATATAATCCGTTGCTCATAAATCGATACAGGAGTAGCGGACCGACATCTTTTGTAAAATTTGGGCATACTCCTCGGCTTGTAACGGTTCTCTGGCGCCCTGCATGGCCACCAGTACTGCCTCCAGCATATTCGTACCAAAACTACGTCCAGCAAGGCAGGGCGTGGTCGTAATTACCTTCGTAATCCCGGCAGTTTTTAAGAATTGCAAATCTTCTGCAGTCACCGTGTTAGTGATGATGATTTTTCCAGGCAGCTTATCCGGCATAAAACGGCGTATAAAATGGAAATCCCCGGCAATGATATCACTACTTGTGAAATACTCTGGAAAACGTTGCTGCCTTGTTTGTTGCTGCTTTCCTAAAGGATAAAACCAACGTACCGGCAGACGAGAGATAAATGGGACCAGAAGCCGCGCCCAAAAATCAATCTGCTGCAAAGAATGCAAAGGAAGATTAAGATTTAGGCCGTAGAGAATATCACCGCAAATTAAATGACAACCTTGTGTCGCTAATGCCTGTGCCATGCCGAAACGATCCACGGCACAGACCATCAAGACCTGCTTATCTTTAAAATTAACGGTCTGTGCTGCTGCCAAGTCTAGAATGACATGCCTTTCCCAACTGTTTTTGAGACCACTGCCATCAACCACCGGTGTGTGCCGCACACTGCTGATTAGGCGGAACGACTCTTTCAAAAGATATCTTTTATTACCCGCAAACAGATATAAATCAGTACCACCCAGGCCAAAGGCATCGACCTTGCCATCAAAGGCTCGAAAGAGAGCCTCGGCCTGCTGCAAATCTCCGTCAGTTCCCCGACGTTCCAGAACAAACTTATAATTACCCAGGGTTAATGTTCTTATTGCATCCCTGGTCGAAGAGCCCAAACTGATGCTCATAACTTTTTTGATAATTAAGTTCGCATGCTCTGTCATCAACAAACATCCTCATCCGCAAATTGCAATGAGGCCCCTAAAAAAATTGCGTATTCCCGCAATGCCTGATCTAAATCCTGTAAAGAATTGATAAAAAAGAACCGGCTCCTATAAGCTGCTGCCCGTGGCAGTCCCTTGATATAAGCAGCCGCATGGGTACGCATTTCCTTAATTCCTATATTTTCACCTTTAAACCTGCAGAGCATGGCTGCATGCCGGCGCATCATCAGGAATCGTTCCGTTACCGTAACTTCTGGCACAACCTGTCCCGCTAATGCGGCCTGCAACTGGGTAAATATCCAGGGATTTCCATCTGCACCGCGTCCAATCATCAACCCGTCACAACCAGTTTCTTTCAACATTCTTAGACCATCCCGGGCTGTAAAAATATCTCCGTTACCCAGGACTGGAATATGCACTGCCTGTTTTACGGCCTTAATCAAAGACCAGTCTGCCTTACCACCATAAAATTGCATCCTGGTCCTGGCATGTACAGCCACAGCAGCTACTCCGGCCTTTTCAGCCAGTTGAGCCATCTGCACCACATTGATATGATCTTCATCCCAGCCAGCACGCATCTTCACCGTAACTGGAATCGAAACTGCCTCTACCATCCTTGACAGGATATCGTAAGCAAGATCCGGCTTCAGCATCAGAGCCGATCCTTCCCCGTTGCCAACGACTTTGGCTACCGGACAACCCATATTAAAGTCTATAAAATCTGCGCCAGCTGCCATAGCTACCTTGGCTGCTGTCGCAAGTTCCGCTGGCACAGAACCAAACAATTGCAAAGCTGTAGGACGTTCTTCCGGTGCAATAGCCAACATCTGTAATGTTTTACTATTATGGTATAAGATACCTTTGGCGCTAACCATCTCCGAAACGGTATAGTCACACCCCTGCTCCCTGCACAAAACACGGAATGGTAAATCCGTTACCCCTGCCATGGGCGCCAGGATTAACGGCGTGTTAAATTCACGCTTTCCAATAAACATAACAACCTCTCACAAAGAAAGCCCGCTGAGCGGGCTTTCAGATTTAAACGATACACTTACTTTTTATTTTTTTCGTAAATCAGGCGCAAGCCCTCCAATGTTAGGAATGGCTCCACAATATCAATAGACTTAGTTCCTGCTGCCATGGTGTTAGCAAAACCACCGGTAGCGATGACTAAGCCATCCCCGCCTAACTCATCTTTAAAATGCTTAATTAGTCCTTCAATTAAGCCAAAGTAACCATACATGATGCCTGCACGCATTGCGCTAACCGTATTGGTACAAATAGCCTTCTTAGGAGGCAACAGTTCAATACGCGGCAACTTGGCTGTCCTTTGGAACAGCGCTTCTGCCGAAATACCAATGCCCGGCACAATAGCTCCGCCTAGATAAACACCTGTAGGCAACAATGCACAGAAGGTAGTGGCTGTACCAAAATCAATAATAATCATGGGTTTGCCCTTAGAAGCGTGTTCTTCGTAAGCGGCTACAGCATTTACAATCCTGTCTGCGCCAATCTCCTTGGGATTTTCATAGCGGAGGGACAAGCCAATCTTGAGACCCTGTCCTACAACCATTGGTTTCATTCCAAAGTAACGTTCACACATATGGCACAAAGGTACTAATACAGGGGGAACTACACTTGAGATAATGATGGCTTTAATTCCATCCATAGGAATCTTGCTGTACGCAAACATACTTCCTAACATGATGCCGAACTCATCCGCCGTCTTGGACCGGTCCGTAGAAAAACGCCAGTTGACTAAAAGTTTTTTACCATCATAAACACCAGCTACGACATTGGTGTTACCTACATCAATTACTAAAAGCATACAAACCTCCGGGAGTTAAATTACTATTTTGTTAGCAATCCCGCCATCAGTAAAGCACTCCTGACTTTTACACCGATGAAAGCAGCGAGAACCGCTTTTATTATATCAAATGGTAGAAAAGGTGCAACTGCCAAAATAAAACCTTTACCCCAAGTCATAGGTTTATGAAGAAAATAAGCAAAGCTCAGCTTAAAACCAATCAGTCCCAGGATATAGCAGATGATTACCGCTAGAATCATGGCTCCTGCCATATACCAGACACTATTATTCGTATTCCTTTCTGTACAATAACCTACCAGCCATGCCATCACCACAAAGGAAATTAAGAATCCAGAAGTCGGACCCACTAGCATCACGGCACCGCCCTGCCCCTGATTGAAGACAGGCAGTCCAGCACAACCCAGGATAATCCAAGCGATAATACTTAAGGGACCGAGACGTGAACCAAGTAGAATGCCGGCTAACAAGACTACGAAAGTCTGTAAGGTAATGGGCACCGGGCCTATAGGTATTACGATATATGAACTAATGACCATGAGTGCGACGAACAACCCCATCAACATAATATTTCTGGTACTAAGAGTTTCCTGCTTCATTGATAACGTTTCCCCTTTGCATTAGCCGGCCGGATTGAGACATCGCCGGCGATAACCTTCTCAATAGAACCATCTTTCTTCTGTACGACCAACAGACCTTCCGGATCGATATCTATGGCTTTGCCGTAATAGATATCTCCCAGGGAAATAACTTTAACTTCCTGGCCCAGAGTATTATTATACTTGCGCCATTCCTTAAAAATCGGCCCAAAACCTTCTTTCAGAACGGTCTCGTACAAATCTTCCAGATTTTTTAAATAGTCGGCCAAAATATCGATTCTGCGTACTGGTTCTTTAGCAACGTCTGCCACAGAAATTGCGAGTTCTTGTAATTCTTCCGGAATCATTTCCCGAGGTACATTCACATTAATGCCGGTACCTATGACGATATAGTTGACCTTGCCAAATTCTGCATTCATCTCCGTCAGGATCCCTACCATCTTTTTACCATCAAGCAGAATATCGTTAGGCCACTTGATGGAGGCCTTGACACCCTTGTATTTATTCACAGCCTTTACCACGGCGATAGCCGCCATGAGTGTACATTTCGGTGCTTCTTGTGGCAAGAAGGGAGGTTTTAACACCACCGAGACCCAGACGCCATGACCATAAGGAGAGAACCATCCCCTGGATAACCGTCCTTTACCGCTGACCTGTTCCTCAGCAATGGCCACCAGACCGTCGGCGCAGCCTTCGTTAGCTGCTTTCTTGGCCAACTCATTCGTAGAATTAATGGTTTCACAATATCGGATATTGCGTCCCAACCATTTTGTCTGGAGCGCCGCCTCTATTTCCTCCGGACTTAGTTTATCAGGCGTCCCTCTCAAGATATAGCCCTTCTTCGGCACTGATTCAATATCATAACCTTCGGCCTTTAAGGCTTGGATATGTTTCCAGATAGCAGTCCTGGAAACACCAAACTGATTGGAGATATCTTCGCCGGATACCGGCTGTTGCATATTTTTTCGTAAGAGCTCTAAAATTTGCTTTCGCATATCTATCCCTCCAAATGTTACCCCTAGATTAGCACCTGGTTAACTTTAAGTCAAGAAAAAACTCCCGTGACGAGCGGGAGTTAAAAATTAAACTTATTGTTGAGGAGCCGGCGTACCAGTTTGTTGAAGCTTCAAGTCAGCCTGTCCGGCAGCTGCTGACAGAGAAGAGGCAACTTCTGCAGCAGGTGTACCTGTTACAGTCTCAGTCTCAGATTCTGGCAGATGGCCTTCCTGCATCAACATCCGCAAGTCAGCGGCCTCCAGGGTTTCTTTCTCCAGTAGTGTCTCAGCGATAAGGTGCAGCTTATCCATATGCTCAGTCAACATTTTTTCAGCATTCTTATAGGCTTCATCCATCAATTTATGAACTTCTTCATCAATGACAGCAGCCACCTGGTCACTATAATTGCGTTCCCGGGTAATATCCCGGCCCAGGAAAACTTGTCCGTCCGGATGACCAAAAGTCATGGAACCTAACTTGTCGCTCATGCCGTATTCACAGACCATTCTTCTGGCCAGATGCGTAGCCCGTTCCAAATCACTGCTTGCTCCGCTAGAAATATCCTTTAATACCAAGGCTTCAGCCACACGACCGCCAAGGAACATTTCCAAATCAGCCAACATCTCGGATTTTGTTGAATAAGCCCGATCTTCTTTAGGAATACTCAGGGTATAACCACCGGCACGGCCACGAGGAATAATTGTGACCTTATGGACACTGCTCATCTTGTCTTCCAATAAACCAATCAGTGCATGTCCGGTTTCATGATATGCCGTCAACCGTTTTTCTGCATCGCTGATAATGTGGCTCCGGCGCTCCGGTCCCATCACTACCCTCTCGGCAGCTTCACCCATGGCATTCATGTTAATGACTTTCTCATTGCGACGGGCTGTCAACAGGGCCGCCTCGTTCACCAGATTGGCCAGATCGGCACCTGTAAAACCTGTTGTCTGTTTGGCAATCGTACCCAGGTTGACATTGTTGTCTACCGGTTTTCCCTTCACATGCACTTTCAGGATTTCTTCCCGTCCGCGCATATCAGGGCGATCCACCACAATCTGACGGTCAAACCGTCCTGGACGTAACAAAGCATGATCCAATATATCCGGACGATTCGTAGCAGCAATCACGATAATGCCTTCATTGATACCAAAACCATCCATCTCTACCAGCAACTGATTGAGAGTCTGTTCCCTTTCATCATGACCGCCACCAAGACCAGCACCGCGCTGCCGTCCTACGGCATCAATTTCATCAATAAAAACTATACAAGGAGCACTCTTCTTAGCCTGTTCGAACAAATCACGGACACGCGAAGCACCCACGCCCACGAACATTTCTACAAAGTCAGAACCAGAAATGCTATAAAAAGGCACTCCTGCTTCGCCGGCAACTGCACGGGCCAGTAACGTCTTGCCTGTACCCGGAGGCCCGAATAAAAGCACACCCTTGGGTATCTTAGCTCCCAATTTATTATACCTTTGCGGATGCTTCAGAAAATCAATGACCTCCTGCAGTTCTTCTTTCGCTTCATCAGCGCCGGCTACATCCTTAAAGGTAACCTTATTCTGATTGTCGTCGTAGCGTCTGGCATTACTTTTGCCAAAACTCATGACCCGGCTGCCACCACCGCCTTGTTGCATCAGCATAAACCAGATGCCGACCACCAACAGCATCGGGAGTAATGAGCTCAGGATCGTGGTCCACCAGGGAGGTTGAGGCGGTAATTCCGCTTTAATCTCTACATCTCTTGATCTCAAGGTAGGAATCAAGGTCTGATCTTGAGGTGCAATCGTAGAAAAAGTCTTGCCGTCCTTTAATTTACCATTAATTACATTATCAACAATGGTGACCTGTTTTACCTCATCCTGCTGTACATGTTTCATGAAAGCAGTGTAACTGATATCCGTCTTGCTAACCGTACTGGCAGAATAATAATCAATAATCCAGATAGCCACAATAATAATAACCAGATAAAAAGCTACATTTTTGAAAAATTTATTCAAGGATTTAATCCTCCTTCCTCAAAAGGATAATATCTCACAACTTAGATGTTAAATAATTATAATACAAGAATGAACTTAGTTCAACACCGATACCATGAGTTTTCTAAAAATTCACGCTTACCAGGAACTTAAGCCCGGGCATAAACAGACGGTTTAAGGATACCAATATACGGCAAGTTCCTGTACTCACCGGCATAATCCAGACCGTACCCAACCACAAATTCATCCGGTATCTGGAACCCGGAATAATCAGCATTAAAACCGGTAGTACGACGTGCCTTTTTATCGCACAGCGCTACGGTCTTAATAGAAGCCGGATGTTTAGCCTGCAGCATCTTTTTAATATTAGCAAACGTCATACCGCTGTCAATGATATCATCAACCAGCAGTACATCCTTGCCAGCGATATTGTCCTGAATGTCCAGACGGATGATCATACAACCTGAAGTCTGGGTACTGTTGCCATAAGAAGATACCACCATGAATTCCATACGGACAGGAATATCCATAGCCTCGCTTAGATCGGTAGCAAAATGTGCCGCACCCTTTAGAAGCACTACCATAACAACTTTTTTCCCAGCATAATCTTTGGTTAACTGCTTACCCAATTCCTGTACTCGTTTCTGAATTTGCTCCTTGCTCACTAAAATTTTTTTAATGTCTTCATTCATAATTTTATTCACCTTTCTTCATTTCTACCTGTAACCAAGCTGTAGTTTGTGATGTTGTATCTGTCTGCCAGCCAGCGCCCTGCCACCCGCAAATCCAAATAATCTGCCTACCCACTGCTGCCAATAATATCCGGTCACGTTCTGCTGCCGGAATCTTGGAGTCAGTAAAATAATCCTGTAACTTTTTATGTCCGGCGCCCTTATAAGGATAAAAAACATCTCCCGGCAACCGTGTACGCAATGTTAAAAAAGGTCCTAAAGCCTGCAACTGTCCCCAGGGATAGATGAACCTATCTTTTCCTGGAGAAAACTGCTGGTTCGGTACAACCCGAAACTGTAAACTACCCCCTGGTATCTGGACTGTACGTCCCTGATAAATTTCATCCCAAGCTAAATCCAAGCTACTATTAACAGTATTTGTAACAGGTAGTTTTTGCTCATACATAGTCAGTTTTCCATAGGCATACAAACCGTAACGCCCACCAGGCAAAATAATCTTTTTCCCACTAATTTCCTGCTGGCACACCCTGGATAAAGCTTGCAGATGAACGCTGCCCAGTTCCCGCTTCGGCTCCAACCGTGCCCATTGTTCCTGTAAAACACGGTACTGCAATGCTGCCGGTAACGTACCCCAAACTTGCACATCGCACACTACCTGCCCACTATTATTATCCGAAAGACACCGCCTGGCAGCCTGATTTCCTGCTTCTGGCAGATAAGCTGCATCCTGTTGCAAGATGTTGGCCGTCCTCGTTAAAGTTTCTACTATATTAGGATTAAATTCCCGTGCTAACAACGGTAACAACTGTTTCCTAATCCGATTACGTGTCAGAGTTGTATCCTGATTACTACTGTCCTCGCACCACTTTAATCTGCGCTCCCGGCAATATTGTCTCAGTTCGTCCCCAGTAAAATCCAGCAATGGATGCAAGATATTATCCCGGAGAGGACGGATACCTCCCAAGCCTCTGGTACCAGAGCCTCTCAGTAATCTTAACAAAAAAGTTTCGGCCTGATCATTTTTTTGGTGAGCCGTGACCACAAAAGCAGCTCCGCAAGCGGCAACCATTTCCTGCAAGGCCTGCCACCGTAAGATACGCGCCCCATCTTCCAATGATACCTTATGCTGCCGGCAATAGTCACCCACATTTACCTGTCTGCACTCAAATTCTAGTTGCCTTTTTTCGCAGAAGTTTCGAACGAAATCCGCATCCCGTAAACTTTCTGCTCCCCGGAGACCATGTTCTACATGCCCGACCGCAAAATGCAGACCGGCCAGTTGCATGGCATCAGTTAATGCTATCGAATCTGCACCTCCACTGCAGGCCACCAGATATTTTTTTGTGTGATCCAGATGGACTGTTAAAGTCTTGCGGATCCTGGCAACAATTCCGGTATGCATAACAACCTCAGCTTCCAGCTCAGACTTAGATAAGAAAGAGGGCACTTCCCCTGAAGCGCCCTCTTATTAAGCATACAGATTATCTTTCCCGGCTGGCTCCACGACCGCCACGCTTGGATTCTGTATTTCTTTTAAGATCCAATAATCTGTCATCGCTTTCTTTCATAAACCGGGACAGTTTATCTTCAAAAGAAACAGGACCTGCAGGACGTGGAACATGGTTTTCTGCCTTTACAGCCATCCTGGGCATTCTCATGGGTTTCACCGGAGCTTCTTCCAATTGCTTGATAGACAAGCCGATTTTCCCCTTAGGATCGATAGAGATAACTTTCACCTTAACCTTATCTTTATCTTTTAGAAAATCATGCACATCTTTCACATAGACATTGGAAATTTCGGAGATATGAATCAATCCGACCTTATTTTCCGGCAGTTGCACAAAAGCACCGAAATTAGTAATACCGGTAACTTCACCTTCAATAATATCTCCAACCGCAATTGACATAGAACCGACAATCCCCCTTGTTTTTATAGTACAGGCCTATTATACCCTTGCCCAAAAAGGCTGTCAATAATGTTTTCTGCAACTTCCAACCCATAAGTTTAATTATTTTTTACTTTCTGACTGAGTCTGGCTGGTCTTCTCTTTATCTTTATCCTTGACAATAAAGAGCGGCACCTCATTCTTTCCAACCATATTATGATCTTCCCGTGCTAGTTTTTCTATATATTTAGGATCATCCAGACGTTTACGTTCTGCTTCCAAATCAGCCTTGGCTTTTTGTAATTCTTCTACCCTTTGCTGCGTGGCCAAGGTTTCTTTCTTAATCTGATAAATTTTATATTCCTGACGTCCCAGTACCGCCAAGAAAAAAACAATCAGCAGCACCAGCACCCATAAAAAATCATGTGCTCCTCTTTTTTTTCTTGGTGTGGTCATAATAAGCCTCCAACTGCTTTACTTGCCCTAAGTATAACATGGAAAAAACAAAAATAAAAGTGCCGGGACTAGGCCCGGCACAAATACACACATTTACCTGAAAAACTATTTCTTAGCTTTCTTTTTGTTGACAGCTTCCTTGAAAGCCTTGCCAGCCTTAAAAGCGGGCACGGTAGCAGCAGCAATCTTAATAGCAGCGCCGGTTTGCGGATTCTTGCCGGTACGAGCTTTACGGCTGCGAGCTTCGAAAGTACCAAAGCCGATTAATTGAACTTTGCCCTTCTTAGCTACTTCGGCAACGATAGCGCCGGTCAGAGCCTTCAGAGCCTTCTCTGCGTCCTTCTTAGTTAAACCAGAAGTTGCTGCTGCGGCAGCGATGAGTTGTTGTTTGTTCACAATAAATCCCCCTTTTTAATTGCATCTTTCCCTCAACTCTGGTCCAAGAGTGCAACAAACGTTACAAACATGGCTGCAAGGTGCGGAATCAATGCATTTCTATGTGGTACTAACCGTTATATTCGCTACAAATGGCATTTCTCCTGCTTAGAAATTAATTTTTTTATATTTTTAAGCTACCTTAAATTTTACCAAGACGCCTTTTGTTCCTTTTCCTTAGCTTGATTCCAGAACAAATCCAATTCATCCAAAGTGAAATCCTGCCAATTTTTACCGGAAGCAGCTACCTGACTCTCTACATATGCAAAACGTCTGCTAAAACGATTATTGGTCCCATTCAGGGCCGTTTCCGCATCCACCTTAAGATGCCGTCCATAATTAACGATAGCAAAAAGCAAATCGCCCAGTTCTGCTTCAATGGCTATCATATTTTGACTTTGTACCGCTTCCTGGACCTCTTGTAATTCTTCCTGAACCTTGGCATAAACAGGTGCAAGTTCCTGCCAGTCAAACCCAACTTTGGCCACCTTGCTTTGCAGTTTAGCCGCCCGCAAAAGTGCAGGTAACCCCTGATAAACTCCATCCAGGATATGAATCCTGTCCTTCTTTTCTTCTTTTTTTAAGGTTTCCCAGTTCTGCAAAACCTGGGCACTGTCTTTTACTTCCAGTGTACCAAAGACATGAGGATGCCTGTGAATCAATTTCTGACTGACACCGTCTATAACATCCTGCATGGTAAAAATACCTTTTTCCTCTGCGAGACGGGCATGAAAAGCTACCTGCATCATAATATCTCCCAGCTCTTCTTGCATCCCGGCAAAATCTCCAGCATCCACCGCTTCTATAAATTCATACACTTCTTCAATCATATTGGCACGGATGGAACGATGATCCTGCTCCCTGTCCCAGGGACAGCCCCCCGGTTCTCGTAAAATTCGCATCACGTCTGTCAGCGGTTGTGTATTCATGACGCCATCCTGGCCATGGCTAGCTTGTAACCGCACCTGGGCCGGTACAAAAACACTAGTCAGGTAATCAATTTTTTTCTCCCGGTCTAATTCTAAAAGTTTGATTTTCCGGCACTCTGCATCTTCCAGACCTAAATTATGTAGATAATAAACCTCTGCCTCATCCGGTAGTACATCCATCAAATTTAATTTTAACTCCGAAGCAATCATCCTGTCGTAAACCTGTGTGACCATTATTGGATATTTACCACCGTCAGTTAAAGCATCCCGGTCTACCGCATCAATGATCCTTAATCCTGTAAGTGGATCGATGCCCAAGGCTACATAAGCAGGATCAAGGAAACTCATAGCCGGCTCTATATTTAAAGATACGCCAGCAGCTATGGCTTTTTCACGTAACAGTACCACCGTCTTTTCCGCTACTAAGGGACTGCCAGGTACTGCATATACCACATTTGTTTTTTGACATGCCTGCAAAACAAAGTTCACAATCTTAGTATAGACTTCTTCGAAACTATTTTCTGTTTCATAAAAATTATCGCAAGCAATAAAATTAACACCCTTGGCACGCAAAGCCGCTACGGTAGGATGTACTGCCGTGCGCAGGATGACCTGTCCCGCATGCTGCAAAAGAGACACGACACCTAAAGATAGATACGCTGCCGGACCTGGTCCCAGCCCTACGATTGTTAATTGATGTTGCATTATTTCACCACTTTCTTAGTACGTACAAAACGCTGTAACTTCGTTCCCAGCAATGGCAGTTTTGCTACTTCTGCCGCCGTCATTATACCCAGTTGCAAAACTAGTACCACATACACCAAGGCACCCACAACTACCGCAAACAGCAGACTCAAAACTACGCCCATATAAGGCAATATCAGAACATAACCTAACCGGGACAGAACGCCCATGATCACCGCCGCCAATAAAGTCTTGCCGCAGCATCCCCAAGGGAATTCAATCTTTTTCCGGTAGAGAAAATACATATTAATTACCGCTACCACCAGATAGTTGAGATTGGATGCCCAGGCTGCTCCAGCAATATTCAAAACCGGCCAGGAAGTCAGGAACCAGAGGGCAACGATGCGCACGCACGCACCCAAAACCATATTCCACATAGGCACTGCCGTAAGTCCCATGCCCTGCAAGGCACCGGTAGTAACCTGAAAAATACCTAAAAAAACAATAGATGGTGCCAGGTTAGCGATGACTTCTGCTGCCTTGATCGTGCCATACAAGACACGAGAGATGGGTGCCGCCAAGGCACACATTCCCAACGTGGCTGGCAGTGTAATTAAAAGGCATAATTTCAATGCCACCAGTGTTTTATCCTTAATCTCGGCCATAGTCCCCATGGTGAAGGCCGCAGAAACAGAAGGCACGAGACTGGCAGCAATAGAAATCGTAGGGATCAGTGACATCATGAGCAGCGGCTGAGCCATACCAGATAAATAACCGAACAACGTGGTAGCTTCCGCCACATCAAATCCTGCCCGGCCCAAACAGTTTGGTACCATAATCATATCAATGCTGCTCGTCACTGGAATCAGTAAATTGGCACAGGAAACAGGTATGGCCAAAAGCACCAGTCGTTTAGCCAACTGCATCAACTTTTCCTCAGACTCAGTTATCTTGTCCGTACTTTTGGCTTGCCAGGTCTTACGGGCGCGGTGGTAAAAATAGCTGAGCACCACCAACCCGGCTAAGGAACCGGGGATAGCCCCAAATGCAGCCCCTGCCGCCGCATACGTTAAACCGTAAGGGAGCAAGAGATAAGCCAGTACCACCATAGCAATAACCCTGACAAACTGTTCCAGAATCTGGGAAACAGCAGGCGGTGTCATCAGCTGATATCCCTGAAAATAACCTCGAAAGCTGGCCAATATACTGGAAAAAAATACGGCCGGGGTTAAAACTACCAGCGGCAGATAGGCACGGCTATCCCGTATAAAGCCATAATCTACCATTATTCCGGCCATTCCATATAGAAACAAGGCAAAAATTAAGCCAAAGACCATCATCAGTTTCAGTGTCACCTTAAACACTTTGTGAGCACCTGCATAATCGTCCCGGGCCACCTTTTCTGCCACAATGATAGATACAGCTACCGGTACTCCTGCTGAAGAAATAGACAACATAAGCAGATAAAAGGGATAAGCCATCTGATAAAGGCCGATACCTTCGCCGCCCAAAAGACGTGACAGTATGATCCTGTTGACAGAGCCAAATATTTTAACCACCAAACCAGCCACGGTTAAAATAAAAGCTCCTCGCAGAAATTTATCTTTCATGCTGAGTTCTTTCCCTTCCTCATCAGTTTGGTAGCATAAGCACCCTTAAGTGTCTTTAGCTCCACATCATTCTAAGCCTTCGAATTATAATAAAGTGGGCAAGGTTTTTTCCAGCCACGCTAAAGGTTTCTCTTTCATCTTGGTAGTACGGAAAATCAAACGTGGTTCCTCGCCGCTCTTAAACCTCATGGAGCTCTTATGTTGTTCCAGTAGCTTGATAAAAGCTTCGGGACGCACATTAGCCTCCTTAGCAAAACTAATTTGAATAAGACCCGGCCTTACGTTAATCCCGCGAATCTTTAGTTGCCGGCATAAAGACCTAATCTTGGCCTGGCGCCATAATAATTCCACTTCTTCCGGCGGCGTACCAAACCGGTCAATAATCTCATCCATTAAATCCGTTCCGTCCTGATATTCAAGGTCCACAAAGCGGCGGTATAATTCCAGCTTGTAACGCGGGTCACTGATAAAACTATCCGGAATGTATGCATTAAGTGGAATTTCCAGTATAGGATCCGGTTCCTGATTTCGAAGTTCCTGACCATTTTTCAGTGTAGTGATAGTCTTTTCCAAAATATCACAATAAGCTGCAAAACCAATGCCGGCAATATAACCATGCTGTTGCGGGCCCAATAAGTTGCCCGCACCCCGGATTTCTAGATCTCGCATAGCAATTTTAAAACCTGCGCCTAGTTCCGTAAAATCACGAATAGCTTGCAGCCTCTTAGCTGCCACTTCACTCAGTACCTTGTTCCGACGGTACACAAAATAGGCATAAGCCAAACGGGAAGACCGCCCTACTCGTCCCCGCATCTGATACAGTTGAGACAGGCCAAAGTTTTCTGCACCATCGATGATAATTGTATTCGCCAACGGCACGTCCAGACCATTTTCCACGATGGTCGTACTCAAAAGCACATCACACTGTCCCTGATAAAAGGCCAGCATCGCTTCCTCCAGAGCATCTTCATTCATCTGTCCGTGGGCCACGCGGATACTAAGACCCGGTACCAATTTATGCAGTCTGGCAGCAATTAACCCCAGACCGGAAACACGGTTATGAACATAATAAATACGTCCGCCCCGGCGTATTTCCCGTTCAATAGCTTCCTTAATCATGCCGTCATCATATTCCGCCACATAAGTTTCTACCGGCAACCTGTCTTCTGGCGGTGATTCAATGACGCTCATATCCCTACCGTTGACAAGGGCCATGTGCAAAGTTCGTGGTATAGGTGTAGCCGATAGTGTCAGTACATCAATACCCACCTTCCATTTCTTAATTTTTTCTTTCTGTACCACACCGAAACGCTGTTCCTCATCAATAATAAGCAAACCCAAATCCTTGAATACAACATCTTCCTGCAGCAACCTGTGGGTACCTATGAGAATATCTACCTGACCCATTTCCAATGCATTTAGGCTATCCTTAACCTCCGTAGGAGAACAGAAACGACTAAGCATGGCTATACGCAGGCCGAAACTATCCATTCTTTCCTTAAATGTCAGATAATGTTGTTGCGCAAGTACCGTGGTCGGTACCAAGACCGCCACCTGCTTGCCATCCATAACCGCTTTAAAAGCCGCCCGTAAAGCTACCTCAGTCTTTCCATAACCTACATCGCCACACAACAACCGGTCCATCGGCACCGGCCTTTCCATGTCAGCCTTAATCTCCTCAATAGCTTTTACCTGGTCTGGAGTTTCTTCAAAAGGAAATTGCTCCTCAAAAGTTCTCTGCCATTCTGTGTCCTTGCTAAAGGAATGTCCCTTTACAACCCTCCTGTTAGCGTACAATCGCAAAAGCTCCTCTGCCAATTCTGTAATAGCGGTAGAAGCTTTGGCCTTCATCTTCTTCCAGTCCGCACCGCCCATCTTGGAAAGCTTAGGAGCCACGCCTTCATTACCTACATATTTATGTAAGAGACCTACCTGATCCACAGGTACATATAACTTGTCATTACCGGCATAACAAATCAACAGATAGTCACGATGCAGGCCGTCCACTTCAATATTCTCCACGCCCGTGTAACGTCCAATACCGTGAATATCATGGACGACATAGTCGCCTTCTTTAATGTCGGTAAAATACTGGAGCTGGGGGCCTTTATGTTTGGAATGAAAACGGCGGTGCCGCTGCAATCCATAAATATCGTTCTCCGTTAAAAGCAGCCACGCCTCGTTCCAAAAACGGAACCCCGCAAATAATTCACCGCTACAGACATTAACCTTGCCTTGTATCAGTCGTTCTTTATCAGCCAAGCAGACAGCGATACCTTGTCCCCGTAAACTTTCTACAACATTGCGAGCTTTAATCAGCGAACTTAACATTAAGACCGGTGTCAGTCCCTCTGTCAGCCAACCTTTTAAATCCTCAATCAGCAGGTTCAGGTTCCGGTTATAAGGAGCCATAGCCCGCACCGGGACAGCTAATTGTTCAAAGTTAGTAAAATGATTATGGGCCAAAGCAGAAACAACCCAAACCGCCCGTGCGGCTAACTGCGCTGTAATCTCTTCCGGCTGCCACAATTCGTTCTGGCACTCCTGGTTTTCCTCATAAACATGGGTCAGTGCATCCATAAAACTTAAAGGTTCGTCCAAAATAATTCTGGTCGCCGGCGTCACATAGTCCAACAAAGAAGCATCATAAATCTCCTGCTCTTCATCCGTTTGCAGCGGCGTAATCTTTACTGTTTCCAGATTACGAACAGAACGCTTGGTATCCAAATCAAAAGACCTGAGGCCATCCAACTCATTATCCAGCCATTCCAAACGCACAGGTATTTCTGCATTGAGGGGAAAAACATCCACTATTTCGCCGCGCACTGCAAACTGTCCCAGTGTATCCACTTCATCCGTATGTTCATAACCCAAGGCAGCCAGACTCTGCAAAAAAGTCTGACGGTCCAGGATTTGTCCCACCTTAACTTCCAGAGTAGCTGCTTCTACACTCTGAGGACGGGCCTGCTTTTGTAACAAAGCTTCTGCTGTTACAAAAACAATACCTTTTTCCTCACCTCGTAAAAGCCGTAAGGCCGCGGCTCGTCCGGCCCTGATTTCCAGGTTCCGGCTTTCTGCCTGTACCCTTGGCAAATTAGTAGGATATAATTCCTGAAGCGGCACATCAGGATAAAAATAACTTAAAGTCTGACGGTACTCTCGCATGGTATCACGCCCGGAAACCAGGAACGCCAAAGAGCCCTGTGCGGCAACCATGCCGTCCAGAGCTGCGATAAATGTTGCCTTGGCCGTACCACTTAAGCCTGAACAAACAGTGCCATGCCCCTTAATAAACGAGGCTGCCACCTGCCTTGCTTCCTGTACTTGGCCGACTAATTTCAGAAGATAATCTTTCATGCACTTCTACCTTTAAAGTGAGTTTCCGAACAAAATAATTTCTTGTTAAGAAAATAAACTAAGTGGGTCTTAGCGACTGCTAAAACCCACTTGTTATCCTCTCCTTACAGCTTCACACTAAAATGCTGCCTGTCGTAACTATGCACGGCATCAATAAACCTGACCGTACCAGTCTTATAACGCATAGAGATAGTATGGGTACGTACGCCGCCGCCAAAGTATCTTAAGCCTCCCAGTAAAAAGCTTTCGGTAATAGCCGTCGCCGTAAACATACAGTCATCGCCCTTAACCATGTCATCCAGAGTGAGTACCTGATTTACATCCGAGATACCCATTTCCACACAACGGCGCATTTGTTCTTCATTTTCCGGGCACAACCGTGCCTGCATATCTCCGCCCAGACATTTAAGAGCCGCAGCGCCCAAAACGCCTTCCGGCGCACCGCCCTTACCAATATACATGTGCACGCCCGTACCTTCAATACCAGCATTTACAATAGGATTTACATCGCCATCGGTAATCAGATGCAATCTAGCGCCAGCCTTGCGGACATCTTCCATGATACCGTAATGTCTCTCCCTGTCCAGGATGACCACTGTTAAATCAGAAACCCTGCGGTTTAAAGCCTTAGCTACCCGCTTCAGGTTTTCTTCCACCGGCGCATTAATATCAATACAACCCTTGGCACGAGGGCCAACCGCAATTTTCTGCATGTACATATCCGGTGCATGAAGCAGGCAACCTTTAGGCGCAATAGCAATAACAGCAATAGCACCCGGCTGGCCTTTTGCCACCAGATTCGTACCCTCCACAGGATCAACCGCAATATCCACCGGTTCCCCGCCGGCACCAACTTTTTCACCGATATACAGCATGGGAGCCTCATCCATCTCTCCCTCACCAATAACCACCGTACCATCGATGTTCACCGTATCAAACATTTTACGCATCGCATCTACTGCCAGTTGATCAGCGCCATTTTTATCACCACGGCCTACACTGCGTCCACAAGCAACCGCAGCAGCTTCCGTGACCCTGACAAACTCCATGGATAGTTCTCTTTTCACGTGTCGTCCCTACCTTTCTACTCTTTTTTTATCATTACTCTTGCTTGCCTATTCTAATTTCATTATGCCACTTTCAGCCCATTAACGCAAGCCAAATTGGTTAAAGGCCCACGCTTAAAAAGAATAACCGCACCAATAAATAGACCGGCAGAACAAAGGTGATCGCCAGTAATAACAGGCTAAAGCACACCACTGCCACAGCCCTGACAAAATCGATGATATAAACCACCTGCAGAGCTCGCATCAACAGGTACAGCATCCAGAAACAACCTACCAGGAACGTACCACCAAAAAGCAGCACGCCTTCATATCCCAGACGGGTGCTTAAAAAGGCCACCGGCGTCAATACCAGGAAAGGTAAGACCGTATATCCCAAGAGACAAATCAGGGACACAGGGTTACCAGATGTGGTTCCTACCGTTTCCAGGATACCATGTAACAGGAACCCATACAGGGTCAGCACTACCGCACCAATCATCAGCAGTGCAAAGATAACCCCAAAACGGATACCCAGACTGAGAGGACTGAGCAGGAAATTACTAACCACCCCGATAAAAAAGCCCAAACTGAGCACAAAATACCATAAGCTGCGCCACATACAGTGTTCCTTGCCCAGGATATCCATCTCATTTTTAGTTTCAAAAAGCACATTAAAAGTCTTACGTCTCATACATATTATCCTTTAACTTGCAAAGTAGCAGGTCCCTGCTTGACCTGTCCTTGTAAAACTTCCGTTACAGCCTGTTTCAGCATATTTTTGAGCTGGGCATTAAAAATAAAATCCCAGCGCTTTTTCCCCGACGGACTCTTTACTAACGGTTTATCTCCCAATCCAGCCAGTTTACCTGTGGCCGCCAGTGCATCGTAGTAGTTGCCCAGTTCATCCACCAGTCCTAGCTCTTTAGCCTGTTTACCCGTATAAACTCTGCCATCTGCCAGTTTACGCACCTGCTCTGGACTCATCTTCCTGCCGGTAGCCACCGTAGTAACAAACTGATCAAACATCTCATCTACCATCTTCTGCAAGATAGCTCTTTCCTCCGGCGTCATCTGCCGGTCAGGAGACAGGATATCCTTATGCACGCCGCTCTTAATTTTACCAGAAGAAATACCTATTTTCTTAAAGAGTTCTTCCGTGTTCATATAGGGCATGTACACACCGATGCTGCCCGTCAATGTAGACGCATCCGCATAAATCTTATCACTCTGACAGGCTGCCAGCCAATAGGCAGCCGAGGCTCCCACATCTCCCATGCTAGCTACGATAGGCTTATTTGTAGTTTCCTTAAATCTTGCCAGTTCCCGGCCTACCTCTTCAGCCGCCGTAACGCTACCGCCTGGCGAATTAATTCTAAGCAAGAGCGCTTTCACGCTCTTATCTTCGCCCGCCGCCCTGATTTCCTTCATCAGTGTCTCAGCAGAAGTCCCGGTACCAGATGTCTCCAAAAGTCCACCATCTTCTTCACCGGTAGTAATAGTCCCGTTAATATTAATCACAGTCACATAAGAACTGGTGGGTAATACCGGTTTAGGACTGTTATTTCCCTTCAACAGGGACAAGATAAAACAAGTTACTGCCAACAATAAGATGGCGCTGATAAAAATTTTCTTTAACATAGGAACCTCCCTCAGGCAGATTACAACCCGTGAAAAAACAAGCAGACCGCTTAGCAGCCTGCTTATCATCTCTTATTTCTTCTGCTCACGCAAAGCAGCCGCTATGAATTCTCTGAATAACGGATGGGGATTCGTGGGACGAGACTTAAATTCCGGATGGAACTGGCAGCCCAGGAACCAGGGATGTTCCACCTGAGGCAGCTCAATAATCTCCACCAGACGACCATCGGGAGAAGTACCTCCCAATACCAGGCCCTGTCCTTGAATCTTTTCCCGAAAAGCATTGTTAAACTCGTAACGATGGCGATGACGCTCGTAAATTAAGGGTTCATTGTAAGCTTTCTGCGTCAATGTATCGTGATAAATCTTGCAAGGATACAGGCCCAACCGCATGGTACCACCTTTATCCTCTACATCTACCTGGTCCGACATCAGATCAATGACAGAATAGGGTCCGTCCGGTTTAAACTCCGAACTGTTAGCTCCTTCCAGACCACATTTATGCCGTGCATATTCGATAACAGCACATTGCATGCCCAAACAGATGCCAAAGAAAGGAATCTTATGTTCCCTGGCATACTGCACGGACTTAATCTTGCCTTCAATGCCACGGTCACCGAAACCACCCGGTACCAGTATTCCGTCCACATCCTTCATGACCTCATCCATATTAGTGCCAGGTTCTTCCAGTTGTTCTGCATTCAACCAACGGATGTCTATCTCCGTCTTGTTATAGACAGCAGCATGTTTCAAAGCTTCCGTAATACTGATATAAGCATCTTTTAATTCCACGTATTTACCTGAAACGGCTATAGTTACCTTGCTGTCATATTTTTTCAAGATACGAGCTACCATATCATGCCAGGATTTCATATCCTTAGGGCGGTCTTCCATATCCAGTTTCTTCAGCACAATCTCATCCATATGCTGATCTTCTAACAACATTGGAACTTGGTAGATACTATCTGCCGTTACGTTTTGGATAACCGCATCCGGATCTACGTCACAGAACATGGCCAGTTTGGCAATCATATCCTCTGAGATGGGGCGCTCGCTGCGGCATACCAGGATATCCGGGGAAATACCTATGCTACGCAGTTCTTTTACACTGTGCTGGGTGGGTTTTGTTTTCAGCTCTCCAGCAGCCTTGATATAAGGAATCAAAGTTACGTGGATATAGATAACATCATTCTTACCTACTTCTTTTTTAACCTGGCGAATTGCTTCCAGGAAAGGAAGACTTTCAATATCACCTACGGTACCGCCAATCTCTGTGATGACAAAATCAGCGTTATCCGAGGTACCTACCCTGTACACCCGGTCTTTAATTTCGTTGGTAATATGGGGGATGACTTGCACAGTATGGCCTAAATAATCGCCTCTGCGCTCTTTATTAATAACAGAGAGGTAAATCTTGCCGGCAGTAACATTAGAACGTTTGGATAAGTTAATGTCGATAAATCTTTCATAGTGGCCCAAGTCCAGATCCGTTTCTGCGCCGTCGTCCGTCACAAAAACTTCACCGTGCTGGTACGGACTCATCGTACCCGGATCCACGTTAATATAAGGATCAAACTTCTGCACGGTTACTTTATAACCCCTGCTTTTCAAAAGTCTTCCCAAAGAAGCTGCCGTAATGCCTTTTCCTAAAGATGATACCACGCCGCCGGTAACAAAAATATACTTTGTCATTTCCTCTCCCATCCCTTTCGCTTGTCGTCAACCCTCATAATTATTCTTGCAGCCAGAACATACCTGGCATACTTAACCACACTACCCCTTTATACGCTCTTACATATGGTCAGGTGCGCTGACACCTAAAATTCCCAGCGCATGTTCCAGGACATGTTTCACAACCAATACAAGAGCCAGACGTGCCTGCTGTAAATCATTATCCACGCCAATAATACGGCACTGGTTGTAGAATGAATGGAACAAACCTGCCAATTCCTGCACATAAAAAGCCACACGGTGTACCGCCCGGTCTTTGGCAGCTGTAGAGATTAAATCCGGGTATTCACCCAGTTTTTTAATCAGTTCCACTTCTGTAGGTTCCACCAGCAAATCATACTTATTCGTACCTTCCAGACGCACGCCTACTTCTTGCATCTGTTTCAAAACACTGCAGATTCTGGCATGAGCGTATTGCACATAGAAAACCGGATTATCATTACTTTTTTCTTTAGCCAGTGTCAAATCAAAGTCCAGTTGGCTATCGATAGAACGCATCACGAAGAAGAAACGCGCTGCATCTGCCCCTACTTCTTCAATCAACTCATTCAAGGTCACGGTCTGACCCGTCCGCTTACTCATCTTTACCAGCTCGCCGTTTCGATACAGGCTCACTAGCTGCAGGATGAGAATTTCCAGGTGCTCCGGATCATAACCTAGCGCTGCCATAGCGGCCTTCATCCTGGCAATATAACCGTGATGGTCGGCCCCCCACACATTAATGACCCTGTCAAACCCACGTTCAAACTTATTTTTATGATAAGCAATATCTGCCGCCAGGTAAGTTGGTACGCCGTTCTCGCGGATTACTACCCGATCCTTATCATCACCAAAAGCAGTAGACTTAAGCCAAAGTGCGCCATCTTTTTCATACATATAACCTTTGTCTTGTAGCAACTTACATGCTTCATCAATCTTATGTGTATCGTGCAGGGTTTGTTCGCTAAACCAAACATCATAATGCACATTAAATGCTTCCAGGTCTTCTTTTAATGCCGCTAGCTTTTCTTTATAGGCAATAGTCTTAAATTGTTCTAAACGTTCCGATTCATCCAATTTTAAAAACTTGTCGCCGTACTTCTTTACAATCCGCTGAGCTGTCTCAATAATATCGTGGCCGTGGTAACCGTTTTCCGGAAACTCTGGCTTCTGTCCCAATAATTCCAGGTAACGTGCATTCACTGAAGCCGCCAGG
>CAXYYS010000029.1:0-23819 GCA_964293585.1 uncultured Acidaminococcales bacterium
CTTTTGGACATGGCGGGCATAGACGGACTGGTGATTCCGAAGTTGAAGAAGTGAAATCATAAAGTTCAAGCCTGGGACAATCTTTGCTTTACTATGTTCTATAGGAGAGAGAAAGCAATACCAGTTAATTTTACGAAAACAATTATAGAACGGGGGCTGCCTTTGTGCAGCCGTATGTGTCGGCTCGACGAAGCCGGGTAACGCCCCGGCGACTAATCGTCAAAAGAACCTTGCTGCCGACACGACGGCGAATACAAAGACAGCCCCCGTCTATAATTAGCTCTGGTAATGCTACTTGTTCTCTTTCCCCAGTACCTCATCCAGCGTATGCCACCCCAAAGTCGCGCACTTCACCCGCGCCGGCATATGCGCGATATCCTTAAAGGCCTGGGCATCTTCCAGCTCGTCCAGGCTGGCCTCATCCGTCACCTGGCCTTTGATCATCCCGGTAAAAGTTGCCGCCAGCTTTTGCGCTTCGGCCACGGTCTTACCCTTAATCAAATCAATCATGATATTGGCGCTGGCCTGAGAGATGGCGCATCCATCCCCCACAAAAGCCGCGTCTTCGATAACGCCGTCCTGCACCCGCAGTTCCAAAGTAATCTCGTCGCCGCAGGTGGGGTTCACCCCTTCCAGCACATGGGTAGCATGAGCCACCTCATGTTTGTTCGCCTGAGAACGGCTGTTCTCCGTAATAATCTGTGTATAAATCTGTTTAAGCTCCATAACCCAGCCACGACCTCACTTTCCTGATGCTGGCCACTAAGGCGTCCACATCTTCCCTGGTATTGTACACCGCAAAGCTGGCCCGGGCGCACGCCGTCAATCCTAAATGCTTCAGCAGCGGCTGGGCGCAGTGGTGACCCGCCCGTACGCATACTGCGTCAGCATCCAGAATAGTCGCCACGTCGTGGGGATGAACGCCTTCGATATTAAAAGCGATGGCGCCGGTACGGGGGCCGTCGGCCTGACCGTACACGATCACATGTTCCAGATGTGTCAGCTGTTCCCAAGCGTACTGATAAATTTCTGCTTCCCGTTTTTGGATGGTTTCCCGTCCCACGCTGTGCATCCATTTAATAGCCGCGGCTAATCCCACGGCGCCGCCGGCATTCTGAGTACCGGCTTCAAATTTCTGGGGCAGGGGCGCCCAGGTGGCATCCTGCTCCCGCACGGAATCAATCATGTCACCTCCGGTCAAGAAAGGCGGCATGGCTTCCAAAAGTTCTTTCCGTCCCCAGAGTACGCCGATGCCGAGAGGCGCATACAATTTGTGGCCGGAAAAGGCTAAGAAATCAGCACCCAGCTTCGTTACATCCAGCTCCAGATGCGGCGCGCTCTGAGCCGCATCTAAAACGCAGACTGCGCCTACGGCATGGGCCCGTTTGAACACCTCGTCCACCGGCGAGATCAGTCCCAGCACGTTAGACACATGGGTCAGGGCCACTAATTTAACGCCGGGCACAATTTTTTTGGCAATTTCGGCCTGGGTCAGCTTGCCGTCCCGGTCCGTGTACAAAAATTCCAGCACGGCGCCGGTAGCACGGCACACCTGCTGCCAGGGTATCAGGTTACTGTGGTGCTCCAGTATGGAAACTACCACCCGGTCGCCTTTTTTCAAATTACTCAGGCCCCAGGAGTAAGCGATTAAATTTAAAGATTCGGAAGCGTTGCGGGTAAAGATTACCTGCTCCGGCGCCGCATGCAAAAAGTCTGCCACCACCTGGCGGGAATTTTCGTAGGCTGCCGTGGCCCGCTCCGCCAACTGGTACACCCCACGATGGGGATTGGCGTTATCTTCTTCATAAAAGGCACGCACCGCGTCCAGCACGGCCTGAGGCCGCTGGCTGGTGGCGCCGCTATCTAAATATACCAGGCGCTTGCCGTCCTGCTGCTGCTTAAGCAACGGAAACTGCGCCACGATGGAATCTTGCTTAGTCAATTGCGATACTCCTTCCCAAATATACCCTTACCTGCTGCCGGAGCTTTTCGTCCGGAAGCTTATCTACCAGCGGGGCAAACATGGCTTCTACCGCCAGTTGTTTAATCTGCGCTTCGCTTAAACCCCGGGACTGCAGGTAAAACTGCCGGGCCGGGCTCATCCTGCCGATGGAAGCCGCGTGCTGGCCTTCCACATCTTCTTCATCACATAAAATCAAAGGCACGGTGCGGTTGCGGGCAGCAGGACTGAAAAGTAAAGTTTCCTCAGTCTCGTGGCCCACGGCTTTGACAGCGCCGTTTCTAAAATCCAGGGTGCCCCGGTAAATCTTGTCGCTGCCGGCAAAAAGAGCTCCGGCCGCGCGCATCTGGCTGCGGGTTTTCTTACCCGTATGCCGGGCCACATAATTTAAATCAATTTTGCGTTCGGCGTCGCCAAAGTACACGGTATCCGCCGTAAAGCGGCCCTGATAGCCGGACAGTTCGGCCAGCCCGCCGGCAAAAGCCTGGGCCCCGCCGAGCTCCGCCTGGTAAATTTCTACCTTAGCGCCGGCGCCTACGGTAACGCCCACGTCGCTAAAATGATGGCTCTGCTTGTCTAACATCTGCACCTGGAATAGGCGCACGGTAGCGCCGTCTTCGGCAATAATCTTGGTCAGCCCCGCATGCTGCGCCGGTAAAAGTTTCGTCACGGCGGCAGCCTCACCTTTTTTAGGCGCCGCTATAGCAGACCGGTCTCCGGTATCTATTTGTGCGCCAACTGTGACCGGGGTTTGCTCCACCAAAATGTTTTTCATCTTGGGCTTGGCCTGTTCCGTGCCCACATAACTTTGCAGCACGGTCACGCTGCTGCCGGCGCCGGCGTGGATCAAAGTCACGTCACCCACATATTCGCCGCTGCCCAGGGTATGTCCCAGGGTTATTAACTCTGCCTGTTTCCCCGCGGGAATTTCCAGCAGGTGGTATTCCGTGCTGTGGTCCAGTACAAATTTTTCTGCCGCCGGACCCATGCCCGTGGCCAAATTTACAAACTGTTCCGGCAGGGTCCGGGCCCGGCCGCTCACGTTAGCCAAAACTGGAAAGCTGGCCGCGTTCACGCCCAGATGTTTCCAGGTCGGCGCAGGCAAAATATTTACGGCCGGCACTGTCTGCCAGGGCCTATCCGCCGGAGCGGAAATGTTACGGGGCTGCAGCAGCTGCTGCCCTTGTTCTTTACGTACTGCGTTCATCTTGTCCCCTCCCCGGCCTGGCCTTGTTTATTTTCCATTTCCAGTTTAATCAAATTATTCATTTCTACCGCGTATTCCAGCGGCAGTTCTTTGGCAATCGGTTCCGCAAAACCACTCACGATAAGGGAACGGGCTTCTTCTTCGCTAATACCCCGGCTCATCAGATAAAAGATGGCGCTGTCACTGATGCGGCCAATCTTGGCCTCGTGGCCCACGTCCGCATCGTCGGTGCGGATGTCCATGGCGGGAATAGTATCAGAACGGGAGTGATTATCCAGCATCAAAGAATCGCAGGCTACCGCCGCTTTGCTTCCCGCCGCCTGGGGCAGGATGGTAACTTCGCTGCGGTAGGCGCACACACCGCCGTCTTTCGCCAAAGATTTGGTGCTGATATGCGAGCTGGTTTTAGGCGCCGCATGGACAACTTTGGCACCTGTATCTAATTCCTGGCCCGCGCCGGCAAAAGTGATGCCGGTAAAATCCATGCGGGCGCGTTCACCTTTTAAAATCGTCATCGGATAGAGGAAAGAAGTGTGGGAACCAAAGGAACCCGACACCCATTCCATGATGCCATCCTTAGCCACCAGAGCCCGCTTCGTATTCAGGTTGTACATGTTCTTGGACCAGTTTTCGATGGTGGAGTAACGCAGCCGCGCGCCCTCCCCCACATACAGTTCCACACAACCGGCGTGCAGGTTGGCCACGTTGTACTTGGGCGCGCTGCAACCTTCGATAAAATGTAAGTAGGAACCCGGCTCTAAGATGATGAGCGTGTGTTCAAACTGGCCGGCGCCGGCGGCGTTCAGCCTAAAATACGACTGCAGCGGAATGTCCACATGGACCCCCGCCGGTACGTAGACGAAAGAGCCGCCGGACCACACGGCCCCGTGCAGGGCCGCAAACTTATGATCCGTAGGCGGAACTAATTTCATAAAATGGCTCTTGACCAGTTCGGCGTAGGGGCCGTTCAGGGCGCTCTCCATATCCGTGTACACCACGCCCTGGGCAGCCACTTCCTGCCGCACATTATGGTAGACCACTTCCGAATCGTACTGAGCGCCCACGCCGGCCAGGGATTTTCTCTCTGCGTCGGGGATGCCCAGCCGCTCAAAAGTATTTTTAATATCCGCGGGTACTTCGCTCCACTTGCCTCGCATGGGCGTATCCGGACGCACGTAGGTAACAATGTCTTCCATGTGCAGTCCGTCCAGTTTTGGACCCCAGCCCGGCATAGCCGCCCGGTTATAAATTTGTAAAGCCTTTAATCTAAATTCCAGCATCCAGGCCGGATCGTGTTTTTCTTTGCTGATCTGGCGCACGATGTCTTCCGTTAAGCCGGCATCAGTTTTGTACGCCGCATGCTCCGCGTCTTTAAAATCGTACAAAGAACGATTGACTTCCTGAATTTGCGGTGGCGTCACAACATTTGCTTTTTGCTTTTGTAATTTCTCACTCACGAGCCTCACCTGCTTCTAAACTATGGAAACCGTACTTGCCGATCTCGTCAATTAATTCCGGGCCGCCGGTCTTAATAATTTTGCCGCCGGCCAGCACGTGTACAAAATCCACCTGCAAATCTTCCAAAATCTTGGCGTTGTGGGTAATGATGAGGAGCGCGTTGTCCGCGTTCTTAAATTTACGGATACCCTCCGAGACAATTTTTACCGCGTCCACGTCCAGGCCGGAATCTGTTTCATCCAGCATGGCTAACTTTGGCTGCAGGGTCAGCATCTGTAAAATCTCCGTCTTTTTCTTTTCGCCGCCGCTAAAACCCACATTCAAATATCTGTTAGCGTACGCCGCATCCATCTGGAGTTCGGCCATGGTGTGCTGCAGTTCTTTTTTAAAACCAAAAATCCGCTGGGGTTTACCACTGACGGTGCTTTTGCTCAGACGCAGAAAATCTTCCAGCAAGACACCGGGTACTTCTTCCGGGGTCTGGAAGGACATGAAGATGCCTTTTTTAGCACGCACGTCCGTCTTAGCGTGAGTTATCTCCTCCCCGTTAAAACAAACGCTGCCGCTTTCTACTTTATATTCCGGGTTGCCCATGACCACGTTCATGAGCGTGGACTTACCGGCGCCGTTAGGTCCCATCAGCACATGGGTCTCCCCGGCCTTGATCTCTAAATTCAGTCCCTGTAAAATTTCCTTGCCATCCACGCTGGCGTGTAGATCCTGTACTTGCAATAAGGTTGCCATCTTGCTCGCTCCTTTGTAAATTTAGGCCGGCGTTTTAGCTGCGCCGCTTATTTTTAGATTTTTTAATTTCTACTTTTTTAGTATGATTTAATGATAGCAAACTTGTAGGAATTTTGCAAGAGGCCTTTGTGAATTTCCTGTGACGACCTGGAAATTAAATTTTTACGCGGCGTTGGCAGAAGTTGCAACTTAAATTTTTAGGCTGCAGCAGAAGTTGCGGCTTAAATTCTTAGGCCGCAACCACAAAAAAACAGGCGAACCGTTTCAGGTTCACCTGTTAGTTGTAAATTTTAAATTTTACCGGTGTGTTTTTTACATCAGGAATTTTACGGCGCCGTTTATTTCTTCTTCGGTACCGGGATCACATCGCAGCCCATGTACTTGCGCAAAACTTCCGGCACGATGACGCTGCCGTCCGCCTGCTGGTAGTTTTCCAGGATGGCGGCTACGGTTCTGCCAACTGCCAGACCGGAACCATTCAGCGTGTGTACAAATTCCGGTTTGCTCTTGGCATCCCGGCGGAAACGGATATTGGCCCGGCGGGCCTGGAAGTCTAAGAAGTTGGAGCAGCTGCTAATCTCACGGTAGCAGTTCGATTCCGGCAACCATACTTCCAAATCGTAAGTGGTGGCGCTGCTGAAACCGATATCGCCGGTGCAGAGACGTACCACATGGTACGGCAGCTTTAAGAGCTGCAGGCATTCCTCGGCGTCTGCCGTTAAGGAATCCAGTTCTTTCCAGGAATCTTCCGGCTTGGTAAATTTAACCAGCTCCACCTTGTTAAACTGGTGCTGGCGGATCAAACCGCGGGTATCCTTACCGGCGCTGCCGGCCTCCGCACGGAAGCAGGCGGTGTACGCGGTATAATGCAGGGGCAGGTCCTCGCCTTTTAAAATCTCGTCCCGGTGCAGGTTGGTCACGGGCACCTCGGCGGTAGGAATCAGATAATAATCCAGGCCTTCCAGCTTAAACATATCTTCGGCAAACTTAGGCAACTGACCGGTGCCGATCATGCTGTCCTTGTTGACGATAAAGGGCGGGAAGAACTCAATATAATCCTGTTTCTGGGTATGCAGATCCAGGAAGAAGTTGATGACGGCACGTTCCAGACGGCTGCCTAACCCTTTGTATACGGCAAAACGGGCGCCGCTGATCTTGTGAGCCCGGTCAAAATCCAAAATATCCAGCTTGGTGCCGATATCCCAGTGCGCCTGGGGTTTAAAATCAAACTTGGTAGGTTCGCCCCAGGTACGTACCACGGGGTTATCCTTATCGCTCTTGCCTACAGGCACATCGTTCGCCGGCATGTTAGGAATGGTCAGGATAATTTCTTTCAGACGTGCTTCCACGCTGCGCAGTTTTTCGTCGTCAGCATTAATTTTGGCGCCCATCTCCCGAACCTCGGCCTGTTTGGCTGCCGTATCCTGGCCGGCTTTTTTCAGCTTGCCAATTTCCTGGGAGGCAAGGGTACGCTGACTCTTTAAACCTTCTACCTGCTGGGTAATTTCCCGGCGTTCTTTGTCCAGCGCCAAAAACTCATCCAGGTTCAAAGTGCCGTTACGCTTCTTCACAGCCTCGATTACTTTTTCCGGATTGTCCCGGACAAACTTCATATCTAACATGTTCTGTGCCTCCAATATTTAACCATTATTAATTTATTATATCGCAGGGCAGGCTGCCGCGCAACTTGTTTTCTTGCTTTACCTACAAGGCGATACCATAATCCTGTACATCCTTAAACAAGTAAATATTTTACATTGCGTTTCTTCCCTATCATCTTTAATTTTTTTTCAAGAACCAGCAGTTTTAAAAGTCTGTATGCAGTAACATTGCTTACATGCAATAATGTTGCTGCTTCACCGCGAGTAATACTTCCCTGAGCTTTTACATATTGTAAAACTAATTCCGGTTGCCGAACTTTTTCAAAGCCAGCTTGTCTAACATAGGCTGCGGTATTATGTGAAGTACGATAGACGCCTGCGCTTAAAATATAAGTACGCCAGCGTCCTCCTCCTCTTGCTTCAACTAATCCTTGTTCAACTAATGTCTCAACTATAGATTTAAGCCTTCCTTCACCAATATTTGTTAATTCTCCCATTCTTTTAATATCCAAACGATGTTCAGATCTAAGCGTGGACAAAACTAACAAGGAATTTATTGAAAGAAAGTGACCCGCCTTATCTTGTTCCTCGGCAATCATCTTCATAAAAGCTACATCTGGGTGGGAACGGGCAATGAAAACTTTAACATTCGCCGGAGATGACTCCGAATAATCCGGCAGCGGACGCCCATAAATAATTGATCCGGCGAATATCCTATCTATGCCTCTTCCCGTCCGCTCGGCAAGGCCAATCCTTTTTAAAGCATCTGCCAAGGCAGGATTTCTTCCATGGGGTTCCACGGTAAGCAGATTTTTTAAAGTAACACCATCTATAAATCCTCCCGGGCTACTAATAGTTAAACCTTCATTGTCTATCAAAATCCTGGTCATTTGCAATAAAGAATAGTCTCTGTGACAAAAAGCATTTATTAATGCTTCCCGAAAAGCATCCTGATCAAATTCTGGTACCGGTATGCGAAATAAGCCATCAGACACTTCTTTCTCCGGATTCCAAGGCTTTAATAAATCAGTAAATATTTCAAATGTCGCTAGCAGAGGCTTTCTGGTCTGTTCGTTCACACGTATGGAGGTCCCATCCAATACTTGAAAAGCAGCTTGTGCCGTTGGTAACAATTTTTCTATTACCGATTCTTTACCAATTAACAAAACTCCTGTAACAGTAGGAATAGATTTGCCGTTAATATCTGCAACCAGTCTCATCGCTTTAAAGAGTTCTTCATCATTAAGTTCAAGCAAAGAACTTTCTCCATGCTTTTTGGAAATTATTTTACGAAGTCTAAGTACTTCAGTGGGATCAAAGTCAGCAAGCGTTGCATTGGATAATGGTTGCGCTGAATAGTCGAATATTCCCAGATCAGCCATCCTCCCCATGATTTCAAAAGGATACAAAGGTATGTTTTCCGGAGTTCCATCGGCTTTTAATCTCCGCCTTAATATTTTTCCGTTAGAAGTAGCTACGATATTTTGTTTGCTTTTAGGAATTGCTAGCTGTAGTACGCTTTTCCCATCTTGGCCAATTATTTCGGCACGAATTGATACTGATGGTATTGTATGATTAGCAACAAAAGAAATTACCGGTAAGACATCCCTGTGTTTTTTGTGGAGACCGGTTACTTCACCGTTATCCTCAATACCAAGGTATAACATGCCGCCCTCCGTATTAGTAATACCTACAATAGTATCAACTAAGTCTGTATCAGAAAGATAATTGCGGTCACTTTTAAACTCTATAGTTAAACTTTCTTTTTTAGGTAGAATGCTTGTCATATCACACAATATTGACATTGTCTATATATTAATAGAACAGATATGAACATGTTCATATCTGTTTATATCATTTTTCTAAAAAACGTCAGCGCATTTTAAACGGTTTTCTCCCGCGGCGCCAAAAAAGAGGACTGCCGTAAGGCAATCCTCTTCCTCTTCTAATTTCTTGTGTGGGCAAAATTTTTGCCAGTGCCCAATTTTTTGCGTTACCGCTTTTTTAGCGCCGCGCTTTTAGTAGCACTTGCTCCAGCCGCAGCTCTTGCAGATATTGCAGCCGCCTTCGAAAGTCAAAGGCTCGCCGCACTGGGGGCAGAACATGCTTTCCTTCACCTTGGCCACCGCCTTGGGTTTGGCGCTCACTTTCACCACGGGGGCGTTATGCGTAGCTTCTTCCCGCTGCGCTATCTCCGCCTGGACCTCGTTATACATTTCCAGCAGAGCGTTGCCAACCGCCATGGGGCAGCAGCTGCCTTTACTGGTATCGCCCCGGGTTGCGCGCCGTACCGAATAGGACGGGCAGTTACCGGTGCTGTTCAGCTGGTCCACGATGGTATAAATATCTACGCCGGCGCGAGCCGTAACGCTGATCATCCGGCTGAGGCCGATCATAAAGTTATTGCAGCCGCCGGTGCTGCCCTTGCTCAAAAAGGCTTCCAGCAAAGCGCCGTTGGTGGGATCAAAGAACGCCACACAGTGCAAACTGCCGCAACCGGTCATCAGTTTCTTCTTCTTGCCTACCACGTCGTCGGTGACGCTGACAATCTCGCCCCGGGCTAAACCTTCGCCCGCTGCCGGCGTGGTGTGCTTGGTTGCATCTGTATCCAGGATGGGCGCACGCTTGCAGCCGTCCCGGAACATGGTCACGCCTTTGCAGCCGCTCTCGTAGGCCAGCATGTACATGTCTTCCGTGTCCTTGACCGTAAAGCTGTTGGGCACGTTCACCGTACTGCTGATGCTGGCGTCGATATGTTTCTGCCAGGCTCCCTGCATAGCCAGACGTTGTTTGTAATCCAGCGTCATGGCGGTCACAAAATATTCGGGCAGCTTGCTGTCGTCCTTAATATTGTGGTTCTTCATGAATTTTTCCACGATAGGCGTGTAAATCTTATAATACACATCCGCCGCGTGCAGGGATTCCGTCTTGCGCTCATAGAAGTTGGCGTAGATGGGTTCGATGCCGCCGCTGATACCCAGCATGGTGCTCAGGGTACCGGTAGGCGCGATGGTTAAAAGCTGGGAATTGCGCAGACCAAACTGCTTAACCAGTTCGGCGGTGGCCGGCGTGGTGTTGGCTTTAAAATACGGGGTGCTCATGATTGCTGCCGTATCACATTTGGGGAACTTGCCTTGCTCTTGTGCCAGCAGGGCAGAAGTGGCGATAGCCGTATCCGCCATGGCAAAACCAATATTATGGCACAGACGTACCGCTTCGCTGGTGCCGTAAGTTACGCCCAGCTTAATGAGCAGGTCCGCCAGGCCCATGATGCCCAGACCAATCTGGCGCCACTGGCTGACGCTTTCCTGCTGTTCCTTCAGCGGATGCAGGGGCAGGCCTTCTTCCAAAACATCATTCAGCGCCCTGACAGCGATGCCGACGCAGCGTTTAAATTCCTCGTAGTCAAAAGCCGCATGGTCCGTGAAAGGATCCTTGACAAAGTTGGCCAGGTTCATGCTGCCCAAGAGGCAGCTGCCGCCGGCCGGCAAAGGTTCCTCGGCACAGGGATTCACGCCGGCATAACTAAACTCCGGCGTATGGGAAAGTAAATTCCAGCTGCTGATGCGGTCCCAGAACAGGGCGCCCGGTTCGGCGTAATCCCAGTTGGTTTCCGCAATCAGATGGAACATCTCCGCCGCGTTAATCTCGTTCTCGATGGTCTGGCCGGTTTCCTTGCGGGTATAGTGGAGACGGTACGGCTTGTGCTCTTTTACCGCATCCATAAATTCATTAGACAGACGCACGGAAATATTGGCCTTCGTAACTTTTTCCAGATCTGTCTTGAGTTTGATAAAATCTAAAACATCCGGATGGGAGCAGTCGATAGAAATCATCAGCGCGCCGCGCCGGCCGTTCTGGCCGATAAGCTCCGTCACCAGGGAGTACAGGGTCATAAAAGAAATAGAGCCGCTGGTTTCCTTGGCCGCATTATTAATGTGGGCGCCCCGGGGGCTGAGCCCGCTGATGTCGATGCCGCAGCCGCCGCCGTAACTGTAAGTCCGTGCCAGCTTGCCCGCCCGGTCAAAGATACTTTCAATATTATCTTCGGGCGGCGTCATCACGTAACAGTTGCTGAGCGTAATCTTTTTGCCCGCGTATTCCAGACCGCGGTTAGCCAAAATCCGGCCGCCAAATAAAAATTTCTGTTCCCGGATCAGCTGCGCCACATCCTTATTATGCCCGCTGATACGTTCCACCCAGGCGTCAAAAGTTTCGCCGTCATTCTTGTACTTGTTGCGCCAGATATCGATACCAATCTTATTCTGCGCACCTAACCATTCCTGCTCTAACATACCTTCACATCCCTTATTTAGTGATTTACTAAGTCGCACAATACAACCTATTGTATTTATGGTAGCAGTTTACCCCCGTATCGTCAAGGCATATTTGCAAAAATTTACCGGCAAATATGTAAAGCTGCCGCCACTTTCACCTGGCCGGTACGATTTTATTAGACAAAATCCGCTAAATAAGCTATGATAAAGACATTAATAAAGATTTTGCCACATATAGGTAGTAATCGTGCCAAAAGATTTTTTGCAAAATGCTTTTGCGAAAATTATTTTACGAGAAAGATAAGGAACCGGAGGTAATCAACATGACAATAGATAAGCAACAAAACGGCGCCCAGCTAATTTTAAGCGTCGCCGGAAAATTGGATACGCTGACCTCGCCCCAACTGGAAAAAGTGGTGCAGGAAGAGTTAAACGGCGTGCAAGACTTAACTCTGGACCTGAGCCAGGTGCATTATGTTTCCAGCGCCGGTCTCCGGGTCTGCTTGTCTGCCCAAAAACATATGAACGCCGCCAAAGGTACTCTGGTTATTAAGGGCGTTATCCCCGAAGTAATGGAAGTTTTCGAACTGGCCGGTTTCACCGACATCATGAAGTTTGCAAAATAAAACGTCTTCCGCAACACAGGCGCCGTAAAAAATAACCTGGCGGAAATTCACCCGCCGGTCCCAATTTTAACTTCACAAATTTAAAAGCTGCAACGAAAAACACCTTCGTTTTTCGCCGCAGCTTTTTTAATTGCCGGTAGCTTTTTTACTTCAACTTTTTAATTCCATTTGATGACCAGCATGGTCTGATCGTCCGCCGGTTCCAAACCTTCGGAGAAATCGTGGACCGCTTTCTTTATGGACTCTGTGATCACCGTCACGTCATCGGTGGTATCGCTGTTCAATAAATTCTGCAGCCTGTCATTGCCAAACATCTCGTCCGCCTTATTATTGGCTTCCGTAATACCATCCGTGTAAATATAGAGTACATCCCCGTGCTTAAGCTGGCGGGTAAAAGGTTTATACTTCACGTGGTCCATGCTGCCCATTAAGAGGCCGCTGCGTTCCATGAGCCAGTCGTACTTACCATCCTGTTTTAAGAGCGGCTTGTTATGACCGGCGTTTATGCAGGTCAACAGTCCGGTCTTATAATCCAGCACCCCGGCAAAGACCGTCACGAACATCATGGCTTCGTTATTATCGCACAGCAGGTTATTAATCTGGGCAAATTCTGCGCCCAGATCGCCGTCTTCCAGCATCAGATTCTTAATATGGGTCCGGGCCGTCATCTCATACAGCGCAGCCGGCACCCCGTGTCCGGACACATCGCCGATGGCAAAACCCAGCTTGTCGCCAATGAGGAAGAAATCATAAAAGTCGCCGCCCACCTGAGTCGCCATCTGCATGTCGGCAAAGATATCGAAATCTTTAATTTCCGGCCAGGGCGGGAATTTATTGGGCAGGGACGAACTCTGGATGATACGTCCCATTTCCAGTTCCCGGTCCAGACGGGCCGCCGCTTCGGCGATAGCTTTTTTCAAAGCGTCCACCGTACTGTTGATACCGTTGGAGAGCATACCAAATTCCTGGTAGTCCCGCACATTGACTTTTTCGTCCAGGTTGCCTTCCGTGATCTCGCTCAAAGATTTGTTGACGTTGAAAATATTTTTGACCACGGCAGTTTCCAAGAGCAGGGAAACCAGGGCGTACACCGCTAAGAACAAGAGGAAATACAAGACGCCGTTCCAGGCCAGCAAGCTGTTACGCTTGGCGTAAATCTCACTTTCCGGATAAGTTGCTATCACCATATAATCGTCGTGCTTATCATAAGCGCACAAGGATGGCACGCCATCCTTAGGCGTGGTCTTAAAGAAACCGGTGGGCATCTCATATTTTTCCTGGTTAAGATGCAGCTGTTCCAGGTTCAGCCCCACCTGTTTTTCCATGGTAGCGCCTACTGCCGTGCCGGTCTTGTCAAAAATATAGGACTGCCCCATGTCACCGATATTGTAATCGGCCACCAGCGCCCGGTACGAAACCGCATCCAGATACTTCATGTACTCCGTAGCTTCCGTGGCAATCTGAATCAGGCCCGGCTCATCCAGCCGCGCCACGCCCACGTACATATAATAATCCGCCCGCAGGTCTGAGCTCAACCGCGGTCCGTCCACGATCACCAGCTCTTTATTCTTAATCAGCGGCATGTACTTTAAGGTTTCTTTATGTTTGCCGTAGTTAAACTGGCCCACATAATATTCCGGATAACCGGCCACAATCTCGCCGGTAGCATCCGTGATACGCACGCCGGCCAAATTAAAATCTTCACAGGATTCCTGCAAAATTTTCTGGTTGGCGGCAATATCCGGCTGCAGCTTCAGCATCAGGGCAAAGCTCCTGGCTTTAGCCACCAGGTCGTCGTTAAGCATTACCTTTAGCTGCTGGCCGCTGTAGCGGGAATTTTTGACCCGGTCGCAGATAAATTCCAACTCGCCGGCCAAATAGCTGCGGGCCCGTTCGTCCGCCTGCAGGGTCTGCATATAGTAAGCGATGCTAAATGTTACCGCGAAGGCGCACACCACCAGGAGCAGCAACTTTTTCCGGAATGCTGCCCGGATGGTTTCCCCGTCGGTGTTTGCCGACCGGGTAAAATAATTTTTAAAATAGTTGCGCCACTCCATCTTCTGCCTCGCTGTCCTGCTTGCAGTTCGTCTTTCTGCGTTGAGCTTACTTTTACGTTGGTGTTGCTTCTGTATTTTACAACTGCTTCAAAAATTCCTGATAGCTGGCTTCATTATCCGGCACCCGGATGCTGCGGCCATGGGCCGTTTCCAAAGTCCGGCCGGCCTCCACCAGTTCTTTGATCCGGTTAATAGACCTGGTCACATTATAGGGCACCAGCCGTTCATTCAGCGCCAGCCCTGTAGCCCGGCTGTGCAGACCCGTATCGGCCGGAGGACGCATCCGCTCCCGGTTCAGATACATATCTGTCACCTGACGGATGACCACGGAATAATCGCTGAGGGCGCTGGCTAAAACATGTTCCGGGGACAAATCCTGCTGGTCCACGTCCACGCCGATCACGTATTTATTCTTTTGGGCAGCTTCCTGGAACACGCCCAGACCGGTTTCACCGGCAGCACAGAAAATAATATCGCAGCCGGCATCATACATGGCCCCTCCCATCCAGGCCCCCTTGCCCTGACTGACATAGGTCCCGGCCATCCGGGCATCCACCGTAATTTTTTGACCACGTTCCTGGCCGGCATAAGCTACACCCGCCAGATAGCCGTATTTGAAACGGTCGATACTGGCTGATTCTATGCCGCCCACAAAGCCTACCTTGCCGGTAGTGGTCATGCGCCCGGCCAGATAACCGGCCAAAAAAGCGCCTTCGTTACTCTTGACCCACACCGCCATATAGTTGGGCTGAATAAAAGCTTCCTGTTTATCCAGCATCACGAACGTAATTTCCGGATGCTGCTTCACCAGAGGTTCCAGCTCCGGATTGCTGTCCGCATCGGAACTGATAAAAAGCAGTCCCGGTTTTTGCTGTACCGCCGTTGTAACCACGTCCAGCAAAGGTTTATCATCCGGATTGGCCAGGGTCAGGACCCTGGTCTGCAGGGCAAAATGCTGTAAGTCGGCCCAGAGTGCGTGGCTATAGCCATTATCGTTAAAATCTGTGTTCTGCGTGACCAGCATGATGGTGCTGTTAAAATTATCGCCGCTGCAGCCGGTGCACAAAAAGAGCGTCACCAGGATGAGCAGCAAGCTTTTTAAAATTTTCATGCCCGTGACCTCCCTTCCACAACCTCTGCCTGCAAAATTTATGCAACTTCTTACCGCCGGCACGCCAAAAATTTGCGCACAACCAGCGCTAACTTTTACACATCCAGCGTCAGGCTGTTAAGCCCGTTAATCTTATTGGTGTCCAGCTTTTCCGCCAGTCCCACCAGCATGCGCAGCTCCAACTGCTCGCCCACGCCGGCCTTATCCACGATATCCTGCATGCGGGACAGCTTCAGATACTTACTGTTGGAACGGATACGCATGAACACACTGTCGTCCGGCCGCACATAAATATTATAATCCACATAGTTGCCTTCCTTAATTTTAAAGCCGGTGTTAATCAAATACTGCAGCACCTCTTCCATGATCAGGCAGGCCCGGGTAGCTTTAGACTCCAGACCGTGATGTTTCAAGAACAAACGCGCCATATCCTGGTAATCTTCCAGTTCCTCAAAGCCGCCGTGCAAAAGCATATTTAACTCGCCCTTATAATCATTTTTAAAACTAAAATAGTCCCGCAGGGAATGACCGCAGCCTTTTATGTGGGTCAAAAGCGGGAACAACGCCATGATCAGCACAAAGATGCCCACTTCCGTTTTCATCCAGGCGGACCAGAAACCGGCCGCGTGCATATGCACCAGGGCCCAGGAACCAAAGGTTACCAGTACGACCAGATTGCTGAGAGTGGAAAGAATACCGGACAAAAGCGGCTGTCCCACGGTCTGCAGGATGCTAAAATGATACGAATTCAGGAAATAGAAAGGCAGGCAGACGGCATACAAGCGCAAGGCCGTGATGCACTCACTCCGCATCTCACCCAGACCGCTGCCAAAGAAATCCGCAATCTGCGGTGCAAAAATTACATACACGGCCAGCTCACACAAAGCTACCATCAGCACCCGCCGGGCGCCGGCCACATAAGCCATGTACACGCCGTTGCCATTTTTCTCGCCGTAAAAAGTACTGACGATAGGCACATAGGCATTGTTACCGCCACTCATGAAACCCATATCCACGCCCTGCAGAGGATTTAAGACGGCCCACACGGCCATCATGTCCATGCCCAGATAACGCAGCACCATGTTGTTAAAGACAATAAAACTCAGCGGCGTCACCAACTGCTCGATGGCGCTGCCGATACTGTTCTCGTAAAAATGTACCAGATCCTGCAGGGATGCCCGGGTAAAACCTATCGTCAGGGTAGAATCCGCCTTTCTAAAATGCTGTAGGAAAATGCAGATAGCCACTATATAACCTACCATCATGCCCAGGGCCACGCTGATGATACCAAATTTAAAGACGCCCAGGAACACAATATCCGCCAGGCACTCCATGATGGTTTCGATGGCGGCGCCGGTAGAAGCCAGCTCCGGATCGCTGTCGCTGCGGACGAAAAAGTACAAGACGAAATAGAGCATGTTGAGGACCGTAGCTACGGAAACCACCCGGGCCTGAGTCACCGCCAGGGGTAAAATTTCCGGGGTGGCGCCTAAGAGCGTCGCATAACCCTGCAAATTTAAAAACGGCAGCGCAGCAAAGATTAACCCCGCTACCACAATCATCCACAAAGCTTTATGAAAAACCCGGTTGGCTCCCTCCCGGTCACCGGCGCCCTGATACTGAGAAAACAAAGTGCTGCCGCCGATACCGATACCGTAACCGCACACGTTCCACATAGTATAGATGGGGAAAAAGAAACAAGCTACTACCATGGCTTCGCTGCCTAAAAAATACGCCAGCAAAAAGCAATTTAAGATAGGACTCATGGATCCCATGACCCCGGAGAAAAGCGTAGGCGCAAATAATTTTTTGGCAGTAGTTTTAACTAAGAACCGCGAATTATCTTCCATAAATAAGGAGCTTCCCTTCACCTATAAGATTTATCCACCTTGTCAGCAATTTTGGTGCAGGATGGTAAACCCTAAATCGTATTTTTCAGATATTTATCCATATTATTCATTATACAGCTAAATATGCCATTTAGCAATGCGCCCGCACGGCAGCAACAGCTCTTACACATGCCATTTAGCTACGCTTCCCCGCTCGCCGGGGATAATTTCCAGCCGGGTAGGAATCCGTTCTTCCAGCTCCGCCACGTGGCTGATGACACCTACCAGACGACCGCTTTCCTGAAGCGCCGTCAAAGCCGAGATGGCCGCATCCAAAGCTTCCGGATCCAAAGAACCGAAACCTTCGTCCACCAAGATTGTATCCAGACGTAAACCGCCGGCATAAGCCTGCACCACATCCGTCAAGCCTAAGGCCAAAGCTAAAGACGCTAAGAACAACTCGCCGCCGCTTAATGTTTTTACGGGCCGGGCCACGCCGGTATAAGCATCCGTCACCTCGATGTTCAGACCGCTTTTTTTACGGGCGTCGCCCAAAACCAGACTGCGTTTTAAGGCGTAGCGTCCCTGGGTCATAGTATCCAGCCGCTGGTTGGCGGCCAGCAGCACATCGTCCAAGATCGTTTGCAGCACGAAGGCCGACAGGGAAATCCTGCTGGCATTATTCCCCTTGGCTGTTTCGGCCAGGCCCGCCGCCAGCTGGTAGGCGGCGCTAAATTTAGCCATCCGCCCCGCCAAAACTGCCAGTTCCTGAGCGCCTTTGCTATACAGGGACAGCTGCTCCCCCAGGACCGTTGCTTTTCTTACCGCCGCATCGTAAGCGGCAGTAGTCCGGTCAAATTCTGCCTGCACTTGGGACAGTTCCGGGCGCTGTAAATTTGCCACAGCGGCCTCCGCCCGTTTTTTTCTGGCCGCAGCTGCCGCTACATCTTTTTCAAAAGCCGCCACGTCCGCCCGTAACTTATCCAGGCCGGCAATTTTTCTGGCAGCGTTTAAAAATTCCTGCTGGTCGGTAAATTTGCTGGCGGCCAAAGCTGTTTTAAATTTGGCGGTAGCAGCTACGTATTCCTGTTCCTGCAGCGCCAAAGTTTTTTGCGCCGCCTCCCAGGTTTTTTGGGCACCGGCTACGTTTTTTTCTGCGGCTGCCAGCTGTTGCTGCAAAGTCCGCAGCGCTTTAGCCTGGGCTTTCTTGGCCGCAATTTCTTTTTGCAGGGTGGCGTGGGCCGCCGCGGTTTGATCCGCCGGCCTGGGATGCGTAGGAGAACCGCACACCGGGCAGGGCTTGCCCTCCACCAGTTTAGATGCCAGTTCCTGCAAAGCGCTGCTGACTCCCGCCAGCTTGCCCGCTTCTTCCTGCAACTTATCCAGCGCCTGATTCAGTTCTGCTTCCACCGCTTCCGGAGCCAAAGTTGCCAAACTGCCCTGCAATTTAGCGCGGCAGGTTTGCAAAATTTGGGCCGCCGTATCATACGCCCCATGGGAACCGTGTTCCTCGTTCCGGGCCTGCTGCCAGAATTTATAAGCCGTCAGCGCGGCGCTGTAAGGTTCCTGCAAAGTCAGCGCTGCTTCCGCCGCCGCCACTTCCAGGCGCTGCCGGGCATTTTCCTCCGCCCGGGCCGTAATCTTGGTCAGAGCCGCCGCGGCCAGTTCCCGTTCCGTAAATTTATTTTCCGTAACCTGGGCCGCGCTTAACTTTTCCTGAGCCGCGGTTCGCGCCGCCGCGCCTGTTTTTACCTCCGCATCGGCCCGGGCTTTTTCTTGTTCCAGCTGCGCAATTTTTGGCGCCAGCTCGTCTAATTTTATTAATTCTAACTGAGCCAGCCACAAATCTTGTTTAGCTTTGGCGTCGTCATACGCCGTTTGTAATTTTTTAGCCTGGCTATCCAAAATCTTTTCCAGACGGCTATAAAATCCGGTTCGGAAAATCGTTTCCAAAATTGTTTTACGGTCCTGGGATTCCGCCACCAAAAATTTGCGAAACTCCCCCTGGGGCAACACCACGATCTGGGTAAACTGATCCGCTTTAAAACCCAAAAGTTCCGTCACCGCAGCCGTCACCTGGTCCACCTTGGCCGCCAAAACTTTGGCGCCGCCGTCCGCCAAAATTTCCTGGAGCGCCGCCTGGGCCGGCACCAGATGCTGGCCCTCGCCCCGTTTCTTTTTTACCTCCTGCTCCGGGCTGCGGCTTACCGTAAACCGCCGCTCCCCCAGGGTAAAAGTAAAATCCACCCGGGTGGGAAATTCCACCGGGGCATAATCGGAACGCATCCCTTTGCCGTCCCGCAAATTACCACTGCCCGTACCGTACAAGGCAAAGGTCATGGCATCTAAAATAGTAGTTTTTCCTGCGCCGGTCGGACCGGTGATGAGGAAAAAGTTCTTATCCCCCAACCTGGTAAAATCTATGTCCTGTTCCCCGGCATAAGGTCCAAAAGCCTGCATGTGTAAAAAGACCGGTTTCATGATTCCTGTTCCTCCCGGGCAGCCTCCGTTAAAGCCTGGGTTAAAAGCTGCTGTTCCGCCGCCGTTAGTTCCCGTCCTGCCGTCTGCTGATAAAAGTTTTTAAAGAGCGCCGCCGGATCCAGCTGCTGCTTGCCCGGCGCCAAACCCGTCTGGTCCTGCTGGGGCGTCAGCCGCGCGTACTGCAAATGCAGGATGTGGGGATAGGCCTGTTCCAGTTTGTACTTGGCATCCAAAATGGGCAGCGGATCCGTCAGGGTAATCTGTAAAAACTTGGCCTGGTCCTCCGGCCGGGGCTTTTGCAAAAGCTCGGCAAAAGTTCCCTCCAGGCAGCCTAATTCGTGGCGGGCCGTCAAAGAGATGGTTTCCGCCGTAAATTTGCCCCGGGCGTCCACATCTAAAATATGCACGCCTTTTTTCTGGCTGGTCTCGTTAAAAGAATATTTGAGCAGGGAGCCGCCGTAGCGGATTTTTTCCCCGCAGCTCTGGCACATATGCAAATGTCCCAGAGCCGTGTAGTCAAAAGCAGCAAAAACATTTTTGCTCACCGTCGTCATGCCGCCGATACTTAAAGGGCGTTCGCTGTCCGACTCCGTGGCGCCGGTTAAGAACACGTGGGCCAGCGCAATTTTGCGAGCGCCCGCAGGAATTTGCGCCAGCATCAGTTCTATCTGGCGGCGCACCACATCCTCGTGCGTCTTGAGTTCCGTTCCCAAAATCGTTTGGGCCGCCAAAGGTTCCCCGTAAGTGAGCGGCGCAAAATACACCGGGCCAAACTGATCTTGCAAAACTACCGGCGCCGCCGTTTTTGCGAGCGGCCCGTAAATAAATAAATTCTGTCCGGCCAAAAGCTCGCTGGCAAAACCTAACCGCTCCGGGTTATCGTGGTTGCCTGCGATTAAGATTACTTTCTGACCGGCCTCCTTAATCAGCCGGTTCAGCGTCTCATTTAAAAGTTCTACCGCCTGAGTAGGCGGCACCGCCCGGTCATAGATATCCCCGGCAATGAGTACCGCGTCCGTCCGGGCTTCTTTAGTTAAAGCTACCAGCTGGTCCAGCACATAAGCCTGCTCCTCTGTCAGATGCAGGCCGTGAAAAATCCTGCCCAGATGCCAGTCCGCCGTATGTAAGATACGCATGGGAACCTCCTTAAAATTTATGTTTCTATTATAACATACCCGGGGCCAGAAAAACTTTTTGCGTTCTCCCTGTAAACTTTTTCCGCCAACCTTTATACTAATATACTAACTCTGCAAAATTTATCTGCCATAAAAAATGTCCCCCGCCAACCCGAAGGTCAACAGGGGACAATGGAGAAGAGCTAAGTAATTGGGAAACTTAATTCAAAACCTTAACTGCTTACTGGAACATCAAGTTTTAACTTAGAATGTCCAGTTGTAAGAAAGCTCAAAGCCTAAAGGACTATGACGACGGCTGCCCTGGTTATAAGTCAGCGCTAGGATACCGTTATCGCCCTTGGCGGTGTTGTAGTTCAAGCCCAGCTTGTACTGGCCCCAGGTACCGTCAAATTTGGCTTCCAGGTTGTCGCTACCGTTATTCGGATAGTACTTGTTGCTGGCAGTAATCTGACCGTCGCCGCCGAACTCGTGAATCATAGAAGCCTGAGCGAACACATCCAGGTTAGCGCCGCTCTGGTAAGCAATGGTCTTGCCAACATTGAAGCCGGCGCGTACGCGCTTAGAAGTCATAGCATCCACATTGACGCGGGTGCCGCCCAGAGTGTAGTCACCTTCACTGATGCGGTGGTAGCCCAGTTCTAACTGCGGCTCTACGAACCAGCCTTTGTTGTTAGTAAAGCGTTTACCGCCAATCACACTCAGGCCCCAACCGGTCTGGCTCAGGTCATCGCTGGTATGCACGCCGCCAGCGGTACCGGCTGACGTGGTAGAGCTGATATCCGTGCTGTAACGGTTGTACTTGAGGATGCTGCCCACGTACCAGTCGGTAGTGGTACGGTATACTCCGTAAACACCTACATGTGCGGAATTCAAATCGGCGTCGCCACCGGTAAAGCTTTCGCTAGCCTTGCCGTAACCGCCCATGATACCGCCCCAGAAACTGCCTTTAGCGCTCTGACTAAACTTTTTATCAATACCAACAACCACGCCGCTGTACTGAGAATCTACATCATCCACGCCACTCTGATCCGAGAAGTTGCTTAACGTGGTCTTGTTATGAACCATATGCGCCCACACGTCATGATCCTTGCGCGCGCCGTTAAAGTTGTTGATGTCACTATAGAGAGCGTTGGTCTCGTAATACCAGTAATCCGGGCTGACCACGCTGCTAACAATGGTCTTGCCTTTGTTGGAAAGCAGGTCGTTGTTCACCAGATGGTAGATGGTGCTGCCGTCAGCCTGTTTCATCGGCTGCAGGCTGTAAGTCCAGTTGCCGACTTCCAAGTTGTTGTCGCCGTTGTTGGTGACGGAGTAGTTTCCATCAGCAGTACCGGTTGCCGTGATCAGCGCCGTATCCAGGAAATCTTTGTAAGTGGCATCCTGTTCACTTGCCAGGATGTTAGCCTTGATTTTGCCGCTACCGCTGGTTGTAGTGGTAACAATCTGGTCGCCTGTGGTTACCTTTTCCGGACTAACGTCCATGATCAGGTTGCCGTTATGCGTCAGGGATTTTACCGCCAGCTTGCTGCTAACTTGTTTCTCCGCCGTGGTGCCATCCTTGGTCATATCCACCAGACCGGTGTTGGTCAGGCTGGACTCGCCGCTAGCATTCAGGTTGCTATCGCCGGTAACGTTCCAGGTGCCGGCGTTGGTAATATTGATGGCGCCTAAAGCTGCGCTGTCGTTATCCGCACTCGGCGTACCGCTATCATCAACCACATTGGCTGCACCGGTAATGCCGGAGGTGCTGTCAATAGTGATATTCAAATCCTGACCTACCGCGCTAGAACCGTTCTGGTAAGCAATATCGGCTGCGCTATTCGTAGTCGTTGAAGAAGCAATGGTCGTGCCTTCAAGATTTACTTCTGCGCCATCAGTTCCGTAAGCAAAAATACTGTACGCTTTTTTATCCGGAGCCTGGCTATCCATCTTCAGGTTGATCAATGTTACTTTGGAGCCGCCGGTCACGAGGGCTGCGGCGCTGGAATCTGTGCCCTTCAAGGTCACGGTATTGCCGTTGCCGTTGATGGTAGTGGTGCCTGCTCCGGCGCCATTCACGCCGCCGGCCCGGTTACCTGTAGCACTCATTGCCCCGTTGGCATTAAAGGTCACTGTGCCGGTGCCCTCGTTATTAACGATGGTAGCTCCGCCGTATTCGCTGCCGTTAGGAGCTTCCACGGTGGTAGTGCCATTTACCGTAACTGTCGTATTACCACTGGAAGCAGCATTCACTGCTGCTGCATCGCCGTTAGCCGCCGTGGCTGTCAAAGTACCGCCGATAGTGGTGGTCAGTTCGGCATCGCCGGTGGTATTAACGCCGCCTGCATTGCCGGAACCGGTAGCTTTTGCACTCACACTCGTAGTAACTTCAACAGTGTTGGTGCCACCGTCTGCGTTAATGCCCTTGGCAGTACCGTCCTCAGAAGTAACCGCCAGGCTGTTAAGGGTCGGCAACGTATTATCGCCGTCATTAATTTGCAGGCCTATAGCATTGGCTGTACCCATAGCATCCGCAGTAACATCCAGAGTAGAATCGTTGGTGAAAGTGCTGCTACCACCGATTAAAATACCCATTACGTCGCTTACATCACCAGCTTCTTCAGTACCATAACCAGTACCGGTAGCCGAAATCTTGGTTAAACCAGTAAAGTTGTTCGTACCACCATTCAAGGTACCGATAGCTGCAAGTCTGCTGCCATCCAAATCAGTTCCCTTAGCGGAAACCTTGCCGGAATTCATGGTAATGGTATTCGTACCATTATCCGCCCGCACACCGTAGACAGGACCTGCTTCACCTTCGGCTTCGATAGAAGTCACCGTACCCTGAATGTTGTTGGCGCCACCGTTGACAGCGTCTACGCCATAAGCCCAATCGGTACTACCTGTAGCGCTGATTTTACCATTCATGGTGATATCGTTACTTGCTGTACCACTTGCTGCACGCACACCATGAACCGTATCTGTTTCGCCGGTTCCGGTCACGATAATATCGGTAACGCCCTTCAAAGTATTCTTAGAAGTGCCGCCATATGCACGTAAGCCGTCTACATATTTTTCAGTATTGCCCTTAACAATCAGAGCGCCATCCATGGTCACATTGTTGACGCCGTTATTATTAGCTTGCAGACCAGCAACAACATCATCATAAGTAGAAGTTCCATCAACCGTAATGGCTTTCAGTCCTGTAGCCGTATTGACAGCCGCTTTACCATCAGCATTAAAGCCGATAGCTTCGCCTTCCGAAGAAGTTACAGACAGGTTGGTAGCGCCCGTGCCGGTGATTGTGTTATTGCCGTAAGCATCAGCGTTCACGCCGTAAGCGCTGCCGCTAG
>CAXYYS010000030.1:0-23077 GCA_964293585.1 uncultured Acidaminococcales bacterium
GGTATGGTACAATAGTGGCTTTGAATACATTGCAGATCGCGACGTTGTAGTTCCCTGGTAATTTTTGGTATGGTACAATCCTTTGCTAATGCTTCCGCATACATTTGCCGTTGTAGTTCCCTGGTAATTTTTGGTATGGTACAATCTTAACCACCCTGACCAGCACAGATTCCGAGGTTGTAGTTCCCTGGTAATTTTTGGTATGGTACAATAGGGAACGCGAAATCCCTCTTACAGACTTCTGTAAGAGGGATTTCGTTTTTCCAAAAACACTTTTAAAATTTAATTTCATCCGGATTTTTTTAAAAAATTGAAAGTTGCTCACATGCAAAAGGTGTGTCTTCTTCATGCAGTTTTCCCACTAATATTTCTATCATTTCATATTGTTTTTCTGTAATAACTAGTAACCTGACTGATCCATTTTCTGGAGTATATGCTTTTAGTCTTATTCTATGTTTTTCCACTGCATCTGTACCATTACATACTCTTGCGTACACTGAATATTGAACCATATAATATCCATCTTTTAATAAAAAATTCCTAAACCCAGTTGCGACTCTACGCTGCCTTGCCGTTTTTACCGGTAAATCAAAAAATACTAACATCCTCATAAACTTATTCATAAGAATGTTGCCGGTATTTTAATAAATGTGGCAACAACAAAGTCTCTTCAGTATTTTGGCAGCAACGGCTAAAACTTTGTACCAATCTTTCGGCAGCATAACTTAAACTGTGTATTTGATTACCAGACTCCATATCTACATTCAGTAAATTAAATATTTTTCGTCTGATGTCTGGTTTCATAACAACATCTTTTTCGTAATTGCTAATGACGAACAAATCCACAACAGGCCTAAACGGTTCCATAAAGTCATCTGCCAGATTAAAACTATTTTGCTCACTATTATGGTGGATACCCTTTGCTGTCAAAAATCCATAGACAACTAGAAGTCTCGCTAAATGCCCCCGCATAATGGCATACCCATAATTCAATAAGGCATTGCGATTATCGTCACCATCACGAGAAAAATCTTTGCCAAATAATATTTTAAAATAATAATTGGCTGCTACCGCTTCCACATTATTTACATCACCACTTGTAACTGTTTCTGCCAATTGCCTAAGATAATGAGCTTCAACTTCCTTTCCACAGTATTCCAGACATTGAGCTTGATTATTAATCTTAGCCATAACAACTTTCTGCCACAACCGTTTTTTACGCGGTTGACTAAGCATTTCTTGCAGCCGCAAGATTCCCACATGGCGAGTATGCTGTAAAAATGGATTAACAATAGCGCATGGCAAATGTTTATCATCGCACATGTAAACCACAGTACCTGTCTGGGCTAATCTCACCAAAGCAGCCACCGTAATTGTGCTTTGTCTATTTTCCAACATTAAGGCATTGATATCCTCAATAGGTACAGAATGTTTCTCTCCCGTCATAATGATTAGTTGATCATTATGACAACTAATCATAGCAGGACTTTCAATTACAAGATTCCGGTAGGCCACACCAAAACCCCCTCAATGGAAAGTTTGCCGCTTTTCCCTATTTACTTTAGTATAGTTGCCTAAGACATCAACTTGATACTTTTCGAAATTGGTTAATGATTTGACTCCCAAGCTTGCAATTTCATATGTGTTATCGTTATTAATAATGGCTATAGTCGCTGTTGTAATACCAGTTTTTACATAATAAGCATATTCTTCCTTCTTTTCATATTCTTGTGGTAATGTACTTTCTTTATTTTTATTAATAAACTTAGCCAATGTACTATGTGTAATTTTTATTAAATCATTTGGGTACAAGGAAAAAATAAAGTCCTCATTTCTCATTTCTTTCCATTGACTATACGGCTTACGTGATACTATTGCCTTATTTGGCAGTTTTTCTTTTAAAGTATCTGCAACATAGATAGGCACCAAATAGTATCCATCGCCCTCAACTTTAAAAACATCCACCCGTACCATACTATCATTCTCAGCAACAGCTGTCCCATTTTGAACTGGTACGGTCAATGTAGCCTTTTCAAATAGTTTTACTTTCTTCACTAATGGCCCCTGGGAACCATCAGCCTTTGGTTTATAAAACGGCTCTTTAAATGCTTCCTTTACGTCGCCATTAAATGCTAATAGACGTTGTTTTAACGCATTGTAAAGTATCATGTCGCTTTCAGGAGCATAATAATTTTCAATTTCTCCATTCTTAAGTTTTAAGTCCGTTAGATTCTTCTTAGCCAGAACCAACCCCTCATCTAACAACCTGGGACTTTTCACTGTATCTTTATGTGCAGCACCAGTTACTTTATGGCGCGGCATTCTTGATACAAATATCGGTTTTATAGTTGATAAATCCTTATCACTATAATAAAGCAAATGTAATTTCTTTAATGCAATGCTCGGATTATCAGTCAATCTGGCCATTAATTCCGCCCTAAAATCCGGCCAAGGATATGGGAAGCGATCAACAATCTGTCCCGTTTTTGTATTGGCTAAAACTGTTTCTTTTTTGTCCTGTGTATATTCAAGTTCCTTAAACTGAGAATACCAGGAAACATCTTTAATCATTTTGTCAGTAGTGCATGCAATTACTACTGCATCCACTGCATGGTGTGTATCACCATCAGCACGATTTTTATTAATTCCCCAGCGTTTACGCAAATGAGCTGTTACTGAGCCATTTACTGCTGTTACATGTTTCTTCTTACCTGTAGTTGAAGTAGCAAATTGCAAATAATCATTAATATAATTGTATAAGAATCTAGACATCGTCTTGGTGTCTTGCAAATTACGTTCTTTAAATTTATTCATATCTTCTTCAGTAATTTGCTCTTTCAGTAATAATTGGCGTTTCCTATAATTATGGACATTATTATTAACCCAAACTTTAAACTTATCTGCTCTTTCCCCTTTTAAATATTGTAAAGGCAGTCTATTCCCCTTTTGGCGATTTTCTTCAGTCATAACCAAAACTTTATTTTTGTAGGTATCATTAAAACAAATACTGTACGGAACAATATGATCAACATCCACATACCCCGGCTCAAAAAGTCTTTCAACTTTCATTTGCTTTAAAGAATAAGGACACACTCCATCTTGTTCCTCATATAATTTCAGTTTTACTAAATCCATACCTGTAGGATGCACTTTATGGAATTCATTTTTAATACGGTCCATCAAGCGGTCATTTTTGGCATGGTTTTCCTCCATACGTTTCTTTAGTTCTTTCCTTTCATCAAAATCTTTAGCCATTTCTCTGGCAAGCTCTATATTTATGTACGAAGGACTTGAACCTTGTTCACGAATAATCGCATTAATAACCTTAATCGTTTGCGCTATTGCTCTACGTACTACAGGACTAGTAACATCTTCCATCTCAATGTTATTTGCAGGCAATAACATATCTTTTTTACCATTTGCATGACCTTTAAAATTATAACCAGCTTTCACACATGCTTCATCATAATTTAACCCCTGCTCCAGATACGGAATAATTTTGTCCAGAGCTTTAACCGATAAATGACCATACTTACTAAAGCTCCCTATTGTTAATAATGCTTCAATATCTATCTTATCTAAACCAAATTTCTGGAATTCTTCCCTCCGTCTTTCGTCCCCTTTATAAGTAGTCAATATCCAACCTGCAGCATTTAATTGTTCCTTGGTTAATGAATTAATTCTTCCCGGTGCAACCTTATCCAAAACCTTCCGCATCTCATGGAACGCAGGTACAAAATTAAACTTTGTTTTCTTTTCTACCTTCTCCATTCCATCGGAATAGTCCAATGTATTAAAGAGAACTTTTTCGCCTAATCCAAGCACTTTTCTAATCTGAGAATACTTTAAGTCAGCCTTGCTGTAAGCCAGATCAATAATCTTTTTACGTTGGATCTCATCCAAACTCTTAGTTAGTCCATTATCCAAGAGACGCAGATGGTTAATTTTTTGAAGTAAATTAAAATATTCAAATGAATAGCTAGCCTTTGCAGCACGGAACTCTCCGGTTTCAAATGTACAACGGCCTATCATTTTTTCAATTTGTGCACCAGAATAAGGGCTTGGCTCACCAGGTCCTTCATCAAATTGCCTCTGCCCTAATAAAATATCCAAATATGTATCCAAGAACTGTTTAGTCAACAATTTATTGCCCAATAATTTTTGTGCAGCAAAGATTTTTTCCGTTTCTTCTTTAATCATATCCCTATGGATTGTTGTTAAATAAGAACCACCCTTGTTACGTTTATATTCCTTGAAAAATTCATCTTTAAAAAACATCTCACCAACAGTTCTATATCCATTTTGTTGCATTCTAAGCCTATTATCGTTAACTGCCGTCAATAACTGACCTGCCTCTTTATCTGTGGTGTCTGCTTTCCTATTTGATTTAAAACCACGTCTTTGAGCAAGATGCAATAAAATACGTGCTAGTTCCCTGTTAGAAACTATTTTATCAAGTGCTTTGGTTCTTAACTCATAAATGTCACTTAACTGACCGTTATATAAATTATCAAGTTCTTCTTGACTTAATAATTTTTCCTTGATTAAAAGTGCTTTAATTCTTTCTATCCTATGATGTTTTCTGCGCAACCTGCGACGTGCACTTCTTGCTTCTCTTCTAGGAGCTGCTAAAGATGAACCATCTTTTGGGTGTTCAGCGGCATCAAAAATTCTAGACCCCATGCGGATAATGCCCCAAGGTTCTTCATTGTAATCCAAAGCTAGTACAGCATAACCTACGGACGTAATACCAATATCGAGACCTATACTATATGCCATTTGTAACCACCCTTTCAGCTTTATTTTTACTTATATAAAAAGATAACGCCCTACCAAAGGCAGGGCGTTAGAGCTTTTCGGTTTACTACCTTATCATAGTAACCCGATAATTCTTGGTATGGTACAAGAACTATTTGTATTATAACACCCCAAGTTAGTTTTGTAAATAAAGCTTATTTTTATAATAACTATATTAATATTATACACTATGTCTTAGACAAATGGATGACTATTTATGATTTTAAAAAATAAATTTTGAATTTCTGAATGCAATATTAAAAGCTAGTATTTCACCAAACTGCTGGTGCAAAACTAGCTTTTTCTTTTGCCACTCGTTATCTTATTTTTAATAATTATATTCGTCCTGGCCGTCTTTAACACGGATCCTGTTATTTTTGAGATATTCCTGCATCATTAATTTTCTTTAATTTTTGCTATACCTGATACGATTGGCAGATTTGCTATACTGCTCTCCCACTTGACCATGTAGTTCTGATTTAAAATAATTTTCTACTGCTTCTACATCAAGATAACCAATGCTTTGAGCATTTCTGGCAAGCTCTCTTAAACCACCGTAAGAGGCGCCGCCATTGTATTGAAATTCGGTCATGATAACTGCATAAATTCTCTCCGCGTCAAAAGGTTTTCCTGCAATTTCTTCAATCGTAACCCTGCTGCCCGGTTTGACCGGGGCATAGTATTCGGATCCATCATATTTATTTCCCCTAGCATAAGAAACATAAGGATTTATAATGTATCTAATACCGCTAACCTGAGGAAAAGCCCCTAGTGGCAACGGACTAACACAGGTTGCACTTTCTAGTATTTCCAAAATTTTGCTACCCTTTAACTTCATAATATAGAGTTGGTTATTGTAAGGGAGTATTTGCTGCAGGCTCCCCTTGGTAATGGTACCCTTATTTAAAGAGTAGCGCAGACTGCCTCCGTTCACAATGGCAGCGTCCACAGTTCCGCTTAAGACCTGTGCCTTTTTGCCCTGCCACAAATACGCATCTGCTACAAAGTCTCCCAGGTTGGTTTCCTTTGTTCTTACGCCCGGTACTCTTGCACCATCCAAAGTTACACTGCTGCGGCCCAGTTTCTTACCTAATTCAGCCTTTACTTTCGCCGCAGTTTTATCAACTATAAAGCTTGCCCTGCCAAAAAAGTAAGGCCTAAAACATTTTTAGGATTAGTGCTAACGACTGTCTCCGGGGTAGTAAGCCCAATAACTCCCACCTTCACATTACCCTTGGTAATAATAGCGTGAGACTGTACAAGGTTTTTACCGGTTGCTTCCACAAATACATTAGTTGCTACTACGGGAAACTTAGCTTCCTTTATTGCCGCTACGGTAGCCATTCCATTTATGCCGTCCGCTCTTTGGTCAAAACCGTGAGTATCATTAGTACGTAAAATTACCAGTTTTGACAGATTCGCCGCAAAGGAAACTTGTATAATTAGACATAATACAGTTGCAATAAAAAAATTTTTTTCATATCACATCACCATGTATAATATTCATTAACTTTGATTATAACTTGTTCTCAAGAATTATTCAATATCCGGGAATTTCCTTTATCGTGTACCGGTTGGGCGGATTCCTGTTTTGGGGAAGAATAATTTGCTAAAAAATAAGCAATAGTATGATATAATATTAAAATAAAAGTAATAAAAATTGCAGCCCGGGTTAAGGAGTGCTCCCATGAAAAAATTATTTCAGGAAAAAATGTCCTTAAACGCCGCGAATATTGATGAAATGGGAAGAGCTACAATGACTGAGCTTGGCGAAAACATGGCTAAAATGTTGAAGGCATTACATAAAGATTAACTAACGATTACAATTGAGATTAATTAATAGGAGGAATGTATTATGCACTACCAATGTAAAGTTACTGTGATAGACAAGAAATGCTATCCGGAGTTACAACAGCAATATTGCGCTGATAAAAACAGCGGTCCCTGTCCCTGTTATAACGTGGAAGACGAGAAAGTAATGATAGCTTGTTGCAGTGATGGAACCAGACCTGTTATATTTAAGATTGAAAGAATAGATGTTGATGACTGATGAAATATCTATTGTAAAATAAAAAACCGCCTACCCTACGGTAAGCGGTTTCCCTTTCCCTTGACAACTTCTTTTCCGGCATGCTAGACTTAAATAAATTCATAGCATAAATAGTTTACCGCCGGGTAACTTTGTCTTAGATCCATTCCGTTAGGCCTTGAAGGAATGTGTCTAGGACTTTTTTATTAGGCGGTCGGACTCATGTTTAATTTTATGCACACAAGGAGGATTTACCATGGCTTGGTTTTATTTACTCATCGCCGGCATTTTCGAGATCACATGGGCCATCGGGCTCAAATATTCCCAGGGGTTCACCCAGCTCTGGCCTTCGCTGGTAACTATCGCCGGGCTCATCGCCAGCTTCGTCTTTTTAGCCAAAGCGGCAGTGACGCTGCCCATCGGCACCGCCTACGCTGTTTGGACCGGTATCGGCGCCGCCGGGACTTTAATCCTGGGCATCATCCTGTTCCACGAACCCCTGCACGCCTCCCGCATCTTTTTCCTGGTCCTGCTCCTGGTGGGGATTATCGGTTTAAAAATAACCGCCAGTTAAAACAGCCGCCGCCTGGCCAAGTTTAAAGATTTTTTATTTATGTAAAAATGTATTTATAATAGATTGCCTTAAGCATTCTTTTATGATATGATGTAAATATACAAACAAATGTTTGGCAAATAAGTTAAAAGTGTGACTGGCAAGGAGGATGGAAAACTTGAATCAAAAACCTGATAGTAATCTTGTTATGTACACTACAGAAGATGGGTTGACCAAAATTACGGCTACCTTTGACGAAGAAACAGTTTGGTTATCTCTTGACCAGATGGCAGATTTATTCCAAAAAAATAAATCTACGATTTCTCGTCATATTAAAAATATTTTTACGGAAGGTGAGTTGGAACAAAATTCATTTGTTGCAAATTATGCAACACCTGCTGCTGACGGAAAAAAATATAATGAACAAAGCTAAAACTGAATATCGCAAATATCAGGTAAAAACCATTACTCCCGTAGAAGAAGCATATTTAAATACAGTGAAATTCCTCGCTAAAGATATTACCAAAAAAAATAAATCTTCTACTGACTGATAACGATTGCTTTTGTTTAAAATTACTTGGATGTAACTGAACAACAAATAGCCGTGAGGAAAAGAAAATCCCTTACGGCTATTTTTTCAATATCGCTTTTACCCGGTATTTATAGTATCATATATATAATTAGAAGTTTTAGAGGAGTACGCTATGACTATAACAGCAGAACTATTCAAAGTACAGGATAAGGACTATGCGCTCTTTCACGGCAAATTAGTACCCACGGTTCCCAGGGCAAGTATTATCGGCGTCAGAGTACCGGAACTCAGGAAAATTGCTAAAAGGATCCAAGGATCTCCGGAAGCAGGTGCCTTTATCAATACCCTCCCTCATGCCTATTTTGACGAAAACATGCTGCACGCTTTGCTCATCTCGGAAAGCAAGGAGTACGCAGAATGCATCCGGGAACTCGATAAATTCTTACCTTATGTGGACAACTGGTCTGTCTGCGATATCATGTCTCCCAAAGTTTTTAAAAAAAATAAGGGGGCCTTGCTAATTAAAATCAGGCAGTGGTCCTCCTCAACGCAGGTATATGAATGCAGGTTTGGCATCAAGATGCTGATGAGTCATTTTCTGGATGCAGATTTTAGAAAGGAATATCTGCACATCCCTGCCGGTGTAAAATCCGATGCCTACTATATCAAAATGATGCTGGCCTGGTTTTTTGCCACCGCCCTCGCCAAACAATGGCGTGCCGCTATAATTTATTTGGAGCGTAAGCAGTTTGATAAATGGGTGCACAACAAGACCATCCAAAAGGCGTGTGAAAGCTATAGGATAACACCGGCACAAAAAGAATATTTACGAAGCTTAAAGAGATGACCTCCTCAAAAATTAGACATCTTTTGCCCTATATGTTAAAATAATACCAGCTTAAATATAAGGGAGTGTCTTTTTGGACATTGTTTTTTAAGAAACGTTTAATGGCATAATTGCAACAGGTGACTTGTGTGGTCGCTTGTATTGTTGTGCCTGGTAATGTTTCTTAGGGAGCAGTGTTTTTTATTTTATCTACCTTTATCTATAGAAAGGATTAAAAATCATGACTAATATTCATGCCAACAAGACCCCCGCCAGCGCTTATCTTATCCGCCGGGAGGCTGCCAACGACTACCGCGAAACAGAAAACCTGGTGCGTAAAGCCTTCTGGAATCTATATGTTCCTGGATGTGGCGAGCACTATTTAGTCCACATTATGCGTACACACCCAGATTTTTTACCGGAATTAGACTTTGTGCTCGAAGTTGATGGTAAGATAATCGGCAGCATCATGTATACTAAAGCGAAGCTTACAAATACTACCGGAGCAGAAAAGGAAATCCTCACCTTCGGTCCGCTGGCCATTTTGCCGGCGTATCAGCGAAGGGGCTATGGCAAAATATTGCTGGAACATTCTTTTAAAAAGGCCCTCTCTTTGGGTTATGACACAATTGTAATATTCGGCAATCCTGGTAATTATATAAGCCGTGGCTTTATAAGCTGTAAAAAGCGCAATATTTGCCTTGCAGATGGGACCTTCCCCACGGCGATGCTGGTTAAAGAACTAAAACCAGGCTCTTGGGACGGACGCGCATGGGTTTACTCTGACAGTCCGGTAATGCACATTCAAGAGGAAGATGTGCAGCGTTTCGATGAGACCTTGGAGCCACTGGAGAAAAAGTATCAGCCAAGCCAGGAGGAGTTTTTCATCTACAGTCACTCCTTTGTGCTTTAACGTTTTTACCATAAGATGCTTATGTCTTTTGCTCTGCCCGGCGCCAAACTTACCGGTTTAGAGGACACAAAACCCCAATTCAGTACAAGACTGGATTGGGGTTTTAATTTTTTATTGTGTCTACTTTTATTTTACCAATGCAGTTTTTTAGCTGCAGTGCTTTTTAACTTTATGTAATTATTACCCGCGCCACGGCAGTCTTACTGTACATGTTTTCTCAGGGCGGCATACAGGTCCGGCGGGTTAACCGGTTTAGCCAGATATGCGTTCATCCCCACCGCTTCGGCTTTCTTTATATCTTCGGCAAAAGCATTGGCCGACAGTCCGATAATCGGCGTGGTTCCCGCATCACTGCGGTTCAGGCCGCGAATTTTCCTGGTGGTCTCGTACCCGTCCATGACCGGCATCCGGATGTCCATCACCACCACATCAAAATAGTTAAGAGGAGCATTGGCAAAAATCTTCAGACCTTCCTGCCCGTTCTCCGCATCCGTCACCTGCATCCCCTGTTTTTGCAGCAGGGTATCGATAATCTTCCGGTTCAGAGGATGGTCCTCGCACACCAGCACATGTTTCCCCTGTAACCTGGTGTTATCACTCTCCTCAGCGCGGTCTGCCGTCTTACCGGCATGCACCTGCTGTACCGTGATGCAGTCCAGATCAAAGTCCATCCTGAAAGTGGAACCTTCATTAAGCTTGCTGGTAACCCCAATGGTCCCGTGCATGGCATCCAACAATTTCTTCACGATGGCCATCCCCAGACCGGTACCTTGCATCTTGTCCTGGTCTTCCCGGTCTTCCCGGGTAAAAGGTTCAAAGACTCGCTTTTGAAAATCTTCACTCATGCCGATGCCATTATCTATGACCTCCACAGTCATATGCATCCGTCCCCGGGACAAGCCTTTTTCCCGGACCCGGTAGATGATTTTTCCGCCTTCCGGCGTATACTTGGACGCATTAGAAAGCAGGTTAAAGACAATCTGGTTGATATGCAGCTTGTCAAAAAGCGGTACCCGGTCCTCCAAAAAATCCACCATCTCAAAAGTCAGTGTCTGGCTGCGTCTCTTGAACACCGGTCCCAGGACAGAGTCAATGTAGGCCTGAAATTCGTCCACCGGATAAGGCTCCGGATGCAAATCGATGAGGCCGCTTTCCGCCCTGGACATATCCAGCACGTCATTGATGAGGCTGAGCAAAAACTTGGACGAAGTATCAATCTGATCCAGATTATCCCGTGCTTCCCGGGGTAGCTCCATTTCCCGGGTCAGGTAGGTCATGCCCAGGATGCCGTTAATGGGCGTACGGATATCGTGGCTCATGCGGCTTAAGAATTCCGACTTGGCCACGTTGGCAGCTTCTGCCGCTTTCTTGGCCTGTTCCAGCTCGGCAATCCTGGCCTGTTCCTCACGGTAGACTTCCGTCACATCTTGTTCCACCACCAGGATTTCTTTCTTATCTTCATTCAGCCAGTAATACACGATCTGCTTGCGCAAACATTCCTTATCTTCCGGCTGGTAATAAAACTGATACGCGACCACATGCTGAGGATTTTTTAGCAGGGCCTGCCTCAACACCTCAATCTCCGTGGCTTCCATAAACGCCTGGCGTTCAGCAGGGTCTATATGCTTCGTGGCCAGCCGTTGTCTTACCTCATCATAACCAAATTTTTTCCGTTCGATGCCGCCAAGCTCCGGCCAGGCGCCGTCCAGCAGGTCAAAAGCATTATTGATGGTATCAATCACGCCTATATAATCGCAGCTGGTCCTGGCCATGCGGCTGATGATTTCCTGGTTGCGTTTCTGTTCGGTAATATCCGAGACATGACTAATGCCTTCAATATCTCCCGTGGCAGGATTCTGCGTCATATAAAATATAGTATGCACCCAGACCACGCCCCCGTAGGAAGTGCCGGTAGGATAATCCAGGTCCAGCTGTCTGGTGCCTTCTTTAAAAAGCTGCAGCAGATGAGCACAGTTATACTCCCGCATAATCTTCTGCTGTAATTTTTTGTTCAGGACCGTGGCCGCCGTAGCCGCAAAATGCTCGTCGGCCGTTTGGGTATGCAGGGTTTGCACCACAGAGGGGTAAGGGCTGTAACCATCCAGATACAGATTCTTGGACAAGTTCAGCTGAAAGCTGCCCACGGAATCCTGGTGGTTACCCATCAGTTGTTTGTATAACCGTTCATACTCTTCCTGGGCCAGTTTCTGAGCCGTTAAATTCCGGCTCATACCATAGGCCTTCACCGGTTTCCCCTGGGCGTCAAAGACCGTGGTTAAAGCAATGTGCATGTAACGTGGTTCTATGCCCGGCCGCAGCTTATACCACACATAGCAATCCGCTGCCGGCGCTCCCGCTTCCACCCGGTGGTACATATCCACAAAAGTTTCCACATAGGCCTCATCAATATACGCTACCAGTGATTGGGGCGCATTCTCAATAATTTTCGGCAGGCCGAACTTGTTACTATAATCACGGTTCGAAAAGTCGTCATCAGCCATGATGACACGGTGCTGCAGGATATCGTACTCCCACACCACCAGGTTGGCTTCCTTTACCGCAGCTTCGTATAAATTTTTAATTTCATCCCGGAATAAGTCATTGGTAGGTTCTGCCTGGGTATTCTTAGGCTCCTTACTCATAAAAATACTCCCTTCCAACGATGACGTTACTACCCTTTTCCCGAAAGTTTATATATCTTTCTGTTATTTTATGTATATTTATGATTATTATAGTCTATTATAGCAATTTAGTAAAATATTTTGAAAAAGATAAGCGGATCCGGTTATACCAATAAGTGGTATCAGCATTAATAGTCATAAATTTATGCACAATTTAATAATTTTATGAGATAATATAATATTTTTGCAAAATTATTTTTACCGTAGTAATACATTTTTTACTAATTTTGATAATGAAAAAGATAATTACCTGTGGTATAATCAAAATGACCAAAATATGTATGTTAATATTTTTGGGAGGTTGGATAAATTATGAAGTCTTTATATAAACTATTAAAAGCTAAACAGGGCTTCTTCCTCGTGGACAGCATGGTAAGCGTTTTGGTCCTGGCTATCGGGCTGGCTGCTTTGGCTGCGCTTTTTACCCAGGGTATTGCCTACATGCATAAAGCTGCGACCCGGGAAAAGGCCGTGCAGGTGGCAGCGGAACGTCTGGAACTTTTAAAGACGTTGGACGGTAAAACCGTTGCAGAACTGGATGACATGATCGCTACTCTCAATTCTAATGGTAAGAATGTAGTCCAGCCGGATAAAGCTACCACTCCTAATGAAAAATTTACGGCTAATATTGTACGCTCCGGGAATTTGACGAAGCTTAATACAGGAATAGCCAGTACCATAGTTGCTGACCAATATATGTATCCTGTGAGCGTGACGATTACCTGGACCAGTCCGGCCCAGGAAAGTTTTGTGATGAGCACCTATGTGATGACCAGCGATACGACCGATACCTGATTGCAAAGACTGACGGGCAGGACCTAAGCGTTTTTATCTCCGTAACCTTGTGCATGGCGCCAGTGTAAGTGGCGGATAGTGAGGTATATGATGAAAAAGAGGGCAGGTTTTACTCTGGTAGAATTAATAATCGCCATAGCAATCATGGCCATTGTCTTTGGCGGCCTGGTGGCTCTGTTTGGGCGTACATCCATCGCCTCCCGGACCGGCCTGAACCAGGAAAAGGCTTACGAAGAAGCGCGCCTGGTCATGGAGCAGTTAAAAACTTCTTTGCGCTATGCCAACAAAGATGAGATTAAAAATCAAAGCAATGCTGCGCCGGCCATAGGTGATACCTATGGCGCTGCTTCCACCTTAACCTATACCGGCTCCGCTTTCGACAAACATTGGGATGTAAGTAACGGCGCCAATGTTAATTATCAGGTGACGGTAGCCTGGACCGGCGGCAGCAACAATAAACAGATTCATGTGGTAATCACGGACACGGATTCCAAAAAAGAACTGAAGAATATCACTTTCCCCAAGGAAGTTGCCAATAGCGCCTTTACAGGCGACGGGACGGATTTTCCTGTCCAATACGAAAAGTTTACGACAAATGACAATAAGGAATCCAATCTATATACGGTAACCCTGCCGGTACAATATCAGCTGAACGGCAGCGCCAAGATAGACACCCTCACCAGTAAGGTTACGCCGACGGATTATAGTAACGGTACGATTAAGGTAGTTGATAATACTCCCATCGGGGCTTATCAGGCCACGGAAAATTTTATTGAAATCTTAAATAAATGGGAAGGCTACGGCACCAATTACGAACATGATTTAAAGACGGGCTGGTCTACATTAACAGCAGACGAGCAACAACTTGTTAAAGATATTTATAACTACTTAAAAAAGTATAACGATCGCTACCGGGTGGCGAATAACCAATTACCGGATTTCAATCCTGAGAGTGCCTCTATCTGGTATCAGTTGACTAACAGGGCGCCCATCAGGGACTATTTCAAAAATGAATTTTTTGGCGGTTCCTTCCCCACCACTACTTTTAGCAACGGGGTGAAGATTTATACTAAACCGTATGTCTTATATAAGCGTGACACCAGTAGTTTTTCTAATATTTTAAATGGAGGAGCGACTACGCCTTATGATCCCCCGGCCAGTGTCTTAATGGCCGGCAGTACAGATTTTAACAACCCCCTGGGGGATGATCAATATATCCGCTACGCTTTAATTGACGGTAAGTGGTATCAGGCGCGGCAGTATAAATATAATTACGGCTGGACCTACTATAATCCTGCTTCGCAAAAGTGGGTAAGCATCTCCGATTCTAGTGGTAACGGTTGGTATACCACCCTGGATTATTATTATTATGGATTTGCCTTATATTCCCGTGGTGAGTACATATGGCGTTCCTTAACCAGCACCGGTAATAGCTACTATTATAACTTCATTTATTACAATTCTAACACGGAATATTGCACCATTGATACCATCAAGGATTTTATCAAAAACAACTGGGATTTGATTAGTTGAGCAGGTGAGTTATCAGATTTTGATAAAGAAGGGGGACAAAATGAACGGGAAACGAGGTTCTGTCACCGTTATTGCTCTGGTTTTCCTCTTATTCCTGGCAATTTTAGCTGGCTCCTGGATTATTATGATGACCCAGGAAAAGACCAACGCCATGACAGACCAAAAACAGCAGCAGGCCTGGTATGCTGCCGAAGCATGTTATAAAAGGGCGCTCACACAAATAAAACAGAAAAACTCTGATTGGACCTGGCTGACTTCAGCTACTAATTTTAATGCCAAAAAGTATAAGTTTTGGAATCTGCATAAACTACAAGAACTGGGAACGGGTATAGCTACAGAACCGGTCTATGCCGTCTATATTTCTAACATTAGTACTCCCGGTACCGGTATTACTATTGCTTCGGGTACAAAATATGATATTACGTCGATTGGTGAATATATGGGAGAACGGAAGGTTATTAGCCGTTCCTACACCACGGATTCCACGACGGATAGCGGAGGAACGATTACAGAAAATCCTATAACCACCACCGCTAGTAATGCGTTAGTTGTTGCCAAGGGACAGGTAACTTTACAAGGCGCCGGTAATTCAGCGTCTTCGGGTAATATTTATAGCAACGCCACGGCCAAAATTACAAGTAATAAAGGCGTCAAGCAATTGGGAAACTATACCGGCGCCGGTCTTAACTTGACAAGCCTGACCATACCGGACGAGGTCTTTAGCAGTAATAAATACAAAAATGCGATGACGACAGTGGATTATATTAATTCACAGGTCACACAGTATGGCGGCTATACCATACAGGGTGGCGCAGGCACCTGTATTTATATTAAAGGCGGCGGTACTTTAAATCTCCTGGTACCCATTGTCGGACCTACGGATGATAGTGACGACCCTTTAACCATCGTGACCGATGGAGACTTGAAAATAGACGGAGCCATCAGCGGTCGTGTACGTATTTTAGCCAAAGGCGAGATTTATTTACCGAGCACAGCCAATGTTGCCGATTATAGTAAATTGATGTTGGCAGCCAACGGAGGCTTAAGAATTTACCGTTCTATCATTTATGGTCTGCTCATAAGTGCAGGGAATATAGCTTATAATGACACCATCGCGCAGCCCCAGAGTTATTATTTCTACGGCAAGATCCTGTCCGAAGGCTCCGTGGTCATGCATCTGGGCTATACTGAGTATTCAGACGCTGTAGCTTTAAGCACGGGCTTTACTTTTCCCACAACTGCAGTAACCGGCAGCTAAGTAAATTTCCATAAGGGGGACTGCAGTAGCAGTCCCCCTTTTTCTGAAGCTTAACCAGTATCTATAGAGGAATAATTTATGTCTACAAAAAAGGGTTTCACCTTAGTAGAATTACTAGTCGGCATTACCATCGTGCTGCTGATCTTTGGCAGCATAATAGGTATTTTTGGCAGTTCTTTTAAGCTTTCGCAAACCGGTCTTAAGCAACAGGAAGCCTACGCCGAAGCCCGCCAGGCGCTGCAGGAAATAAAAACCACCTTGCGGTATGCGGATAAAAATTCTGTGGTCTTTAATGCGGAGCACACGCTGATGACCTACAGCGGTAAATATTTTGATAAGCATTGGGAGGCGGCTCAGGGCGCCAACGTTTTGTACAGGATGACCCTGGATTTTAGTAACGGTAAACAACTGGTCATTAAAAAGGAACTGGTACAAGGAACAGAGAAAAAGCAAACCGTGCTCACCTTTCCTAAAGTGGAAGCCCATAGTGCTTTTATCAGTACCAGGGAAGGCGCCGCTGCGCCAGCCTGGCTGGAATGGAAAAACAGCGGCACACCTTTCCCGGTAAGGGAAATAGTGCTGGTCGGCGCCAATAATGCTGCGGCAGACAACATCGTCTATGAGATTATCCTGCCGCTTAAATATCTGGACGCAGAGAAGCAGGTTCAAACTGATGTGCTGCAGACCACAGTTGGCCCTACGGATTTTGATGATGAGAAGATGGAGACGAAGGTTTATCATTTGTATACCAGGGTGACAGACCTGGTTGCGAAATGGAACGGTTCCAGCGCCGAGTGGAATAAGTTTACCTGGTCTGAGAAAAGTGAAATTCAAAGTTTCTATCATTATTATTATGATACCTACAAAGAATGGGGCCGCGGTTCAAAATTATTAACTGCAACCGTTGATCCCGCCAGTGTCTGTGACTATCTGGGCCATAACGAGCGTATCCGGGAATATCTGGAATATGTTAAATTTACAGGACATGCCTACCCTCTGGTACAACTGGATGACGGCAGCCCCAACGGCGTACAGATACAACTGGAACCTACCGGCAAGGCGGATAGTTCCGGCAGCAGGATTGTGATACCCACCGCCAGCGTCTTTGTCTACGGCCGCTCCAGTTTTGGCGCTGGCAGTATCTGGTATACGGAGTATATCTATAATCACGAGACCCAAACCTGGTACACCGGTCCGGGTTTCTCGGTCCGTAATTTAGACTGGCCCGAAGCCTGGGCCAAGATGCAAAATCTGGGCTGGCATCCCCTGGCGCTAAAGAATAATTAATGGTAAAGCGAAAAACGTAATAAAAAATACTGCAGGCCGCAACCTGCAGTATTTTTTACTTTTCTCCTTCCGGATCATGAACGCCGGCATTGATTTTATTTTTCTTGGGGCGGCTCCTTGCCAAACCATTTCTTATAAATCTCCGCGTACTGTCCATCAGCCTTAATGGCGGCCAGTCCGTGGTTAATTTTTTCCAGCAGCGCCGTATTCTTTTTCGCCACCGCGATGCCCAGATACTCTACCTCAAAATCGCCGTCCACGGTCTTGGCGAAATCCTGGCCGCGGGTCAGCACATAATATTCGTTCACCGGCTTGTCGTTAATCACCGCGTCCACGCCGCCGTTCTTCAGTTCCAAAAACGCATCCACGATAGTGTTAAATTCCCGCACCTGAGCGCCCTGCACCTTGTGGGCTACCTCGGCACCGGTAGAGCCGATGGACACGCCTAAACGTTTGCCGCTTAAATCTTTTTGGCTTTTAATATTAGTGTTGTCCTTGCGGAGCACCAAACCTAAACCTGCTGTATAGTAGGGCTTGGAGAAGCTGACTGCTTTAGCGCGTTCCGGGTTGATGGTCATGTCGTTGATGACGATGTCCAGGTTGCCGGTTTGCAGGGCGGGGATCAGACCGTCAAAGGCCAGGTTGTCCACTTCTACTTTAAATCCCTCCGCCTTGGCGATGGCTTTGATGATATCCACGTCAAAACCCAGATATTCTTTCTTGTTCTGATCCTGGAAACCAAAAGGCGCATAGGTGGCATCCATGCCCACCTTGTACGTCTTGGCCGCCGGAGCCGCGGTCTTGGCCGCAGGCTGGCTGCCGCATCCGGTCAGAGCGACCACTGCCAAAATTAAAAATAGCGCTGCTGCGTAAAACTTCTTCATCTATATAAGCCTTCTTCCCTCATTGTAAAAAATATTTAAGCTGCGTCCACGGGGCGGACGTTTTATTTTTCTTCTTGCAACTGATCCCGTACTTTGGTGACCTGAGCAATATGGCTGGCCGCCGTCTGGCAGCAACCGCCTACAGCAGCGGCGCCGGCCTGGAACCAGTCCCGGGCATATTCGCCAAAAGTTTTACTGCTGTCGGTGGCGCCGTGCCAGGTCTTGCTCACCGCGTCGTAAACTTCGCCGCTGTTGGGATATACGGCGATGGGAAGCTGGGTCCCCGCCTTTAAATTCGTAATCGCTTCGGTCATAAACTTGGGCGGCGTACAATTCACGCCCAGCATCTGCAGATGCGGATGGTCTTTGCTTAATATCCTGGCACACTCTGTCAGGTCGTCGCCTTCGTTAGTCTGCCGTCCGTCCTTGCAGCTAAAGCTGATCCAGTACGCTGCGCCTAATTGCTCGGCAATCTCCGCCTCGATCAGGGCTTCGTGCAAAGAAGGTTCCGTCTCAAAGAGCAGCATATCCGCGCCCTCTGTCCACAAAATCTCGGCCCGGCGCTGATGAAAATCCCGCAGCACCTGGTCGGTGACGCCGTAGTGGCCACGGTATTCGGAGCCATCTGCCAGATAGGCGCCGTAAGGACCGCAGGCGCCCAGGCACAGCGGATAAGGCCGTCCTAAAGCAGCAGCTTCCTTGCGGCACCATTCTTCCCGCGCCTCCAGGAAAACTTCCACGCTGCGGGCGATAATTTCTTCCGCTTCAGCCTCGCTGTAGCCGTGAGCCATCAGCCCGGGAATGGTGGCCTGGTAGCTGCAGGTAATGCCGCAATCCGCCCCCGCCCGGAAATATTCCAGATGTACCTGTTTCACCTTGCCTGGATCTTCGGCCAGGATCTTGGCCGTCCACAATGCATCTTTAAACGTACAACCCAAAAGTTCCAGTCCGGTCCCCATGGAACCGTCAATCACCATATGTCCCGTCTGTGTCAGGACGTCCTGTAATTTTACCCGCATCTCCCGTACCTCGTTGACTCATTTGACCGGGCACAGTCACCCGGCCTCTTCTTCCCGTTCCCGTAAAGTTTTTCTTAAGAAAACTTTTCAGAGATTATAAAGATTATAGTGTTTATTGTAGTACGACAATATACATTAGTCAACTGGGTATTATCAATTTGTAATTTATTAGTTTTTTACAGAAAATTCAGGACAGGTTATTTTTGTACAGCTGCGCAGAGACAAAAACAACCCACCCTGAAACTTATACTTTGCGATAACGATTCCGGGGCCGCCCCACTTTGCCGTAATCATTTTCCACCTGCAGCTGCCCCTCTCCGTGCAGATACTGCAGATAACGGGACGTGGTCTGATAGGCCAGCCCCAGTTCCCGGGCCGCGTCTTCCACATAAAACCAGTCCGGCTGCGCCTGACAGAAACCCCGCACCAGATCCAGCGTAGCGGCGTTGATGCCCTTGCTCACGATGCTGCGGCCTTCGGCTTCCCGCTGCTTGGCCAGTAATTTTAAATGCACGTTGATGCGCGCCACCAGATCCGGCACCTTGATAGGCTTGGTGGCAAAGTCGCTGGCACCGGCGGCCAAAAATTCGTCCGCCAGTTCCTGCCGCCCGTCAATGGTCAGCACGATGATAGGCACCCTGCTGTCCACCTCGCGGATCTTGCGCACGGTAACCACGCCGTTCTGCTGGGGCATATGGTAATCCAGCAAGATCAAATTCGGCCGGAGCTCGGCCACCTTGTCCGCCGCCGCCAGACTGTTATTTTCCGTATGTACCTTCCAGCCCACCGCTGTACCGATAGCCGCCAGGGTGTACAGAATATCCTGCTCGTCATCTATTGCCAGGATGGTAATCTTTTTTGTCATGTTGCCGCACCTCCGTTCTGTTCGGGCCTCTTAACAGGCGCTGTTTCTGCAGCTTTAGTTTCCTGATCCGGCAGCGCCGGTAAAACCAGCGTTACCCGGGCTCCGCCTCCGGGCGGATTATCCGCCGTCACGGTGCCGCCGTATTTTTGGATCATATCCCGGACGAAGGCCATGCCCAGTCCGGACGAATGTTTTTGGGAATAACCAATCTTCCAGATATCATCAATGTTGCCGATAAAACCCTGACCGTTATCCGTCACGGTAAAAACGACTCTGCCGTCCGTTTGGTCCACGGTTAAATCGATGGACCCCCGGGAAGCGTCCACGGCCTCGCAGGAATTTTGCAGCACATTAATCAGGGCCCGGGACAGTCTGATCTTGTTCACCTTGATCAGCGGGTTGGCCAGGATGCGCAGCTCGAACTTGCCGGTGCTGGCATCATTGAGTTGGGGAATATGAGCCACGGAATAACGGGCCAGTTCTTCGGCCCGGATTATCTGGCGGCTGTCTTCGTTTAAAAGTTCGTCTACCATGACGCTCATCTTATCCACCAGGCCGCTGATGTAATCGGCATGCTGCTTACTTAAATCCGGATCCCGGGAGATGGAGATGACGCCTGCCAGACCCTGGATGCTGGTCAGGGGCGTTTTGAGATCGTGTACCAGGGCGCGGATTTCTCTTAAAGAACGGTTTTCCAGCACCTGGATTTCCATCTGGTGATTAAGTTTTTCCAGGGCCAGTTTTTGTTCCACGGACTGAATCTCAATGGTGTACAGGTTCAGGATGCGAGCCAGCAAAAAAGCGTTGGCCACGCAGATCACGCACAGGGACAAACCCATCACGTTAAAAGTATCGCTGGCGTAATTCAGGTACGCCGTGGTCTTGATCAAATCGGACAGAGAACCGCGGCCAAAATGATAGGGGCTCAAAAAAGGCACGATGTCCAGCCATTGCACGCCGAAGAGCAGGAGGAGCAGGACCACGGCTTTGTGCACGATGCTGCGGGCCAGGTTCTGCATCTTGCTGATGATGAAGATGGCCAGGATCATGGTCACCGCCGGCACGCCAAAGTCGTAGGTGATATCGTGCAGCAGATAAATACTTTCAAAGATGCAGGGAATGAGTAGGATGATGGACCAGCGCACCCACCAGGGACAACCGTGTTTAAAAGTGCCCAGGCCTTCGGCCAGGAGCAGCGGTCCCAAAAAGATGGGCAGGGTTCGCAGCGTGTTGATCACAGTTAAGAGCAGCGAGGCCTTGATCAATACCACCACGCTGCCGGTGTCGATGCTGCGGGAAACCAGTTCCATCAGGCTGAAATGTTCAAACTGCATCAGGGCCGGTGCCATGACGATGGCCAGGATGATAAAGGCTACGCCGGCCAGGAGCAGGCGGGTATTGGCCTGCACGTTCTTTTTTAGTTCGCCCACCGCCACCACCCCTTCGTCTGTCCCCGATACAGTATCAGCACCATGCCTGCCAGCCAGATTACTATCAGCACCCGTACCGGCAGGGGTACGGTTTGCGTATAATAAACCCGGCTCCGGCCCACCGGAGTTTGCTCCCGGATGCCGTACGCGGCGGCCAGCCGTTCAATATTTAAAAAATGTAACACCGGGCGCTGAGCATTCACAAACGCAGCTGCCAGGCCGTGATTTTTAGCCAGGGACGGCCGGTAACCCACCGTCAGCCCCTGCCGTAAAAAGGCCGCGTGGCCCGGGGCGCCAAAGATGACATGGTTGCCCCCCACGTTGATGAGTGCGGCGGGCAGCGCGCCGTGGTTCGCCGCTTTGTACAGCGCTAGGCGTTTAGCGATAGCGTCGTCCACAGACTGACTGTCCAGGAACAAACTGCCGGAGCGCTGCGCGGCCTGCCGGGCCAAACTAATTCCTTCCGGCAGCAGGCCGCCGCCGTTATCGGCGCCGCCGCCCAGGCTTACCCCCGCCGGACGGTAGGAACAGGTCCCGGCCTGCACTAATTGTGCTTCCCTGTCCGGCCAGGTAAAATTCGGCCGGTTGGCGGCCCCGGTGGTGGCGCCTACAGAACTGGTGATAACGGGTATGGCGCCAAGGCTGTGCACCGCTGCCAGTACGGCGATGTTTAAAGCCGGGAAAGAGCCGGACATGTTCACGGCCACCGTGTCGCCCTGACGTACGCCGGCCCGGTCCAGCATCTCCACCGCTACCGCGGCAAAATCCGGGTGAGCTGCCAGCTGCTTGGCGGCCGGCGAGCCCAGGGTCGTGGTGATGGGCGTATATTCTTCGCCCAGCAGGCGGGCTCCCAGAACTTGCTGAGCCGCATCTGCCTGTACTGCTGCCTGCAGTTTAAGGGCGTAATCCGGCGCCGGACTGGTTACCAGAGCGGCCCGGCATAACAGGAAAAAGCACAGGTTGGCAGCTACAAGCGCCGCGACACATTTTATTTTTGTACGGCGAGTGCGAGCGCCGGGCCAATTGGAGATGAGTTTCCCGGTTACGCTTACCATAAGAATCCCTCCCCGGCCAAAACTACCAGCCGCGTCACCAAAATTGCCACGGCTAACCACAAAGTGGTAGGCACAATTCCCTGCCGGGCAAAATCTTTGGCAATCAGACCCGGGATCAGGTAGCCGATAACCAGAAGGCTTAGTTCCGGCGTGGCGCTCCTTAGCAGCGCCCAGCCGGCAATCTGCGCCACCAGGATACCGGTGAGCACGTACAGGGCAAATAAACGGCGGCCGTATAAAAGCACCCGGTTTCTTACCAGCGCCAGGATGCCGTAGGTTAGCAGGGCAGCAAGATACGTTCCCGCCAGCCAGCGGGGCTGCTCGATAAACATGGCTAAGTAGCCGGCCACCACCACGCCGCCGGGGGAAAACCCGGTCAGCTCGGCGAGCACCAGCGCCACGGCGATGCCGGAAAAGAGATAGACATGCATGGGCTTAACCTCCGTTCAAGATGGTACGCAGCGCCTCCGGTAAACCTTTGATGTTGCCTGCGGCAAAGAGCGTTAAAATTTCCGGCTGCGAATTTGCGGTAGCCGCAGAAATTTTAGTTTCCGAAATTTTGGCGGCCGCAGAAAATTCTGCTTTAGAAATTTCGGTTGGCGCAGAAAATTCTGCGGCCG
>CAXYYS010000031.1:0-21510 GCA_964293585.1 uncultured Acidaminococcales bacterium
GCTGTTGAACCAAGGCGTCTAATTTTTTTAGGAATTCATTCTCCATGCGAAGCTGGGCATTCTCAGCTTCCAACTGTTCCAGGCGGGTTAAATTTTCTTTCTTTTTTGGCTTCTTAGGCATTTTGCTCGGCCTGCCTTTCTTCTTTGAAAGCAGCCCAGAGTTACCTCTTGTTAGGTATTTATGTTCCCATTGATAGACTGTACCAGAATTGGGAACATTAAATTGAGCTGCCACTTGCATAAATGATAACCCATGTTCCCACCTATATTCAATAACTTTTTTCTTGAATTCAGGTGTATACCGTCTATTAACACGTAATAATTGGGACGTTCCACCAGCTCTATACCTATCTATCCATGTGCCTACGGTTGTTTTCCCAACACTAAATTCCTTAGCAAGCATCCTAATACTTTTCCCTGCAATACTTTCCTTTATTACTTTTGCCCTAAGTTCATGACTAAATTTTGTCATATAAAAACTGCACCTCCAAATGTTATTTTTGTCTAACATTTGGGGTGCAGTTCACTTACGCTGTCCTGCTTTTTGTAGTTTTATGGGAACTACCACCCTTTAATCCACTTAGGATTAGAACGTTACTAACATCTGGCCCCACAGAGTCTTGTCGTGGTTGTCGCTTTCTTTGCCCTTCAGGTCAAAATATTCAACGGCAGCGATCATGTTCTTAGCCACGGTGTAGTTAGCACCTACCATGTAGCCGCTGAAGCCTTCAAATACAAAGTCTTTCCAAGAAGCAGGATCCATGGTATGAGCGATGAAAGTACCAGCACCCTGGTTGTAGTACTTAGCATTTACGCCCCAGCTGCCAACCTTGTTAGCCTTTGCACCAGCATAAGCACCGGATACAACGACGCCCTTATTGGAAGCATCACCAGCATCAACATTGCTCTTCAGGTATACAGCACCCAAGGAAGCTTCGCCAAACTTGAAGTTCAAGCCAACATTCCAAATGGCATCATCATCTGCAACAGCGCCAGCATCAGCCTTAATAGTAGTATTACCAGTAACCTTACTATAAGCATAAGGCATAGGATCAGCATTGGTAAACTTGTCATAGCCTGCAGACAGGGTAACATTCTTGCCCAGATCAGCAGCAGCATTTACGCCCCAAGCCTTGTTATAATCAATACCTAAACTAGTAACTGTCTTCTTCGTAGTGTCAGTAACAGTTTTATACTCATTGGTAGGACGGCCATAGTATGCACCCAGACGTACATTCTTGCCATAAGCAACCTTTACGCCATCGAAACGGGTATCATAAATTTCAGGAACCGGCAGGGTGTTGTTGAAACGACCTGCGGTAACCTTAGCACCACCCAAACGGCCTTCTAAGTAAGCGCGTTGGAAATCAGTGGTCTCATCACCGGCATTGTTGGTGAAATCTTGAATGTTCTGCAGCATGCCAACATAGTTCCAGTTGTCATTTACAGCGCCAGTCATCCAAATACGGCTACGCAGTTGATGCTCGAAGTTCTTATCTGCACTCTTGTCTGCATGATAAGGAGTTCCCTCGGTATCATTATTTGCATAATGATAACGAATCTGTCCGGTGATCTTTACGTTGTCGCTCTTCTTTTCCAGTTTAGCAACGCGTACGCCCAGGCTATCCAGCTCATCAGCGAATTCGCTGGCCAGACGGTCAACGTTTGCGCCCTTAGCCATTGCGCGAGCAACGATCTGAGCCATTTCATAACGGGTCATCAGGCGGTCGCCACGATAGGTGCCATCGCCGTAACCATCAACAACGCCGGCAGCTGCCAGCTTGGCGATGCTGCCATATGCCCAGTGGCCGGCAGGTACATCGGAGAACGGGTTAGCGGCAAAAGCGCTGGCGCTGATGCCCATGGCGATTGCCATAGCTAATACTAAAGACTTTTTCATAAGTTTTTCCTCCTTCAGGAAAATAATGTATTTATCATAAGCCGGCTCTCCAGGAGGAAGGATAGTTTTGAAGCGAGTTGCCTTGTTTCCTCTTTCAAACTCACCCACCCCTTAGAACGGCCTATAACCAAAATTAAGATGTTTTAATTTTACACTCTTAAGCGTAAAAAGGCAAGTGTTTTTTATTAAAAAAACAAAAAAGTGTAAAGTTAACTGAAGATAAAAAGCAGGACAGCTTTGATATGCACCCAAAATGTTGGACAGTTTTTAAGCAACTAATCTGGAATGAGTTCGGTATTCTACCGGGCTCATTCCTTTTAGTTTGAGTTTGATTCTCTTGTTGTTATAGTAATAGATATATTCGTGTAATTTCTTTTCAAAGTCTTCCAGAGACTTAAATTCCTGTAAATAGAGTAGTTCTGATTTCAGAAGTCCAAAAAAGTTTTCCATCACGGAGTTATCCAAGCAATTTCCCTTGCGGGACATGCTTTGGATTATGCCGTGATTTTTTAATGCCTTCTGGTAGAAGGCATGCTGGTACTGCCAGCCTTGGTCTGAGTGTAATATTATGCCCTTGGTATCCTTGACCTTAGCAAAGGCCTTACCCAGCATACTCATAACTTGTTGCAAAACAGGGGCTGTAGACAGTTCATAACTCACAATCTCACCATTAAACATATCCAAGATTGGCGAAAGATAAAGTTTTTTCCCAAAAAGGGCAAATTCCGTTATATCCGTAGTCCATTTTTGGTTTGGTCTATCCGACTTAAAGTCTCTTTGAATAATGTTATGGGCAATTTTACCAAGTTGCCCTCTGTAAGAGCGATATTTCCTCATGCGTACCCTGCTGGTAAGGCCTTCTTCTTTCATTAGGCGCATAACCACCTTGTGGTTGATGCAGACAGCTTGTCTGTGCATTTCGGCTGTGACACGGCGGTAGCCGTACCTGCCGAAATTGCTCTCGCAGATGTGGTGGAGTCTGGCTCTGATCTCTGCGTATTTGTCTGCCTTGTGCAATGACTTGATGATGGCGTAGTATGTGCTGCGTGCCAGCTTGGCATACTTTAGCAGAGCTTTGAGCGGAAATCTCGCCTTGAGCTCGAAAACAACTATGGCTAATTCTTTTTTGGTTGCTTTTTCCGCTGTTGAACCAAGGCGTCTAATTTTTTTAGGAATTCATTCTCCATGCGAAGCTGGGCATTCTCAGCTTCCAACTGTTCCAGGCGGGTTAAATTTTCTTTCTTTTTTGGCTTCTTAGGCATTTTGCTCGGCCTGCCTTTCTTCTTTGAAAGCAGCCCAGAGTTACCTCTTGTTAGGTATTTATGTTCCCATTGATAGACTGTACCAGAATTGGGAACATTAAATTGAGCTGCCACTTGCATAAATGATAACCCATGTTCCCACCTATATTCAATAACTTTTTTCTTGAATTCAGGTGTATACCGTCTATTAACACGTAATAATTGGGACGTTCCACCAGCTCTATACCTATCTATCCATGTGCCTACGGTTGTTTTCCCAACACTAAATTCCTTAGCAAGCATCCTAATACTTTTCCCTGCAATACTTTCCTTTATTACTTTTGCCCTAAGTTCATGACTAAATTTTGTCATATAAAAACTGCACCTCCAAATGTTATTTTTGTCTAACATTTGGGGTGCAGTTCACTTACGCTGTCCTGCTTTTTGTAGTTTTATGGGAACTACCACCCTTTAATCCACTTAGGATTAGAACGTTACTAACATCTGGCCCCACAGAGTCTTGTCGTGGTTGTCGCTTTCTTTGCCCTTCAGGTCAAAATATTCAACGGCAGCGATCATGTTCTTAGCCACGGTGTAGTTAGCACCTACCATGTAGCCGCTGAAGCCTTCAAATACAAAGTCTTTCCAAGAAGCAGGATCCATGGTATGAGCGATGAAAGTACCAGCACCCTGGTTGTAGTACTTAGCATTTACGCCCCAGCTGCCAACCTTGTTAGCCTTTGCACCAGCATAAGCACCGGATACAACGACGCCCTTATTGGAAGCATCACCAGCATCAACATTGCTCTTCAGGTATACAGCACCCAAGGAAGCTTCGCCAAACTTGAAGTTCAAGCCAACATTCCAAATGGCATCATCATCTGCAACAGCGCCAGCATCAGCCTTAATAGTAGTATTACCAGTAACCTTACTATAAGCATAAGGCATAGGATCAGCATTGGTAAACTTGTCATAGCCTGCAGACAGGGTAACATTCTTGCCCAGATCAGCAGCAGCATTTACGCCCCAAGCCTTGTTATAATCAATACCTAAACTAGTAACTGTCTTCTTCGTAGTGTCAGTAACAGTTTTATACTCATTGGTAGGACGGCCATAGTATGCACCCAGACGTACATTCTTGCCATAAGCAACCTTTACGCCATCGAAACGGGTATCATAAATTTCAGGAACCGGCAGGGTGTTGTTGAAACGACCTGCGGTAACCTTAGCACCACCCAAACGGCCTTCTAAGTAAGCGCGTTGGAAATCAGTGGTCTCATCACCGGCATTGTTGGTGAAATCTTGAATGTTCTGCAGCATGCCAACATAGTTCCAGTTGTCATTTACAGCGCCAGTCATCCAAATACGGCTACGCAGTTGATGCTCGAAGTTCTTATCTGCACTCTTGTCTGCATGATAAGGAGTTCCCTCGGTATCATTATTTGCATAATGATAACGAATCTGTCCGGTGATCTTTACGTTGTCGCTCTTCTTTTCCAGTTTAGCAACGCGTACGCCCAGGCTATCCAGCTCATCAGCGAATTCGCTGGCCAGACGGTCAACGTTTGCGCCCTTAGCCATTGCGCGAGCAACGATCTGAGCCATTTCATAACGGGTCATCAGGCGGTCGCCACGATAGGTGCCATCGCCGTAACCATCAACAACGCCAGCAGCTGCCAGCTTTGCGATGCTGCCATATGCCCAGTGGCCAGCAGGTACATCGGAGAACGGATTAGCGGCAAAAGCGCTAGCGCTGATGCCCATGGCGATTGCCATAGCTAATACTAAAGACTTTTTCATAATTTTTTCCTCCTTTAGGAAAACATTTTATATATCATAAAACGTTTCCGGAGAAACTGCGCTTGCTGCGGCCCACGCGGTAAGAGTTGCCTTGTTTCCTCTACCAAGCCTCGGCTCCCGCCTATCTCCTTGCACGTTTTATAATCCTATTAAGCCTTTCTACGGCCTATTATACAGGGTTCGCTTGAAAAATGCAAGCGCTTTTGACTATCCAGTCAAAAGAGATTTGTGAAATTTATGTGAAAAATATTTTTTTGTCAAACAACAACTTATTTATTGGCCGTCTTTTTGAGCCAGCATCCTGGCAAACTGTTCGTGGGGCATCGGTCTGGCGTAAAAATAACCTTGTCCCATATCACACTGGGCGGAATGCAAAAATTCCAATTGTTCCTCAGTCTCTACGCCTTCCGCGATAGTACCTACACCCATCTTCTTCGCCAGGCCGATGACAAAATGGATTACGTCCCGCTGCCGGACATCGTCATTAGAACTGCGTAAAAAGTCCCGGTCAATCTTAATAATATCAATGGGCAGTTCGCTAAGCATATTTAATGAAGAATAACCTTTGCCAAAGTCGTCCATCTCGATGGTGAACCCGGCCTTATCCAAAGTCCTGATTGCCTGGATCAGCTGATTATCGCCGGTCATCGAAGCCGACTCGGTGATTTCCAGATGTAAGAGTTCGATTGGAATCTGATGCTTGTGCACCAGATCTAAAAGAATCTGATCCAGATGGGGATTGTAAATGTCTACCCGGGATACGTTCGTGGAAATGGGCACCATCGCCTTGCCGTACTTTTGGTACCAGACGGCAATATCGGCGCAGACCCTGTCCCACACATACATATCCATATCGGTAATAAAACCGTTACGTTCAAAAAGCGGAATAAAAGCATCCGGAGGAACGAGGCCCTGACCGGGACGCTCCCAGCGCACCAGCGCTTCGGCGCCTACCGTGGTCCGGGTTGCCATGGAAAACTTAGGCTGGTAGTAAACCACAAACTCGTGGTTGGCCAGCGCTTCCTGCATGTTGTTCAAAATATTCTGTTCCTGGAGCAGATGCTGGCGCAGGCTGTCTTCGTATACACACAAATGCTTGCCGTATTTTCCCTTAATGCTACCCGCAGCCATGCTGGCCCGGTCGCACATCGTATCCAGGGACGTCTCGTTATCCACATGATAACAGCCCGCCTTCAATTCTATGGTCAGCTTGAGGGGATAAGCCTGTAAAGTTTTTTCCAGATCTGCTAATAAATCATACAAAGACCCCTGCTGTTTGTCCACCAGGAGCATAAACACATCGCCGCCGCTGCGGCCGGCCAGCTGAATCTTGCCGTCCCGGGTGGCCTTGTCCAGACTCTGGCCCCAGTAGCGCAGCAGTTTATTGCCTTCCGCCATGCTAAAAAGTTCGTTGACCAGTTTGAAACGTTCAAAGTCTGTCACTAAAATATCGTACTTATGACCCGGGTTTGCCGCAATAATGCCGGCTGCCAGGCGATAAAAAGCTTCCTTGGTATAAACGCCGGTCATGCCATCCCGTTCAATGGCATTCACAAAGTCCACGGTCTCGTGGAGTTTGATCAGGTTGGCCAGACGTTGCTGGGTAATCAGGGCATTGTAAGGTTTATGCAAAAAATCATTGGCGCCTTTGGCCAACACTTCCACTTCCGTGGAAGAATCTTCCAGCTGCGTAGTCACGATGACAGGGATATTGGCTAACACGGGGTCCTTGGCTTTCACATCCAAAAATTCCTGGCCGTTCATGCCCGGCATTAATAAATCCAGCAGGATTCCCGATACATTGCCATGCTGCTGGTGCAGGATCTCAATCGCTTCTCTGCCGTCTGCCGCTTCCAAAAACTGATATTCCCCGTTGGATAGCATCTTACGCAGGATGGCCCGGTTAATCGGCTGATCATCCACCAGTAAAATTTTTCTCTGCAACATGATTTAAGGTTCACCCTTCCCCATCCACCAAAATCAACACTCTCATCCTATAGTTGTATTTATTATAACATACCTGGCATAATAAAGAAATACAAATTCATGATGATTAAGGTTTTAAAACAAAAGAAACAGACGCTGTCGCTGCATCTGTTTCTTTTCTGCTTATTTTATTTGCCGGTAGCAGCTGGTTCCTGGGCAGCAATCTTGTCCAGACGTTTTTGCAAGGCTGCGCGTTTACGGGCCTCGTCATCTACCGTCGTAACTTTTTTACCGCTTACCGTGGTCTTAGCCGCAGCCAGTTCTTCTTTGTGCGCCGCTTTGAGTTCACCGCCGGTAGTCGTCACCAGTCTCTGCAGATTATCCTGCACGGCAGCCGGTTCCGCCACACTCGCCATGGCCATGATTGGTTGCGGGCCTACCATCAGGATATTATTGCCGTCCGTCCACACGTTGCGTTCGCTCATGCGGTTGTGGAACACGGCGCTCAGGTTGCCGGCAATCAGATAGGATCTTTCTTTAGCCGTCATGCCGTCAGCAGCTTTGGGCGTGTAGAAATTCTTGCCCTTGATCAGGATCATACCTGTATCTGGATCCACATGTACTTTCTTGTTGCTGAACTCATACATGGTGTCATTATATTTATCCCGGCGGGCAATATTACCGGGATGGTCGTTAAAGAGATCGCTGATAAAACTGCTCTTGCCGCCGTTAGGATTAACCTTCTCAATCACGCGCTGCCACACAGCGGCGCCGGCGCCCGGATTATAACCGGCGCCTACGGCGTAACCAAAGGCCAGCTTATCGGCTTCCGATTCCATAGGTTTCGTCACCATCTTGGCGGTGCCGATACGGGAAGCCACGGTGGCACCAAGGATAGATGCGGTGTTAGGATTCTGGGATGCATACAGGGCCGAGAGCAGTTCCAGCGGTAAAGCCTTGCGCACGCCGGCAGCCGGATGGTTCTTTTCCCCGTGGCCTAATTCATGGGCCACCACGAAAGCAATCTCGTCCTCGTTATAATTCAGGTCCTCGAACAGACCGATGTTCACACTGAGGTTGTGCCCCAGGGTGCAGAAAGCGTTAAAACTTTTCTGCTTGTTAACAAAATAGTTATAAGGTTTTTGTTTAATACTGGGATCAGTTTGGGCGATGGAAGCGCTGAGTCTGGTCATCACATCCCTGAGCATGGCGTTGGCTTCGGGAGCCTGGTCTACGCCTACCTGCTGTTTCACCTGGTTCATGTATTGAAAACGGCCGTCGCCGTTCAGATAACTAAGCTGCTTTTCCGCATAAGCATACTGGGCGCCCACGCTGATAAGCGCGCCGATGGCCGAAGCCGTATCCCAGGCGTAAGCCGGCGTGGCCGGAGCGATGCTGGTAGTACCACTAATCAGTGCTGCACACAGGGTGGCAGCCAGGGCTGCCTTGTGCATGGATTTACGTAACTTTTTCATAAAGGACCACCTCCCCAAAAATTTGCAAGCCTTAGAAATTATCCCGTCCGTACAAGTAAGCTTCTATCGGATGCGGCTTGTACAGCCGCCGGATTTGCTCTTTAATTATATACTACTACCGTATTTTTTTCAATAATGTCTGTCTTTTTTGCGATAAGAAATTATTTTCAGGACTGGGCACGGCCTTCCAAAAGCAGGCCCGCGGCACCTTCTTCCACGATCACGGTCACATCCTGGTGCAATTGCAGGATGGAAGCAGGCGTAACCGGAGTAATCTTCCCATAGACGGTACGGTAAATGGCCTCGGCTTTTTCTTCACCGCTGGCCAGGAGAACGATCTTCCGGGCGTACATGATATTCTTGATACCCATGCTGAGGGCAAAACGCGGCACCTCGGCCGCACTTTTAAAGAAACGGGCATTAGCCGCAATAGTTTCCTCGTCTAGTTTCACCATATGGGTGGTGGCTTCAAACTTTAAATCCGGTTCATTAAACCCGATATGGCCGTTCTTGCCGATACCCAGAACCTGCAAATCAATACCACCGGCGGCCTTGATGGCTGCATCATATTCCCGGCAGGCCGTGACAATATCCTGGGGCTGTCCGGTGGGAATATGTGTGTGCTCCGGCTTAATATTCACCTTGGCAAATAAATTTTGCTGCATATAATAATGATAACTTTGGGGATCGTCCGGCGCCAGGCCCAGATATTCATCCAGGTTAAAGGTCGTGACCTCAGCAAAATTCAGGCCGCTGTCCCTGTAATCCTGCGTAAGTTCCCAGTACATTCCCAGGGGCGTGCTGCCGGTGGCCAGGCCCAAAACACAATCCGGCTTTAAATAAATTTGTCCGGCTACCATCCTGGCAGCATTGCGGCTGAGCTCCGCATAATCCTTAACAACGATAACGCGCATTTTTTATTTCCTCCCGGTTTCCAAAACTCTTGTCAGTTTACAACGGGTATCAGAAAAAATGGAACCGTTTAGCCGTTACTGCCACTTGAGCAAATCCAGGAAACTGGTCCCCGCCTGCGGCGCCGGCACACCCAAATAATCCGCCGCCGTGGCGCCCACATCGGACATGGTCCGGCGCAAGCCTAAAGCTGCCGGCTGCAAACCGGGGCTGGCTAAAAGCAGCGGTACATATTCCCGGGTATGGTGGCTGCTGCCCGAGGTAGGATCGTTGCCATGGTCCGCCATCACCACCAGAATATCACCCGGCTGCAAAGCTGCCCGGATCTTGCCCAGCCAGGCGTCGGCAATTTGTAAGACTTCCCCGTAGCGTTTAGTATCTTCCGCATGGCCGGCCAAATCCGTTTCCTGCACGTTAGTGGCGATAAACCCGCCCGTTTGCGTGTGCATAGCCTGCAGCGTCAACGCCAGGACCTGAGCCGTATCCACACAGCCAATGCTGGTGCCCTTGGTGTTGGCCACGATATCCGCTACTTTGCCTAACAGCGTACAGGGAATCCCCCGCTCGCCCAAAATTGTCGGCAGCTGCACGGACGGATCCACGCCGTAACCTAGATGCACCACCTGGTACCCCTGGTTGTACACGCCGGAGCGGCCACAGTTAACGCCGATATATTTTTGGTCCCGTACTTCCACCGCGTCTAATAAATCCTGGGGCGTGATGACCGCGCCGCCTAAAGCGATGACCCGTGATACATCCACCTGGGCGCGGATAATTTTCCCTATCGCCAGGACCTGGGCAAAACTAATCTTGTCCAAGGCGCCGCTCACATTGTAAATCTGGCCGTAATCAGCTTCAATGTTGTCCGCCACCGTAACGGCACCGTTCACGAACAAATAGTGTGCCTTCTCACCTTTAACCTCTACCGTATACCCGGCCTTAAGCAAAGCCTGCCGGCATTTTTCCAGGTACTTGGCAAAAGGCGCATACACCGGACGATTGGGTTTGGTACCCATAATTTCCTGGTGCCCCATAAAAGTATCGGCGCCGTCATGCGCCAGGGCTGCGCGGCCAAAAGCCGCCTTAGGATTTAACTGCATCTCCGGCGTAGCGTGACCCAAAGCATTCATCAAACCCAAAGCCTCCAGGTTAGGCAGCCGCACATGTAATTTTTCCAGGATATGCCCGCAGGTACAAGCCTGCACATCCTGAGGTCGTACCTTTTTGTCGTCTGCCATGGCGCCCACGCCAAAACTATCTAACACAATCACGATAAAACGTTTCGTAGTCAAAATATCGCTCCCTTACGCAGCAAAGTTCCCTGACTGTCATAGATGCCTAAAATTTGCGGCCGGCCCTGTTTAATTCCTGTTACCAGCGCCACCTGGCTGCGGGTTACAAAAATCTGGGTCCGGAAAGCAAAGATACAGGTAGCGCCAACACGGGCGTTACCCTTGAGTCCCAGATGATAATCAATAGCTTCGGCGTCAACCGGCAGCGCCGGCAGTTTTTGTAAACTGCCAAAACGGTCGCCTACCAGAGCTGCCGCCAGATGAGACCGGCGGTAATAGCCGCCGCCGTAGCAATAACTGATGGGGCCCAGGTTGTGGCTGATCTCGCTCACATAAACATAGGCCGGAATTTCCGGCTGGTCTGTAACCGCGTGCAGCGGCGTCGTTCCCGTCAAACCGTGCCCCGGTTCCCCGTGGGTACCGCCTAACTGCGCCAGTTGGGGCAACGTAGCCGTGCAGGTTACCGAGGGCATGTTCAGCTGCGTCACTCCGCAGCCCAGTTCCTGCAAGATAGCCGCCGCCCGCCGTACGGTTTGCACGTTGGGCGTAGGTTCCACCTGCTGCGTCTTTTCATTAAAAAGCAGGCACGGGAAGGAAGTGACACCGGTAATTGCGATCCCCGCCAGTTTTTTTAAAGCTTGTGCCGCCGCCGGCAATTCTGCCAGCATAAAGCCGCCGTATTGCCCGGGATATAAAATGTCTTCCGTTCCCAGGGCCCGCAGCAAAATTTTTTGCGTGTACCGCTGCGCCTGCGCCGCCTGGGCTATCGCCTGCGCCTTGGCGAGAGAATATACCGTCACTACCTCGGGCCGGGCCGCTAAAATTTCCGGCAGCACGGCCTGGGGAATTTGCACCAGATGGCCTACATGGCCTAATTTTACACCTGCCGCCGCCATGGTCAACGCTTCGCGCCAGTCCACGGCCACTACACCGGCAAAACCTAAATGTACCAGCTGCTGCGCCACCCAGGGGTTGCGTCCCAGCTGTTTGGTCATCGCGTACAATTTTACGCCCAGCGCATCGGCCTGCTTCAGCATCGTGGCGGCATTGGCCAGGATGGCATCTACATCCAGCACATAGGTATCCGGTGCCAGCTGCCCGCTTTGATGTAAAGCCACCGCTGTTTCTATCAGTTGAGGATTACGTTTTAAAGTTTGTTCTAAAAACATGTGTACGCCTGTCCTGCTTATTTATTAGCCACTGCCGCTAAAGCTTCTTTTAAGATTCTCAAAATCGTTTCCGTACCGCCCCGCATAGGGTTAATCCGGATCATCCGCTGCTCCAGCGTAGGGTCAAAAGCCCTGAAAGTGCCGCTGATACGGTAGAACATGGGTACGAATTCGTATTTAGATTCGCTGCCTACCGGATGAGGCGCCGCACCCAGTTTTTCTGCCGCCGCCAAAACCTGACCGGCTACCGGCTGGGTAAATTCCACCAGCAGGACCTTGGATTGGGCATTCACGATGATGGCATCCCGCACACCGGCTACCTCGCCCGCCTGTAAACGTTTACAGGTTTCGTCCACCACCCGGCCCTGAATGGCCAAAGCCACCGGCGCATAAATCATGCCCCGGAGACAAGCTAAAGCTTCGTGGCCCTGCACCTGGCCGCCGCCGGAATAATTAGCCGCCACAATTTTTTCAATGTACCGTTTTTTCCCTACCACGCAGCCGATACCTTCCGGCCCCAGCAGTTTGAACATGGAAAAAGCCGACAGATCGGCGCCGCATTCCACGCCATTTTTAGCTGCCCGCAACACCGCATAATTATCGTCGGTCAGCGTAGGAATAGCCCGTTCTTTAAAAGCGGCCAGCACTGTGGCCAGATCATAGTTATCCCCCGGCTGCTGACGGGTATATTGTACCAGCCCGGCTTCCAAAGGTTCTTCCAAAAGCGCTTTCTTTAACGCCGGTAAATTATTATAATCAACGGCCACCGTCTGTAAATTCATACTGGTCACCGTCACCTTAGTCGTAGGATAAAGAGGCGCCTTATGTACTACCAGCGCCTGACCGCTCTTCAGCATGCTCCACAGGCCCCAGCGAATGGCGGCCGTGCCGGCACCGCGTACAAATACGGCGGCCTCGGCGCCAAAAAATTCGGCAATGGTTGCTTCCACCTTGGCTGTGGTAGACGGCTTACCGTAGCCTGCCACCAGTCCCAGATCGCCCGTGCTTAAAATCTCAGTTCCCACAAAATGCCTGGTAACCATATCGATGAGCCGAAATTGTTTTTGCTCTGCTTCCACCAGATTCATCACCGGTAAAGGGTATACTTCCATCACGCTTCCTCCTTGTACAACCTCTGGGCATTCTTTACTAACATCTGTTCACAAGCCTCCCGGCTCACGCCAGCTTTTAAGGCTGCCGGCACAAAGTTTTCCAGCAAATAAGCATAACCGGGCCCGCCGTTTATTTTCAGGTGAGACTTGCGCGTAATGTCCATGGACAAAAGTACCTGTCCTGTCAGACCATGCTGCTCAATAGCCAGCAGTTCCCGGATGCGTTCTGTATCCGGCGCATATTTTAATTTACCCACCGTATCAAAACCTACGTTGGCGCCCGTATCCAGTAAACGCAAAATATAGTCCACATCGTGGCTCAAATCTACATGTCCGATATAGACTTTAGTTAAATCCACGCCCATTTCTTTAAAAAGCTGCAGCTGCTCCAAGCCCAGGGTACCTAAGGTAGTGTGGGTGGATAACGGTGCGCCGGTTTCCAGATGGGCCCTGGCTGCCGCCCGAAACACTTTCCTTTCCACCGGCTCCATCTGCCCCTGGCTGGTGCCAATCTCACCGATCAGGCTGGCTTTTAAGCCGCTGCCTTCTATGCCTGCGGTTAATTCCCGGATCATAATCTGCGCCAGCTCCTGTTCCGAAAGTTCATACACCTCCGGCGGCAGGAACGGTTCCTTGTAATAACCGGTGGATACTAAAATTTTCAGGCCGCTGGCCTCGCTCATTTTTTGCACATATGCCAGGTTTCTGCCCATACCCCGGGCCGTCACATCAATAATCCTGGCCACGCCTAACTTCTTAAGATTTTTAAATTCTTCCAGCGTCTGGACAAATTCATCCAGACGGCAATCCGCGTCTTTTTTCACGCCCGATAAATCTATGGTCGTATGCTCATGAGCATACGTTATTTGCTGCCACATCTTCGCACCTTCTTTAGAAAATGGAACCGACGGGAGCTGAAAGCTGCACCGCCGGTCCTTAGCTAAATCACTTAGCCGCTACCGGTAAATACAAACCGGCCACATAAAGAATATTAATTAACACGCCTACAAAAATTGCACCTACAGGACCTACAGCCATAGTTACTAACGGATGCTTAGCCGTCTGGTTAAGAGCAAACAGGCCGACAACCAGTAAAAAGCCTAAGCCCGGCGCCATAGCGTTGGCCGCCATCATACCGCCTACTAAAAGCGCCACATCCAGGATCTTGGTCATGGCCGTACGAATATTATCCGCACATTTGCGCATCCCCGGGAACTGATCCAGGAAACGGGCCAGGAAAGTGAGCAGAGCTACTTCCACGCAGATGCAGAGTGCGCCCAGCACGAAAGCCACCACAGGATTACCAGCCATCAGGATGCCGATGGTAAAAATGAAAGTCATGCCGATAGGACTATACACGCCGGTAGCAATAGCCGTAGTCGCTACCAGAGGGATAAAACCGATGCCACGGGCAAAAGCCGTCAGAGCTGCTTCCGTAAACTTCTGCTTCGCAATCAGGTTCAGGGAGATAGGATCGCCGGCCAGGATGAGCAGGCTGGTTGCTGCCGCCACCAAGCCACCCATGATAGCCAGGATGACAATGTTCTTACGAATACGTTTCACGCGTTCGGCAAACAGAGATACCAGATCCACGCTGGCAGCGTTGGGGTCTGCCTTTTCCCGGCTGGCGAACCACAGCATCACGATCATGCCGGCTAAAAGCGCCATGCCTTCCGGGTTCAAGCTGATCTTGGAAGTCTCGAAAGAAATTTTGCCATAGTATTGGATAAACTGCCGTACCAGAAACGTAATTAATAGTGTCAGTCCGCCTTTTTTAAAGCCGTACTGATAAGCCACGGTCAAAGCCGGGAACACGCAGAAGGCCGCCACGATAGGCGTACCGACCATGCCCAGGCTGGGCAGGAAATTTACCGGCAGCAGCTTAAAGAGCTTGACGATAAACTCCAGACCGGTAACAATACCCACGCCCCACAGGGCGCCTACCACACCGGCTATCGCCAGGCCTTTTTTGCCATCCGGAGCCCAGGTACCGATGATATCAGTAGCTAACAGCACGCTGTGAATCAGAATAATCGTAGCCGCCAGAGAAATAGGGATACCGAAACCGATAACCAGACCAAAGCTCATGGCAAAACTAGTGGCCGCCAAAGCTTTCCTGTCCATGCGTCCTTCCAAAAACTCAGGCATGATAGGACGCAGACCATCGTTAAAAACAGCTACACCTTTATTAGCCAAAATTGCAGCCAGGGCGCCAATAATCGCCATCAAAATAATTTTCATGACTTCTCCTCCTCAGTTTCCTGCCGTAATGTCTTATTTATCTTTAGCCAATAATTCTTTTAATAAAATTGGCAGGACCTGTTCCGCATGTTGGGCCGTAAATCCGAACGCCTTTTTCCCGGCCTGCACTTCTTTAATAATCTCGGCCTCGCTGCGAATATTGCCCGGCATGGACAAAGTCGCGCAATTATTTAAACCTAACAAGGCGATAGCCATAGCTAAAGCGCCGCCGCCACCGGTAAGACAGGCGCCGATATAATAATCCTGCTGCCCGCTTTTCACGGCCAGCGCTGCTTCAATATCCGATTTTACAACTACGGTTACCTGCTCGCCTCCTAATTTTTGCACGAACGAGGCAATCTTATCCTTATCTACCTGGCCGCCAATCACAATTTTAAGCATCTTTATTCTCCTCCTGTACTAATAATGTACATAAGTGCAACAACAAATAACCACGTTCCGCTTCCGGAAGCAGATTATCCAAAAGGTTATTCCAATCTGTAACTATCGCCTCCGCCCGCTCATAAGCAGGACTCTCTTTGATTTCTGCCAGGATGGCCGGATCCAAAGCGGCTGCAATGTCGCCCTTTAAAATCCTGTCCCGCGCCATCGCCACATGCGTCACCAGCGCCGCAGCATTCTCTTCCGTCAGGGTTAAGCCCCAGCGGGTTTTCGTCTCCTCAATTAACCGTTCCACCAGCACACAGGTTTCCTTACTTATGGTACCCGTAGTCTGCAGCAGTTCCAAGCGTGCTTTAATTTCCATCATTTCACCCCTCAAATTCGCTAATCCTATTTTAATACAGACAGACCAAAAATAAAAGCACAACCTGAACTTTGTTAAAAGAATTTATGTTTTCCGCGCAAAAAACAACCCGGGCGCCAAATTTTTGTTTGGGACCCGGGTCAACTACTTTAAAATTTTACCTTGGCATTTGCTGTCGCGGTGCAAAGTTTAGTTTACTATTTGCCTTCACCCACAGCAGATTTTTTCATCACGGTAGCTTTCAGGAACAGTACCAGGAAAATTGCCGCGAACACAAAGCCCGCCGGATACGTGATACTGGTGGACAGTTGCAAACCTTCCTTGGCCTGCAGGATATAGGTTGTGGTAACCACGGACATGAAAATCGCCGGAATCACGGCAACCAGGTACGCGTTCTTATTAGAAGCCGTACGGTACAGATATACCGCGCCCGTCCAGAGTACGATCATAGCCAGGGTCTGGTTGGTCCAGGAGAAATACCGCCACAAAACATTAAAGTCCAGCTTGGTCAGGATGTAACCGATGAGCAGCAGCGGTACAGCTAACATCAAACGTTTGCCCGTTTCCTTTTGCGGAATCTTAAACCAGTCGGCAATGGTCAGACGCGCGCTACGGAAGGCCGTATCACCGGAGGTGATGGGGCACACGATAACGCCCAGCATAGCCAGGACGGAACCAATACCGTTACCCATGAAACCTTTGCAAATCTCGTATACAGCGCCGCCGGGGCCACCAGCTTTTAAAGCCGCGCCCAAGCCCGGAGTGCCGTTGTAGAACGTAATACCGGCTGCAGCCCAAATCAGGGCGATGATACCTTCAGCAACCATGGCGCCATAGAATACTTTGTGACCCAGACGCTCGTCCTTCATGCAACGGGCCATCATGGGGGACTGAGTGGAATGGAAGCCGGAAATAGCACCGCAGGCTACGGTGATAAACATTAACGGCCAAATCGGCAGCTGTTTATCTGCCGGAGCCGGATACAGGTTGGCAATCGTCATGTCGGGCATCACATGTCCGCCCACGCCGGTCAGCATACCGAACATCAGGCCCAGGGCCATGATGATCAGGCAGGCACCGAACAGCGGATAAATCCTGCCGATAATCTTATCGATAGGCAGAATGGTGGCTAAGAAATAATAAATGATGATGATGACTACCCACAGCGGTACGCCTAAGCCCGCCAGTTTATTAAGCAACAGGGCCGGGCCGGTAGCAAAGACGGTACCTACCAGTACCAACAGTACTACGGAGAATACGCGCATGATGGTCAGCATGGTGCTGCCCATATAACGGCCAACGACTTCGGAAATACTCATGCCGTCTTCACGCAGGCTGATCATACCGGACAGATAGTCATGGACAGCGCCGGCAAAGATAGTACCGAACACGATCCACAGGAAAACGCTGGGTCCCCACAGGGCACCGCCCAGAGCACCAAAAATCGGGCCCAGGCCAGCGATGTTTAACAGTTGAATCATGAAAACTTTCCACGTTGGCATCGGAATATAGTCTACGCCATCATTATGCACGATGGCTGGCGTCGGCTTATCTGTCGGTGAAAAAAGTTTTTCCACGAAGGAACCGTACACAACATACCCCACAATCAAGATGAGCAGGCAAATTAAAAATGTTGACATAAAACTCCCCCCTCTTTTGGGCACACCCTTGTACCCAAATTGCTTTTGCCTTCATACATATACAATACTGCTTTTATAAAAATAAGTCAAATAGGAATATTCCGCCTAGAATATTTATTCTGTTAATTTTGTTTATAAAAAGAATATTTTTCACTCCTGCCCTAATTTTTTAGGAGTTTTTGGCACGCTCAAGCTTTTTTACTGCATCACCCTGGCTGCGCAAAAACATTTCTGCGCCATCGCCATAAGTTTCGGCCGTCAGGATATAGCCATCCGTTTGCCGCTCCACAACCTTTACCGTAGGCAGCCGGTCCCTGATAGCCTCGTACGCATGACTGGCACACCAGAATTTTAAAGTCCGGAGTTCGCCGTTAAACATGAACTGCACCCGCTTGCGGAACTCCCCTTCCTGAAAACGGTTCGTGTAAGGCACGCTAAAGTTCCGGCCTACCGCCGTAAAACTTTGCAGCCGGTCGATACGATATGTGTTCGGATAACGCCGGGCTTCCACCTCGCCGCTTTGCACCAGGGCATCCTCCGGATCGTAATAAGTCAGCAGGTAAAAATAATATTCACTGCACATGATACCTACAGGCTGCACCAGCCGTTGCACCACCTTGCCGTCGCTGTGGCGGGCATACGTAATCTTTAGTACCTGACGGGCGTGTACCGCCTTCCCCAGCGCCCAGATCCGGTCCAATAATTTTTGTCCGTGCAGCGGCTGCACATAATAAAAAGTTTCGTTCTTTAAAAGCTGGTCCACCACCTGCCGGTCCTTATATGGATAGACGCACTGCACCAGCTTTTTGATAATAGGTTCCAGCTCAGCCTTGGCCAAAGCACGGCTGTCTAAGAGCATCTTGACCACCGTAAAAATTTCACTGTTGTTCAGCCAGGCATTGATGGGCGGTTCCAAACGATAAGTTTTGTTCGCACTGTCATAGAGTACGGTGCGGCTGACACCGCTAAAAGGCATCTCGTCTTCAAAATAGGCCCGCAGATCTTCGATGTCCCGCTGGATGGTACGTTCCGAAACCTGATACTCTCTGGCTGTCTCCGTCTTGGCTATAGTTTTTCCTTCAATAAGACGTGTACACAGATCCAATACTCTTTTATTCATCCGGCTCCCCCCCATTTCTCTGACAAGATTGGGCTCGTCTGCTATGAAAACTTCATACGCACCTAGCAGTTTGCTCACAGACAAATTTTGTCTACCAAATTTTGTCTTTCAAGTAATTTAAGTTTAGCATTTTTAGTGCGCTTTGTACAGTTGTAATAACCGCCTAATTTTTAGTACGCTTCTGTATAAATGTAGAAATAGATGCAGAAAAATAACCCTGGAAAATATTTTCCAGGGTTATTCATGCAAATGTATATATAATGAAGGAAACTTTACAAATTTACTTAGGCGCAGGTCCAATCATAGCCAGCATGGTGCCGGCTGCGACGGCCGTACCAATTACACCGGCGACGTTGGGACCCATGGCATGCATCAACAGGAAGTTGGCCGGATTATATTTCTGGCCCACAATCTGGGAGACACGGGCTGCCATCGGTACTGCAGATACGCCTGCACTGCCAATCAGCGGGTTAGTCACACCGTCCACCATGTACATAATCTTACCGAAGATAATACCGGCGATGGTGCCAAAGGCGAAAGCGCACAGACCCAGGCAGATAATCAGGATAGTCTTATAGTTCAAGAAGCTGGCGGCATCCATGGTTAAACCGGTGCCGGTGGCCAGCATGATGGTAACAATGTTCATCAGGGCGTTTTGCGCCGTATCGCTCAAACGGTCCATACAACCGGATTCATGATACAGGTTGCCCATCATGAGCATACCGATCAGAGCTGCTACCGGAGGTAACAACAAGCTGATAACGATACAGGAAATTACCGGGAAAACCACCCGTTCAAAATGGGTAACCGGACGCAGCTGCTTCATGACAATCTTCTTTTCCTTATCGGTAGTAAAGAGTTTCATGAAAGGAGGCTGAATCAGCGGTACCAGGGACATGTAGCTGTATGCTGCCACGGCGATAGCGCCCAGCAGATGCGGAGCCATCTTCATGGTCAGATAAATAGCGGTCGGACCATCGGCGCCGCCGATGATACCGATGGAAGCAGCTTCACGAATATCGAAGCCCAGCAGCATGGCGCCGATCAGGGAACAGAAAACACCGGCCTGAGCCGCAGCGCCCAGCAGCAAAGATTTAGGGTTGGCAATCAGCGGACCAAAGTCCGTCATGGCGCCGACACCCATAAAAATCAGCGGCGGGAAAATTTCGTTGGCGATACCGAAATGAATAATCTGCATCAAACCGGGATCGGTCATGAAACCCGTCTTGGGGAAATTGGCCATGATACAACCAAAGGCGATGGAACCTAACAGCAGCGGCTCAAAACCTTTGACAATAGCCATATACAGCAACAGACAACCGACTAACATCATGATGAGATTGCCGCCGGTCAGGGCGGAATAACCGGAATCAGCCCATACGGACTGCAGGGCAGTTAAAAAGACATCCATGTTTTAAACTCCTCTTCTAAAAATATTTGGGGCAGCCGCAACATGTAGCTGCGGCTGCAAACAACCACGTCTTATTTACCGGGGAAGAAAGGCCATACCATCGGGATAACGATGATGGAAACGATGAAGCTGACAATAACCAGACCGGTACCGGCTTTCACGTAATCCATAAACTTGTACCCGCCGGGTCCCAGCACCAGAGTATTGGGAGGCGTGCCTACAGGAGTTGCGAAAGCGCAGCTTGCTGCTACGGCAATGGCCATCAATACTGCTTGCGGAGATGCACCCAGCTGTTTCGCAATGGCGATACCAATAGGGCACAGCAGGGCTGCAGAAGCCGTGTTGCTCATGAACTGGGTCAGGCCGCAGCTGATAATGAACAATACGATGGTCACTACCATCGGAGAGGGAGAACCGCCCATAGCGGATACGGCCCAGCCGGCGATTAATTTGCCGGCGCCGGTCTTATCCATGGCGGTGGACACAGGCATCATACCTGCGAACAGGAAAATCGTTACCCAGTCGATGGAAGCATAAGCTTGTTTCTCGGTTAAGCAGCCGGTCAGGACGCAAACTAATGCGCCGGTGATGGCAGCCATTTCCAGGTTGAACCACTTAACATCCAGGGCCATGATGATGACGCAGACGATCAGGATAACACCGGAAATTGCTTGCTTAGTAGTGGAAACATTTTCGTTAGCATCAATTTCCTGCTCGATTTCCTGGTTGGCATCCAGTTCCTTCTTGGGGAGCAGATGCTTGCCGATGAACATCATATAAAGGATACCAACCAAGCAAATGGGAATACCAATCCAGGCAAACTCAAAGAAGCCAAAAGGTTTCAGTCCGGCAGCACCAAGAGCGCCGCTGGCGATAATGTTAGGCGGCGTACCAACCAGAGTGATGATACCGCCCATACCACAGGCGAATGCCAGAGGCATTAACTCGCGGGAAGCCGGAACCTTAGCTGCAGCACAGATGCCTAACACTACCGGCAGCAAACAAGCTGCGGTACCGGTGTTGGACAATACTGCGGACAAGGCACAACCTACCAGCATAATACCGAACATCAAACTGTTTTCTCCGGTACCGGAAAGCTTAACTACGCTTTCACCAATTTTTTGTGCCAGACCAGTGTAAAACATGGCTGCGCCTACTACGAACATACCTGCGAACAGTACTACTGTGGAGTTAGACAGACCACTGAAGACCTGTTTTACAGGGATAAAACCGAGCACGCCGCACGCAATGGCGCCGGCAGTTGCCGTAACGGCCAGGGGAATAATTTCGGTAATAAAGAAAACGGCCACTACCAGTAACAGGAGTAAACATTTAATATCATTTCCCACACTAATTTCCTCCTTAGGAATTTTTTTGAAAAATAGCTTGTGCACAAAGATATTTTTCACCAGATCTGTTTGCAACCGGACCTTCTTTTTTAAAATAACCTATTTTGGAGAAAAAAGCATCATACTTTAGTATGAAAACTCATACTTTAGTATGAG
>CAXYYS010000032.1:0-20742 GCA_964293585.1 uncultured Acidaminococcales bacterium
TGATCACCCCGATTGCAATCGAGCAGGGCCTGCGCTTCGCCATTCGCGAAGGCGGCCATACCGTAGGCGCCGGCGTAGTAGGCGTTATCGAAGATAAGTAATTTTAAGACCTAAACAAGACTGGTCTTTACCCAAGGCCGGTCTTGTTTTTTCCCTGCAATGAAGTGTTAATTTGTTGACAGATATTGGTTACTGTGGTAATATCTATTAGTAACATTTTGTTTAGTTCTGTCTATTTTTTGGTGAAAGAGGTGTTATAGATGCGTACTTTGATTACTTTGGCCTGCACTGAATGCAAGCAGAGAAATTACCAGACCAACAAGAACAAGAAGAATGATCCTGATCGTCTGGAGATTCAGAAATACTGCAAGTTCTGCAAGAAGCATACTTTACATAGGGAAACCAAGTAATTCCCTCTGTTAGGATTGAGGATAATATGGTCAAGGATAAGAAAAACAAGGTAACGGTTCCTGATACGGGCGCGCTTACTGCTAATCTTAGCGTGGATAGCGTTGTCAATTTCTTTAAGGAATCCAAGGTTGAACTGAAAAAGGTTACCTGGCCTACCAGGCAGGAACTTATTGTGAACACGGTCGTGGTCCTGTTAGCAGTTGCATTTTGTTCTGCTGCTATCTGGATTATTGATTCGGTATTCTCTGTTGTTATCCGGGGAATTTTGCAGTAAGAGCTGATTGGTAAGGAGGCGGGAGGGTAGTCCTCCCTTGAAAACATGGAAGCACAAAAACACTGGTATGTTATTCATACCTATTCCGGTTATGAAAATAAGGTTAAGGCCAGTCTGGAACGCAAAGTAAAGTCCTTGGACATGGAAGATAAAATTTTCCGTGTTGTTATCCCGATGGAAAATGAAGTTGAAGTAAATGACGAGGGTAAAAAACGCGTCGTTCAACGTAAAGTTTTCCCCGGCTATGTGCTGGTAGAGATGATCGTGGATGATAAAACCTGGTATATTGTCAGGAATACGCCTGGCGTAACGGGTTTCGTGGGTCCGGATAATAAGCAGCCTATCCCTCTTACAGAAGAAGAAATGAAGGGTGTACTCCACCTGGAACCTGCTGCTTCTGAGACGGAGACTGCTGCGCCTGAAAAGGCTATCAGGCCCAAGATTGATTTGCAATTACAGCAGTTGGTCCGCTTAAAATCAGACCTGTACTCCGGTGTTACGGGTACGGTTTCTGAGATTGATGAAGAACGTGGCAAGATTAAGGTCTTGTTAACCATGTTTGGACGTGAGACCCCTGTTGAAGTTGACTATACACAAATTGAGAAAGTCGAATAAGAAGGAGGTGCAAACAAAATGGCAAAGAAGATTACCAAGGTTGTAAAATTACAGGTACCGGCCGCTAAGGCTACTCCGGCACCTCCGGTAGGTCCTGCACTGGGCCAGGCTGGCGTGAATATCATGGCCTTCGTAAAAGAGTTTAATGCGCGTACTGCTAAACAAGCAGGCCTCATTATTCCTGTAGAAATTACGGTATTTGAGGATCGCTCCTTTACTTTTATTACCAAGACCCCTCCCGCAGCTATTCTGCTCAAGAAGGCTGCAGGCTTAGAGAAAGCGTCTGGCGAACCCAACAAGAAGAAAGTCGGCAAGGTTTCCCGTGCTAAGGCACGCGAGATTGCTGAAAGCAAGATGGCTGATTTAAACGCTGCTGATGTTGACGCTGCTACCAAGATGATTGAAGGTACGGCTCGCAGCATGGGTATTGAAATTACTGACTGAGTAAAACGTGGGAGGCTTGTAGCCGTTCGTACCACTAAGGAGGAAACACATGGCAGGTAAGAAGTATATTGATGCCGCTAAATTAGTTGATGCAAGCAAAGCTTACACTCCTAAGGAAGCTGTAGAATTAGTTAAGAAGACCAGTACTACGAAGTTTGATGCTTCCGTAGAAGCAGTCTTCAGACTGGGTATTGATCCCAAATATGCCGATCAGCAGGTTCGTGGCGCTATGGTTCTGCCTCACGGCAGTGGCAAGAGCAAGAAGGTTCTGGTATTTGCCCAGGGACCGAAAGTTGCTGAAGCCGAAGCTGCGGGTGCAGATTATGTAGGCGGCGACGAACTGGTTGCCAAAATTCAGGGTGGTTGGCTGGACTTTGAAGTCTGCGTAGCAACCCCGAATATGATGGGTAAGGTTGGTCGTCTAGGTAAGATCCTTGGTCCTAAAGGTTTAATGCCTAACCCGAAGGTTGGCACGGTTACTATGGATGTAACTAAGGCCGTCAAGGAAATCAAAAGTGGTAAGATTGAGTACCGTTCTGATAAGTCTGGTAATGTACAATGCATTATCGGCAAGAACTCTTTTGATGCTGAGAAATTGCTGGAAAACTATATCGCTCTGGCAGATACCATTATTAAGGTTAAGCCGGCCGGCGCTAAAGGCCAGTACATTAAGTCCATCACTCTTTCTAATACCATGGGCCCCGCTATCCATGTGGATGTGCTGAAGGCCAATAGCAACAAGTAATTGTTGCTTCAAAATTAAATCAGAAGATTATCGGGCCCGTGACAGCAGGTGCGAAAGCGTAAGTACCAGGTACGCCTGCCGAGGTTGGAGACGATGAAGATAGACCTTCATGACCTCTCCGGCTTACGGCCGAGAGGTCTTTTTGATTTATAAATTTACATGAAGGAGGTGCTAATATTGAAAACCAAAGCTCAAAAAGCGGAACAGTTAAAAGAGATTAAAGGTTTACTGGACGGAGCAAAATCTATCGTTCTGGTAGATTTCCACGGCTTGAACGTGGCTCAGGATACTGATTTACGGCGTAAGATGCGTGCAGCAGGTGTTAACTATTCTGTACACAAGAACACCTTGATTGGTATTGCAGCTAAAGAGTTAGGTATTGAAGGACTGGAACCGTTCTTGTCTCAAAATACCGCCATCGCCGTATCCAAGGAGGATGCAGTTGCACCGGCTAAAGTTGCCGTTGAATTTGCTAAGAAGCATGAAGCTCTGAAGATTAAAACCGGCCTTCTGGACAATAAACTGATGTCCAAAGAGGAAATCATGGCTCTGGCAGCTCTGCCGAGCAAGGAAGTTCTGCTGGCCAAGATGTTGGGCAGCCTGAATGCGCCTATTTCTGGTTTGGTCAACGTGCTCCAGGGTACGATCCGCAATGCGGTTTATGTACTGGAAGCCGTTCGCAAACAGAAAGAAGAGACCGAGAAGAAGTCTGCTTAATGCATTTACTGCCACAGGCAGTTGCATAAAAAAATTAAAATGAAATTTAAGTAATGGAGGAAATTATAATGACTAAAGAAGAAATGATTCAAGAGATTGAAAAGATGTCCGTCCTGGAACTGTCCGAGCTGGTAAAAGCTCTGGAAGAGAAGTTTGGTGTTAGCGCTGCTGCTCCTGTAGCTGTAGCTGCTGCTCCTGCTGCTGGCGCTGCCGCTGCAGAAGAGAAGACCGAATTTGATGTTATCCTGAAAGAAGCTGGCGCTGGCAAGATCAACGTTATTAAGGTTGTTCGTGAAGTTACCGGCCTGGGCCTGAAGGAAGCAAAGGCTGTCGTTGACGGCGCTCCCAAGGCTGTTAAGGAAAAGGTATCCAAGGCTGATGCCGATGCTATTGCTAAGAAGCTGACCGATGCTGGTGCAACTGTAGAAGTAAAATAAGCATTTTATAGAGAATCCCGGTTTCTCAGGAGACCGGGATTTTTTATTTTTTGTAATACACCTTGACAATTATCTGAAAAAATGGTAACATAATTTACCACAGTTGTTTAAAGTGTATGACGGCAAGATTACAACAATGCGGTAGTGCAGTGGTTCACGGCGCATTGCCTATATGGTTAGGGATGAAGCACTTTCATCGTAAGGATAAAGACAGGGGCCTTGAGGTAAGATTCCTGTTTTTTTTATCCACTAGAAAGGCGCTTAGTTTTGTATGCCTTATTTTAGATAATGTTAAGGAGTGAGGAACTACATGTTTAAGCCGGTACCAGTAGGTGACAGGACTCGGTACAGTTATGGAAGAATCAATGAAGTGCTGCCGATGCCGCACTTAATTGATTTGCAGAGGAAATCTTATGAGTGGTTCATAAAAGAAGGCCTCGAAGAAATTTTCCATGACATATCTCCGATCAAAGATTTTAACGGTAATCTGGAACTTTCTTTTGAAAGTTTCGAACTTGGTGAACCTAAATATGGTATCCAGGAATGTAAAGACCGGGATGCCACATATTCTGCCCCCCTTAATGTGAATGTAAGGCTTTTGTACAAGGATACAGGCGAAATTAAAGAAAGCCGCGTCTTTATGGGCGACTTCCCGTTGATGACGCCTACCGGCACCTTTATTATTAATGGTGCTGAACGTGTCATTGTCAGTCAGCTTGTACGTTCCCCCGGTGTTTATTATGACATCGAGCAAGATCCCAGCGGGAAAAAGCTGTATGGTACGACGGTTATACCTAACCGTGGCGCCTGGATTGAATATGAGACCGATTTAAATGATATTATCTATGCTCGCGTAGACCGGACCAGAAAGTTACCGGCTACGATTCTTTTGCGTGCCCTGGGTTTGGAAAAGAACTCGGAAATCGTAGATTTGTTTGGTGATTCTAAAAATGTGCTGGTAACTTTGGAAAAAGATACTACTACAAATAAAGAAGATGCCATGGTAGAAATTTACAAAAAGCTGCGTCCTGGTGAGCCTCCGACTTTGGAAAATGCCAGGCAGCTGATTGAATCTACTTTCTACGATAATAAGCGTTATGATCTGGCTAATGTCGGCCGTTACAAATTAAATAAAAAACTGGGCTGGCGTAACCGCCTGCAGGGAACCACATTGGCCGAGCCTCTCGTGGATAAAGAAAGCGGCGAGATTATCGTTCCCGAAGGCACCCTGATGACGGATGCAGTTCTGGATAAGGTAGAGAAGAGCCATGTTTTTGCTAAACAGGGACTTTATACCCAGATGATCGAAGGTAAGGGTCATAATCTTAAACTGATCTTTACTTCGGCTATCCCGGAAAAACTGCGTACCATCACTGTGGAAGATGTGCTGGCTTCTTTCGGCTATCTGCTCAATGTCATTGATGGCTACGGCGAAAAAGATGATATTGATCACCTGGGCAATCGCCGCGTGCGTTGTGTAGGTGAGTTGCTGCAAAACCAGTTTCGTATCGGTTTAGCGCGCATGGAACGTGTAGTCAAGGAACGTATGACTATTCAGGATGCAGAAGGCATTACGCCGCAAGCTTTAATTAATATCCGTCCCGTTGTGGCAGCTATTAAGGAATTCTTTGGCAGCAGTCAGTTATCCCAGTTCATGGACCAGAACAATCCTCTGGCCGAACTGACCCATAAGCGCCGTCTGAGCGCCCTGGGACCTGGCGGTCTGTCACGTGAGCGTGCCGGCTATGAAGTCCGCGATGTGCACAACTCTCACTATGGACGTATGTGCCCAATTGAAACTCCTGAAGGTCCTAACATCGGTTTGATTGGCTCTTTGTCTACTTTCGCTGTTATTAATAAGTACGGTTTCATTGAGACTCCGTACCGCAAAGTTGATAAGGCTCATCGCCGTGTTACGGAAGAAATTGAATATTTACCGGCTGATGAAGAAGATAAATATATTGTCGCACAGGCCAACGAACCTTTGGATGACAAAGGTTATTTCCTTGGTGACCGTGTTACGGCCCGTCGCCGTAACGATGTCTTAAGCCTGTCTCCTGATCAGGTAGATTACATGGACGTATCACCTAAACAGGTGGTATCCATTGCTACGGCTTTGATTCCTTTCCTGGAAAATGATGATGCTAACCGCGCTTTGATGGGCGCCAACATGCAACGTCAGGCTGTACCGCTTTTGACAACTCAGGCACCGGTAGTTGGTACTGGTATGGAATATAAGGTGGCCGTGGATAGCGGTAACTGTATCTTAGCTAAACGTGCCGGTACGGTAGAGCGTGTTACCGGTGATAAGATTGTAGTTAAGACCAGGAACGGCGAACTGGATACATATGAAGTTCTGAAGTTCAAACGGTCTAACCAGGGGACCTGTGTTAACCAGCGCCCCGTCGTCTTTAAAGGCGATAAAGTAAAAGCCAATCAGGTCCTGGCTGATGGTCCGGCTACCGATCATGGCGAACTGGCCCTGGGACATAACGTCATCGTAGCTTATATGCCCTGGGAAGGTTATAACTACGAAGATGCGGTACTTTTGTCCGAAGATCTGGTGAAGGCAGATGTCTATACATCTATTCATATTGAGGAATATGATTGTGACGCCCGGGAAACGAAGTTAGGACCGGAGACTATCACGCGTGATATTCCCAACGTTTCAGAAGAGGCGCGTAAAGACCTTGATGAACGTGGTATTATCCGTATTGGTGCTGAGGTGCGTCCCGGCGACATCCTGGTTGGCAAGGTAACGCCGAAAGGCGAGACAGAGCTGACGGCAGAAGAACGTCTGGTTCGTGCCGTATTCAATGAAAAAGCCCGCGAGGAACGTGACAGTTCTTTGCGTGTTCCCCATGGCGAGGCCGGTATCATTGTCAGCGTGAAAGTTTTCAATCGCGATAATGGCGATGAATTGCCGCCCGGCGTTAATGAGCAGGTCCGCGTTCATATCGCGCAGAAACGTAAGATTTCTGAAGGCGATAAGATGGCAGGCCGTCATGGTAACAAGGGTGTAGTTTCTCGTATCCTGCCCCGTGAAGATATGCCGTTCCTGCCTAGTGGCGAACCGGTGCAGATTGTTTTGAACCCCTTGGGTGTACCTAGCCGTATGAATATCGGCCAGATACTGGAGTGTCATCTGGGCTGGGCCGCACGTTCTCTGGGCCTGCAAATTCAGGCACAGGATTCCACTTTGCCGGCTCGTCTTAAAAAAGCTGGCTATGATGTGAAAAAATACGGTATGCCTAAGATTGTTGAAATTGATAAATTTGGTGAAGCAAGTATCAGCGCTGTCAACATGGCCGTACCTGTCTTTGATGGTGCCCATGACCGCGACATGCATGATACCATGGAATTAGCCGGAGTTAACCTGACCGGCAAGACTATCCTGTATGATGGACGTACCGGTGAACCGTTTGATAATCCGGTAACGGTTGGTGTGGTTTACATGTTGAAGCTGCATCATCTGGTCGCAGATAAGATTCACGCCCGTAGTACTGGCCCGTACAGCCTGGTAACTCAGCAGCCTTTGGGTGGCAAAGCCCAGTTTGGCGGCCAGAGGTTCGGCGAAATGGAAGTTTGGGCGCTGGAAGCTTATGGTGCCGCTTACACCCTGCAGGAAATCCTGACCGTGAAGTCCGATGATGTGGTAGGTCGTGTTAAGACCTATGAAGCTATTGTCAAAGGTGAGAATGTGCCAGAACCTGGAGTTCCAGAATCCTTTAAAGTTTTAATCAAGGAACTGCAGAGCATCGGTTTGGATATCCGCGTTTTGAACGAGGATGATGAAGAAATCACCCTGGATGACCAGGATGATGATATCATGAACCAGCCAAGTGAGATTGAAGAAGAGATGCAGGCACAACAGCAGGCTCCTTCGGATGGCGGTACAACAGAGTCTTATAGTGAGGATTCTAACTATAATGGTACCGAGAATACTGAGGGAGATATCATTGCTGAACTTGGCAATATGACCGTGAAGAGCGGTGAAGAATTAAATGCCAAGCTGGATGACGATGAAGAAACTGTTACCAAGAAATCTGAGGAATAGAAGGGAGCGGACGGTTCTTGCTGGATGTAAATAATTTTGTTTCAATGCGTATCGGTCTCGCTTCACCTGAGCTGATCAGGTCATGGTCCTATGGCGAGGTTAAGAAACCGGAGACCATCAACTACAGAACTTTGAAACCGGAAACAGATGGTTTGTTCTGTGAAAGAATATTTGGACCTACCAAAGATTGGGAATGTCACTGCGGTAAATATAAACGTATCCGTTATAAAGGTATCATCTGCGATAAATGTGGCGTAGAAGTTACCCGTTCTAAGGTACGTCGTGACCGCATGGGTCATATTGAACTGGCTGCCCCGGTTTCCCATATCTGGTATTTTAAGGGAATTCCCAGCCGCATGGGGTTAATTTTGGATATTACCCCGCGCAACCTGGAAAAAGTTTTATATTTTGTGAATTACATTGTCCTGGATCCCGGCAGCACACCTTTGCAGAAGGAACAATTGCTGACCGGGGCCGAGTTCATGGCTGCCAGGGATAAGTATCCTGATAGTGGTCTGCGTGCCGAAATGGGTGCAGCAGCTATCAAAGAGCTCCTGGTAGAAATTAATGTGCCGGAACTGGCTGCACAGCTGCGTGCCGAGCTGAAAGGTGCCACCGGTCAGAAAAAGGTGCGTATCGTTCGCCGTCTGGAAGTAGCGGAAGCTTTCTTGAAATCCGGTAATGAACCTTCCTGGATGATCCTGGATGTGGTACCGGTTATTCCTCCGGAACTGCGCCCCATGGTGCAGCTGGATGGCGGTCGCTTTGCGACATCTGATTTAAATGACCTGTATCGTCGTGTTATCAACCGTAATAACAGGCTGAAACGCCTGTTGGAACTTAACGCTCCTAACATTATCGTACGTAATGAAAAAAGAATGCTGCAGGAAGCTGTCGACGCCCTGATTGATAATGGTCGCCGCGGCCGTCCTGTAACAGGCCCAGGCAATCGTCCTTTAAAATCTTTAAGCGATATGCTTAAAGGTAAGCAAGGCCGTTTCCGCCAGAACTTGTTAGGTAAGCGTGTTGACTATTCCGGCCGTAGCGTAATTGTGGTTGGACCTGAGTTAAAGATGCATCAGTGCGGTCTGCCTAAAGATATGGCCCTGGAACTTTTCAAACCGTTCGTGATGAAACGTCTGGTTATTGATGGCAAGGCTACAAATATTAAGGCTGCAAAGCGGATGGTAGAGCGTGCTAATGCAGAGGTCTGGGATGTACTGGAAGATGTTATCAAGGAACATCCGGTACTCTTGAACCGTGCACCGACGCTGCATCGTTTGGGCATTCAGGCATTTGAGCCTATCTTGTCGGAAGGCCGGGCCATTAAATTACATCCTCTGGTCTGCACTGCCTATAACGCAGACTTTGATGGCGACCAGATGGCCGTGCATTTGCCTTTGTCTGCCGAAGCGCAGTCTGAGGCAAGGATGCTGATGATGTCCGTAAATAACATCCTGGCTCCTAAAGATGGAAAACCTGTAGCTGTACCTACTCAGGATATGGTGTTAGGTGCGTACTACATGACTATCGTCCGCGAAGGTGCTAAAGGCGAAGGTCATGCTTTCTCCAGCGTTAATGAAGCTATGCTGGCTTATTTCCACGGGACAGTTGGTTTACAGGCGCGCATTAAGATTTTGATTCCTAATGATCATATTTATAATGGTCCTGAAGGCAAAGGGCTGACCAAGGTTATTACTACCGTTGGTAATGCTATGTACAATGAAGCTCTGCCTAAAGAGATGCGTTATTATCATCAGGAAAAAGATCCTAAGACCAAAAAGATGGTATGGCATCTGGGTAAGCTGATTGATAAGAAAGAGTTGGGCCGTCTGGTAGCTAAGGCTCATAAACTGTATGGTAACCTGGGTACGGCCAATGTGCTGGATATCGTTAAAAAGATGGGTTATGATAATGCCTGCAAAGCTGGTATTTCCATCGCCGTTTCCGATATCAAGATTCCGGCAGAAAAGGCGATTATCCTGGCAGATGCCGAAAAACAGGTTGATAAGACAGAGCGGATGTTCCGTCGCGGCTTAATGAGCAGTGAAGAACGTCACCGTAAAGTAATTGATATTTGGACCAAAGCAACAGACGATGTTGGTAACAAGTTGATGAAGACCGCCATGGATCCGTTTAATCCTATCCATATGATGGCAAACTCCGGTGCCCGTGGTAACGTGCAGCAGATTCGCCAGCTGGCAGGTATGCGTGGCTTGATGGCCGACCCGTCCGGCCGTATCATTGACCGTCCTATCAAAGCAAACTTCCGTGAAGGTCTGACCGTTTTGGAATACTTTATTTCCACGCACGGCGCCCGCAAAGGTTTGGCGGACACGGCTTTAAGAACGGCAGACTCTGGTTATCTGACCCGTCGTCTGGTAGACGTTGCTCAGGATGTAATTGTCCGTGAGGATGATTGCGATGTGGTAACGTTGAACATGGTGCGTGAACGTAACCGTCTGCGCAAGCAAGTTCTGGGTGCCAGTGCGAATAAGATGCGGGAACTGGTTATCGGCAGGGTTCTGGCTGCGAATATAATCAATGAGCAGACCGGCGAACCGATTGCTGAAGCTGATACCATGATTTCGGCAGACCTGTATCAGCGTTTGCTGGATGAAAAAGTAACAGAGATTTCCCTGTATCTAAATGATGACGAAACTGGTGAAGCTACCGAAAAGATGCAAATTAACATTACCGATGCTGATGCCGCCGTTTATCTGAAAGAAAAATTGGAGCATGGTTTCCTGGGTAAGGAGATTGTGGGCGACATTGTTAATGCTGAAGGTAAGGTTATTGCTAAAGACGGTACCAAGTTGACTGAGAAAGAAATCACTCAGGTCCTGGCAGATGATTCCATTCATGCTGTCCGGATCAGAAACAACGAGATTACCGGCGTAGAAATTGGTGCTATTACCGAAGGTAGAAACAAGCAAACCATCATTGAATCCCTGCAAGACCGTATTACAGGTCGTTTCTTGGCAGAATCAATTAAGAATAAGAGTGGCAAGGTCCTGTATCCTATCAATACCTACATTACGGATGCCATTGCAGAAAAGATTGCTGCCGTCCGGGAAAAGGTAAAGGTGCGCAGTGTCCTGACCTGTAAGTCTAAGATTGGTGTTTGCTGCAAGTGTTACGGCCGTAACCTGGCAACAGATAAGATCGTGGATGTAGGCGAGGCTGTAGGTACAATTGCAGCCCAGGCCATTGGTGAACCTGGTACGCAGTTAACGATGCGTACATTCCATACCGGCGGTGTAGCTGGCGGCGATGATATCACTCAGGGCTTACCTCGTGTTGAGGAGTTGTTCGAAGCACGTAAACCTAAGCATCCGGGTGTTATTGCTGAAAACGCCGGCACAGTTCATATCTCTGATGCCGAAGGGCAACGTAAGATTACTGTTACAGGTGATCCCAAGAGTGATGTTCCGGAACAGACTTACCCGATTCCGTATGGTGCTAAGCTGGCTGTAACTGAAGATACACAAGTTGAAGTGGGCGATAGTTTGACAGAAGGTTCACTCAATCCCCATGATATCCTGCGTATTAGTGGTGTTCAGGCTACGCAAAGGTATATCGTACAACAGGTATTGGGCGTTTATAAGTCTCAAGGCGTAGAGATTAACGACAAGCATATTGAAGTTATGGTACGCCAGATGATGCGTAAGATCAGGGTTGATGAGGCCGGCGATACCGGTATGTTGCCCGGTGATTATGTTGATGTTGCAGATTTTGACGCACAAAATGCCGTTGCAGTGGAAGCAGGAAAAGAACCGGCGGAAGGCAGACCAATCCTTCTGGGTATCACTAAGGCTTCTCTGGCTACGGATTCCTTCTTGTCGGCTGCTTCCTTCCAGGAAACAACGCGTGTTTTGACTGATGCCGCCATTAAGGGTAAGGTTGATCCACTAGTAGGTCTGAAGGAAAACGTCATCATCGGTAAATTGATCCCGGCTGGTACGGGTATGCGTTATTACCGTGATGTTCAGTTGAAGTACGAGAAACAGCAACCGGAAGATGCGGCAGTTTCCACAGAGATTTCTACGGATGCTGCTTTAGCGACAACGCCGGAAGCAAAATAAACTTTTTGACTACAGAATATTTTTGAATATTAGTCTCCAGGTTACTAGCCTGGAGACTATTTTTTATGTAAGAAGTAGGTGGGAATAAAAAATATTTTCTTCTTTGTATGATAGTAGTATTCGAAATACTTCTTAAAAAAAGGATGGATTTCACCCTTTGGGTAATATACAAAGGAAATTTTTAGAGTTAAACTTTAACTAAAATTAAACGTAAAAATGTATAATAGCTAGTACGATTACAGTGGTAGAATTTTAATTGTGGCGACGAGATGAACCAATATTTTGGTTTAGATAAATGGTTAGATTTTGAATTGTTTGGTTCGGTCAGAAAATGACAAAAACAGTAAAAAATTTTCCACAATAAAGCATTTGTGATATAATATAAGGGCCAAATTACAAGTTTGCTAATTTTTCACAGTTTCTAATACGTAATAAAATTTATTAAACAGCAATTATGCCTGAGGAGGGGTACTATGGGAGTGTTACAGGCTATTAAAGGTGGTAAAAGAAAACTGGCGGTGGTAGGTTTGGGCTATGTAGGTCTGCCGCTGGCACTAGCTTTTGCTGCAAAGCTGCCCACTATTGGTTTTGATAATAATAGGCAAAAGTTAGCTTTGTATAGAAAGGGTATCGATCCCACGGAAGAAGTGGGTGATGCTGCCGTAAAAAATACAAAGTTGGTTTTTACAGGTGAAGCTAAAGATTTACGTGAGGCAGCCATGATTATTGTGGCTGTACCAACACCTGTTAATGGGGATAAGACGCCGGACCTGCAACCGGTTATCAGCGCCAGCCGCATTGTTGGCAAAAATATTAGCAAGGGAACCATAGTATGTTTTGAATCTACGGTTTACCCCGGTGTAACAGAAGACATATGCGGTAAGATCATTGCTGAAGAGTCCGGACTGGTCTGTGGTAAAGATTTTAAGCTGGCCTATTCTCCTGAGCGCATCAATCCTGGTGACAAAAAACATCGTCTGGCCAATATCAGAAAAATAGTTTCGGGTATGGATGCGGCTACTTTGAAAGAAGTAGAAGCTATCTACAGTCTGATCATTGAAGCAGGCGTTTTCCCGGTTTCTACGATTAAAGTTGCCGAAGCTGCTAAGCTTGTAGAAAATGCGCAGCGCGATATTAATATTGCCTTTATGAATGAACTGTCCATGGCTTTTAACCGCATGAATATCGACACTACGGAAGTGGTGGCGGCGATGAATACAAAATGGAATGCCCTGGGTTTTAAACCTGGTCTTGTGGGGGGACATTGCATCGGAGTTGATCCATACTATTTTATTTATGAAGCAGAGAAGTACGGTTACCACAGCCAGATTATCGCTGCCGGCCGTCGTGTTAACGATGATATGTCACGTTATGTGGCACAATGCGTGGTGGAAAAATTAATTGCTGGCGACATTAAGGTTAAGGGTGCCAAGGTGTATGTATTTGGTGCTACCTTTAAAGAAAATTGTCCGGATGTTCGGAACAGCCGTCCTTTGGATGTCTGCACCTGGCTTGAGGAATATGGGGTGGAAGTACATCTGGTGGATCCGGTAGCGGATGTTACAGGATTGGAGCCAAAATTCAGAAAGATGTTAGTACCTCAAAACCAGGTTAAGGGAGCGGATGCCTTGGTCTTTGCGGTTGCCCATACGGAATTTTCTAAGTATACAGCTAAAAAACTGCAAGCTTTATATAAAAAGTCTGATAAGCATAAAGTTTTGATTGATGTTAAGGGAATGTTTGCTAAAAAAACTATGGAAAAAGCCGGGTTCCTGTACTGGAGCTTGTAAGAAAGTGAGGGTCAACTTATGAAAAATAAAACACTGATAACAACAGCGATAATTTTGTCATTTTGCTCAGCCCTGCCGGTTTTTGCCGAAGTTAAAGCAACGCCGGAAAAACCGACCTGTTCCGCACAGATGGAGGCACCCAAGACTGGTGCCGATTCACACGATATTCCGGAAGAAGCTTATGATGATATGCAGACGCTGGTCACCATGGGCATGGTTAATTTGCCAGCAGGTGTTATGGATGTGCGTTCCGGTAATTTTACCCGTAATGATATGGCCATTCTTACTATGCAGGCGATGGATGCAACCGGAGCTAAAGATGCTTCTATAGATGGCTTGAATCATGATATCTTTTTACGCCGGCAAGGGGCCAAAGAAGTTCTGGATTTGAAACGAATTTTTACCCCGGAATTAAAGAATTATGGTATGAAGGCTAAAACACTGGCTGCTAGTACCAAGATGTCTTCTGAAGCCAAGGATTTAAAGAAGTCTGAAGAACGTGACTGGAAGATTAGTGGTGAACTAAGGTATAGCTATGACCATAATACCGGGGCAGACAAGTACCAATGGAATGATAGCCGCATCAGGGCCAGGGTTTATCTGGAAGCCAAAATTAATGATGACTGGCATGCTTTCGGTATGGTCGAGGGCAACAAGCATTTCCTGGATGATCATCATACTAATGATGACTGGTTTGAACATTCCCGTATTTATGTACGCGGTTTAACCGGTGCCACTATCCTGACTGCAGGCCGTTACGGCTATATGCTGGGAGAAGGTAATATTTACGATTCTTCTATTACGGGTATCACAGCTAACGTAGGCGAGCCTATTAATTATGAAGCTACTATAGGCAAGACAGAAGCCGATGGTAAGATGGCGGCTTTAATTGCAACTTACAAAAATGAACGCGCAGAGTATGGCGTTGGGTATTCCAAGTTTGACGAGGATGATTGGGGTACTGGCGACAAGCAAATTGGCCATGCCTGGGTTAACTATCATGTAGGTAAGGCCAAAGTGGGCATCATGGGGCTGACCAGTGACAAGGAAGATGCTGATGGTCGTAAAAATGGTTTCGTGGCTAGTGCTCAATATGGAAGACTGCAAAGCTGGAAACCGGGTTCTTCTGAGTTCGATATCAAGTATTACCGGCAGCCGGTAGGAACCTATGTGGCGCATACCATGACTGGTTTAGGCGGTTATATGCAAGGCTTCCGTGGTCCGGGGGCTATGTGGTATTATACTTTATTCCCTAATACGGTTTTAGGGATAGAGTATTATGATTTGAATGATCTGGTAACGGATGAGAAAGGGCGTACCCTTTGGACACAAGTTTCATTCTATTTCTAAATTAGCGAGAATTATATGAGTTAGAACTAGTGGGGGAAGTCAAAGTGAGTAAAGGTAAACTGGCGGCCTTGTTGCTTTTGGTGTGTGTACTGGCTGGAGGATTCTGGTATTATCAGCATTCGCAGACAGGTACGCAACAGACAGGTGCGTATGCCAACCTAACAGATTTTACAACAGAATATCAGGCCAAGGATGAAGTGGCAGCAGCGAACAAAGCTTATGCGGAAGCAGTACCGGCCAAGGTAATTGTTGGTAAACCGGGAGATAAGTCTAAAGAAATCGCCCTGACTTTTGACGGTATGGCAGACAGGGGGGTTATGGAAGGGGTTGTTACGGCCCTGCAAAAGTATAAGCTGACGGGAACGTTCTTTTTAGAAGGTCAAAATGCGGCCCAGGATGCAAAACTGGTGGCTGCAATTGATAAAGCTGGATTCCCCATGGAAAATTATAGTTTCATTGGTATCAGCCAGGGGGAGCGCCTTTCGCAAGAACAACTTCTGACAGAACTGTGCCGGACGCAGAAAGTGCTGCGAGTTACGGCAGGCAAACCTGCAACTTTACTTAAGCTGGACAGGACACGTTACGTGCCAGATCTTCTGAAAGGGGCCAAGGCCTGCGGTTTAGATTATGCCGTGCAGTCCACGGTCTATGTACCTGTGCCTTCTATAACTACGGCTGCAGAAGCAGAGCAGTTTGTAGCAACTTTAAAGCCAGGCAGCATAGTGTCTGTACAACTGGGAGTTCCTGCCGGTATTGTTTTTGAAAAAGGTAAGACTGATGATAGACCGGCAGTTGATAAGCAGCCTAATCTTAAAATAAAAGAAACACCGGCTGCGGTGCCGGCTGTCGTAGATGTAGTGAACTGGGTTTGTGCTGCGCTGGTTAAAGACGGTTATGCCGTGGTGCCTGTGACGGCATTTAAAGATACGGCAGTTACGGGTACGGTAGCTCCGGCAGCTAAACCGGCGCCTAAAAAAGCAGCGTTGGCGGCTTTGTGGGCTTATCTGGAAAAAGCTGGAACGAATTTATGGGGTAGTTCTGTCGTTTATGCTGCACCAGCACCTAAAAAGGGTACGGTCCATAAGGCAGATCTTTCCGCAGGTGTATCAGACGGTTATCTGGCGGGACTAAAAGAAAATAATGGTGGACGGTTGGCAGCTGAAGAAAAAATGCTGTATACCACAGAACAGTCTGTACCGTTTACCTTTACGGGTTTCACCCGCAGAGATGCGGTGGATTATGTGTTAGGCGGTTTAAAAGAAATTAATAGTAAGGCGACTTTCTTTGTTTCAGAGCGTGAGTTGACCAGAGACAAAGCTAATATTGATGCTATTGCCGCTTCCGGTCAGGAACTGGCAGTTGCTATAGCGCCTAAGCCCGCAGAGGACTTTAATGCTGTTTGTCGTGATATTTTGCGCGTACGTAATAAGCTGCAAAGCCAGTACGGGGTTACTACATATCTGGTTAAACAACCTTCAGGTGCGGTCAGTGAGGTGACCAGGGAGGCAGTTAGCGCCTTGCACATGCATCTTATCGGCTCAACGATGAACGTGGTACAGACCCGCCATAAGGATGTGCAGGATTCGGAACAGGTATTTCGTGAGATTTTTGGTAAATCAGTCTACTCTGTTGGCAGAGGCTGGCTCATCAACATCCGTACCGATTTTTACACTAACCCCAAATTGGCAGCGGAAATGTTGCTTTTGATTAAACGTCGTAAAGTGGATAATATTGCTTATAATTCTTATGATGATGTTTATGGTAAAAATAAGGCGAACGATTCCGGATATGTTGTAAAAAGCATCGGTTCCATCCTTGCCGACACAGAAAAACGGTGGACATATCCTGTACCGGAAAAAGATTACCTGCCTGTTACAAAACGTGCACAGGTATTGGATTCTGATTCGGTAGAAGATTTATTGTCTGCTATGCATAACCGGTATATTGGTGCAGTAGATGTAGACTATACGGACCGGATGCTGGGCTTTAAAAAAGCAGATACGGAAAAATTTGATATGACCGGCAAGATCAAGATGACCAAGCCGATGGTTTTCTTTACTTTTGATGACTGGGGCACAGATGCGCCGATTAATAAACTGCTCTATGTGTTCCGGAAACATCATGTACCGGCAACTTTCTTTATCCTGACGCATAATGTGCCCAACAATCCTAACTTACTGCGGGCTATTGCCGAAGAAGGACATGATATTGGCAGTCATACGAACCTGCATAAACCTATGGCTATCAGAAACGCCAAAAACAAACAGGTTCCGACCATGAATTACACAGAATTCTATGATGATATGGACTTGTCCTGGAAAAAGTTATGCAGCGTTACCGGTGATGTAAGTATCAACGGCAAGCCTGCGTTAACCCATCTGTTTAGACCGCCTACATTGGCTATCAGCGAACTGGGTATGGAAGCAGTTTTCCAGAATGGATTCACCTATTCTGTCAGTGGCAGTACCAGTACGGAAGACTATAGCGCCAAGTCCCTGGATCAAATGATTAAGCGCATTACAGATGGCCTCTATATTCACGGTAAGGTTAAACCGGGTGCTATTTTTGTCATGCACATGAGTGACCCGGCAAAATATACGGCAGTGGCACTGGACTATGTGTTAACAGCTAATTAGAAAAAGCCTGAAGGAGATCCGGCCAAATTTACAGTGGGAAGATTATCTGATTATCTGAAAAATGGTTATAGTCAGGTTCCCAGTCAGAAAGAAAAGAATAAGCGGAAGATAGAATGGTGGTAAGATATTAGATGGCCCAAAAAGATACGGTTCAGGACATATTAATGGAGCCGCGCAAAGACAGACGCCTGCTCCCCAATGTTCCTGATTTACGACACCGGCGTACTGCTTTTGACCGGCGCCATGTCCAGACAACTTTTAAAGAAGGATTTAATGACTTTAGAGATATTGAGCAGGAAGAGGAAGGCGGCAAACGTTATGTGGTGGACTATGAAGTCACCATCGTCTGCAATAAAGCTTTCCAACTGCGGAAGTCCTTTACGGTAAAGGCAAAGGATATTTCTTGCAGCGGCATCTTGCTGGAAATCCCTGCGACCATGATAGATTATCTATCTTCTCTAAAGACAGTACGCCTGAAGTTTACTATTACTCCCGGATCCCTGGCAGAGGGCCTGGAGATGGATGTAAACATGCTGGCAGATGTCATCCGTTTTGTTCCCAGGACGGATGGTACGTCTTTGTGCGGCCTAAAATTCCATGAGAACCTGGTGGAATATGCTAATAGCCGGAAAGGACGTTTTATTCTGCCGGTTACTTCCTTACTCCTGGCCTGCATCGTGCTGGTTATTATCCTGATGCGTACCGAGAGCGTGGTATATTTTAAATTTAATAAGACACTGTACATGTACAGTATCATAGCTGCGACTTTCTTGCTAAGCCGGTATATTTTTGCTACATTTTATAAACCGGAACCGGTGGATGTAAATTTTACACCCAGCGTGACGATTATTATTCCTTGCTTTAATGAGGAAACCTGGATTGACAGGACTATCATCGGCTGTACGAATCAGTTCTATCCACCTGATAAACTAGAAGTCCTCGTGGTAGATGACTGCTCTAATGATCATTCGGTAGATCGTATTAAAGATACGATTGAACGGATGAAGAAAGAACAGGGAGAAGATTTGGCAGAAAGGGTGCACTATTTTGTGCAACCGGTGAATAAGGGAAAACGTGAAGCCCTGGCTTTAGGGGCACAAAAAGCTCGCGGTGAGTTAATAGTCTTTGTGGACATCGATAGTTTCCTGGATCCATTTGCCGTGATTAATGTGGTCCAACCTTTCCATGATCTTAAGGTGGGAGGCGTTTCCGGGCGTACGGATGTGGCTAATACCTATACGAACAGTTTGACCAAGATGCAGGCTGTCCGCTATTATATCGCATTCCGGATCATGAAGGCTTCGGAGGGGTTCTTTAATGCGGTTACCTGCTTGTCAGGCCCCTTGTCCTGCTACCGGAAAGATTTAATTTTAAAATACAGCGATGACTGGCTGCACCAGACATTTTTAGGGCAGAAGGCAACCTTTGGTGACGATCGCAGCATGACGAATTTCATCCTGCGCCATGATCGGTGTGATTATCAGGATACGGCTGTCTGCCATACCATTGTGCCTAATGATTACAGTGTCTTTTTAAAACAGCAGATGCGGTGGAAGAGATCCTGGCTGAGGGAATCTTTAATTGCGGCTAAGTTCATGTGGAAAAAGGAGCCTTTTATGGCGCTGTGTTTTTATATGGGTGTTCTTGTCCCCATACTGGCGCCAATTATTGTCCTATATAACTTAATCTATATCCCTATCACACATAGGGTTTTCCCGGTTACGTTCATCCTGGGTATGATCATGATGGCTGCCTTGATGAGTGTGACTCAGCTTTTCTTACGTAAAAGTACCACGTGGCTTTATGGTATTTGGTTCTGCCTATATTATGAAGCAGTTTTGCTGTGGCAGATGCCCATTGCCTGGGTAACATTCTGGAAATCTACGTGGGGTACGCGCATGACACCGGCAGATATTTTGGAAAAGCAAAAGAAGGAAGCAGCTGCAGTAGCGGGGGCAGGGAAAAAATGACCTTAGGTAATGAAGCATTTACCCAAAAAAGAGATAAAGTTAAAATAATTCGTACGGTGCTGGAAGTTATTATCATTCTCCTGCTTGTCTATGTGGCCGTGACGAATTTGTTCGTCTTTGAAAAATATAAGCCTTATGACAGGAATACGACAACGATGTCGGATAATGGCGGGTTTGTGGCCTTATCTTACTTTGGCGTGGACAGGATTGGCAATAATACCTTGATTGGTCTGGAACAATTGGACCACCATCTGGAAGTTTTAAAGAAGCAAGGCTATGTGACCATCAGCCAGCAAGATATTGTTGATTACTATACAAATGGCAAAGCTTTGCCGAAGAAGTCTCTCTTCCTGCTTTTTGAAGATGGACGGCGTGACACAGCTATTTTTGCGGAAAAATTGTTGCACCGGTACAATTATGAAGGCACTATTTTTACTTATGTCGATAAGTTTGAGAATAAAGACCCGAAATTCCTGATGCCGGATGAAATGAAAAACTTGGCGGCCACAGGTTTCTGGGAACTGGGGACGAATGGTTACCGGTTGCATTTTATCAATGTCTATGACCGGTATGATAATTATCTGGGCGACATGGAGCCGTTAATGCATTCCATGGTCCAGCCTGTGCTGGGACGCAAATATAATCACTATCTGATGGATTATCTGCGTGATGCCAATGGTTATCCCCTGGAAAGTTATCAGGCCATTAAGAACCGCATCAGTTTCGATTATGAAAAATTGCGGGATGTCTACACTAAGCAGTTAGGCTATGTACCTGGCGCGTATGTGTTGATGCATGCCAATACCGGTATGTTTGGCAACAATCAAAAAGTTAGTGATGTGAACGGCTATTGGATTCAAAAATTATTTAAGATGAATTTTAACCGTGAAGGTTATTCTACCAATACCCGGGACAGCAGCATCTATGATCTGACCAGGATGCAGCCTCAGGCTTACTGGCCCGCCAACCATCTTCTGATGCGGATTAAGTATGACCATAACGATGATATTACTTTTGAGCCGGGAGATGAAGAGCGGCAAAAAGTATGGAAGACCACGGCCGGTGCCTCCGAGATTAGGCATGACCAGATTATCTTGACGACGGAGCCTTCTAAAGAGGGCAAGATGTTTTTGAATGATGGCGTAGAGTATAAGAATTTTAATTTATATACTACTTTACGTGGTAATGCTTTCGGACAGCAAAAAATCTGG
>CAXYYS010000033.1:0-20657 GCA_964293585.1 uncultured Acidaminococcales bacterium
AACGAACTCAAACACCGGGTAGTGTCGTAAACGGTACCAGGTAACAGGACAGCGTCCTAAGGGTAACTTGCTGACAGAATATTATCCTAACAGTTATCTGCGCAGAGCCAGTTTTGTCGCCCTGGCGGCGACCACGGGACGAAGCTTTTTTGGTATAATTTAACAAATAAATAAAAGGAGATGCTTAAGCATGAAAAAAGTTCTACTAGCTGTTTTAGTTGTACTGGGTATTTTAGGTTCTTTTGCTAGCAACACATCGTACGCTTTCGGTAATGTTACTTGTCCTCATTGCGGGATAGGTGGTTGTATGTGGACTGGCGAAACGCAATCCGATGCTTATGGTATCTTCCTGGTTTATGAGTGTCTTAATGGGCACAGATTCCTGATGAGGCAATAAGCGTAAAAACTGGAGGATGGACAATGGTAAAAATACAGGTTCCGGATTACATTAGAGCCCATGATTTTTGTACCTTTAATAGGAAGCGGTTTTCCCAAGATGAGCCGTGCGGTTGTTTTTACTGCTTGGACATCTTTACTGCCCGGGAAATAAAAGAATGGATTCCAGAAGAACATCCGGAGAGTGTAACGTACATGGACAAGAAAAATTTGGTGACAGCCGTGTGTCCCCATTGTGGTATCGATTCCGTCATCGGTGCCAGTTCCGGGTTCCCCATCACCAAAGAATTTTTGCAAAAAATGCATGACTACTGGTTTTAAGATGTGATTTTTAGGCGCTGTGCCTAAAGTGGTGCAGCGCCTTTTGTGTGTTAAAATCGTATTAGCCTACTCTATCAAAAATACAGGTCCCGCCATCCTGAATGCAATAGAAACCGTTGCCGGGATAGTTGGTATATCCATTATGGACCACGCGGCCGCATTTACGGCAGCGCCAGGTGCTGCCGTGGCTGGCCAGGGTGATAACTCCCGTGTCCGGGGTGGCGCTGATATGGATGGGCTCGGCTGCAGCTACGCCTGCAAAACCTAAAACAGCGATGACGCTCCATGCTAAGATAAATTTTTTCATATTCCTGCCTCCTAAATTAATTTTTTAGTTCCCTTATGGAACCTGGTTTAATTACATTTTAGCAACCGGGCGTAATAAATGGTGCCTCGCGGGGACACAAAAGCAAAGACCGGCAGGATAAGGCGTAAAGCCCGTCTTTTCCGAAATTGCGAGCATTTGGTCATTTTATGTGCTATACTTAACCTAGATAGTTTCAAGAAACATAAAAATTTGGGGAGGTTGAAGTATGAACAAGAACATCAACAAAGTCGTAGCATTTTCTGTGTGCGCGAGTATTCTGGTATACCCAGTTTTGACTGCGCCGGTGGCATATGCTGATGCTCAGTTTAGAGAAATCACACCGCCAGCAACTACGACAACTCAGAAAACAGAACAGCCTAAGACTTTTAGAGAGCGGCTGGAGGCTGATAAGGCTAATGCTCAGGTCAGCAACATGCCTAAGAATGAAGCCTATGTGCCGGGAGGTACTGTTCTGAATCTGGAGCTGGCTGAAGCTCTGAGCTCTAAGACTAACCGCTTGGGCGACGTGGTCAAGCTAAAAATGTTGGATAACCTGCTGATAAATGACGTAGTTGTAGTGCCTGCAGGCGCTTTGGTTTATGGCAAGATTACCGAGCTTACAGGATCGGGTTTATTTGGACGTGCCGGCAAGCTGGCTTTTTCCGTGGATTCGGTCAAAGCGGTGAACGGTGTGGAAATTCCTTTGCAGTATATGGGCAAAATTGAAGCCGGCAGCGATGGCGGCGCTGTAGCCGTAGCAACGGTGGTCAGCCTGGTAGGCGGGTTGTTTATGAAAGGTAAAAATGTATCTGTTCCTGCCGGTACCAAGATTGGCGCCAAGGTCAAAAACGATACCGACCTGCACACGACTTTAACTAACCTGCCTGAGGCTATGAATCCCAGTAAGCCGCATGGCGTTGCGATTACCATTAAATAAAATTTTAGGAGAGGTCCCTTATCATGCCTAAATATGGCACCATCTTTTTACATTACAAAGGCAATAAATATAAATATCTTTACACCGCTACTCATTCTGAGACCAGGGAACGGCTGGTAGTGTATCAGGCACTGTACGGCGAGTTTGGCATCTGGGTACGACCGGAAAAGATGTTCTTTGAGAACATTACCGTGAACGGCAAAACTATGCCCCGCTTTAAAGAACTGGGCGAGGAAAAGAAGCCTGAGTAAGCGTAAAGATCAGAGCCAAAGTAAGAGTAAAAGTAAGATGATGAGGCATTTATGCAAAAACACAAAGGACGGTGGAGTCATCACTCCCGCCGTCCTTCTTTTTGTCCTGCTGTGCTTTTAACTTTTTTCTGATCCACTGCGCTTTGGTCAGTCCCTGGGGCATACCCAGGCGTACAGGGTTGTAACGCTGTCTGTGCTTGGCATCGCGCCGTTTATTACGGCTGTTTTCCGTATTGTTCATGCACTCATCTCCTATCTATGAATTTATTATAACATACAGGCATGACATTTGGAAATGAAGAGGGATGCAGAAAAAATTCAGGCACAATGCAATTTAAAAATTTTGATAGTATGGAAGCCATAAAGAAGAAGTTGAAGGCATGAGTTTACATATACGTATGGCATCCAGGTTTAAACAATATAGGAAGCATCTGCGTAAACAGGGCAAGATTTTGGACCTGCCGCAGATAAGCTTAAAAGAATAAAGCAAGGGCGAATACAGGAATGTACAGCGCCCTTGCTTTTTGTGTTTTAAAATATTTCTGCCATGGGCAGCATCGTTGTTACTGTTGTGCCAGCACCATAGATCCTTGTTTAGTAGTTTTCGGTTCTTACTTCAAAGAAGCTGCGGGCATATTTGCACACGGGGCAAATATCCGGTGCCTTTTTTCCCATTACTAGATGACCGCAATTGCGGCATTCCCACATGGTTTCACCGGATTTTTCAAAGACAGCCTTCATCTCCACATTGTTTAAGAGAGCGCGGTAGCGTTTCTCGTGGGCAGCCTCAATCTTGGCTACGGCCCGGAAAGTAGCAGCCAGTTCGGCAAAACCTTCGGCCTCGGCATCGTCAGCGAAACGCTTGTACATATCGGTCCACTCGTAGTTTTCACCTTCAGCGGCAGCCAGCAGGTTCTTGGCCGTGTCGTTTAAGTGACCCAGTTCCTTGAACCACAGTTTGGCATGCTCCTGCTCGTTCTTGGCCGTGTGCTCAAAGATAGCCGCAATCTGCTCGTACCCTTCCTGACGGGCTACTTCGGCAAAGTAGGTATCTTTGCCGCGCGCCTGGGTTTCACCGGCAAAGGCTTCAGCCAGGTTTTTTTCAGTCTTGGTGCCGGCGTAGGGATTAGCAGCGTTTTTGGTAGATGCTTCTTCAATTTTCTCAAACATGCTGGCCGGTTGTTTGCATACCGGGCATTTAAAATCCGGAGGCAGGGTCTCGCCTTCATAAATATAACCGCATACTTTGCAACGCCATTTTGTCATAGTTTTTTTCTCTCCTGTGTGTTTATTATTTTTTGCCGCTGTTCCTAAATCCTTAGCACGGCTATGATAAGTTGTGTGCAGCATCTGCTCGGCCAGCTCACTCAGGGGCTTGCCGTAAAAATCACGATACAGGTCCTGAATTTCCTGGTTGTCGTGGCTGTTGCGCACGGTCAGTTCGTCATCCCGTTTGTAGATGCCGTCGATGCGTGCTTTTAGGAGGCCACGCCCTTTTACCACCACACCTTTAGGCTCCCCGCCCCCGCCGATGCAGCCGCCGGGGCAGGTCATGACTTCAATAAAGTGATAGTTGGTGCCTGTTTCCTGACAGTGTTGCAGGAATTTTTCCACGTTCGCCGTACCATAGATGACGGCAACTTTCACATCCAGATTTCCTACCTTCAGACTGGCATCCTTGATACCGGTCAGGCCGCGGATCGGTTCCAGATGGTACAGCACCTGGGACGCCTTTTCTTTGGTGATAAATTCGTAGGCCGTACGCAGGGCAGCTTCCATGACACCGCCGGTATTAGCGAAAATTACGCCAGCGCCGCTGGCTTCGCCCATCAGTTTGTCGTAGGCGCTGTCTTTAAGGGAGGCAAAATCTACCTGGGCTTCCTTGGCCCACTTGGCAAGCTCCCGGGTGGTAATTACGTAGTCCATGTCCCGCAGGCCGGGGATGCCAAGATGTTTAGCCGCCGCCTGCATTTCTTCCCGGCGAATCTCAAACTTTTTTGCGGTACAGGGAGTGACGGCCACGTTCACAATCTTTTGCGGGTCCAGACCCATCTTTTTAGCAAAGTAGGTCTTAATGGTGGGACCCTGCATGCCAATAGGACTTTTGGCACTGGAAATATGCGGCAGCAGTTCCGGATGATAAGTTTCGGCATACTTGACCCAGGCCGGGCAGCAGCTGGTAAACTGAGGCAGGGGCTTAGTTTTTTTAGTGATGCGTTCAATCAGTTCGCTGGCTTCTTCCATGATGGTCAGGTCGGCGGCGAAGTTAGTATCCAGCACGTAGTCTCCGCCCAAAGCGCGCAGCAGGGCGACCATTTTGCCTTGGACAAAGCTGCCGTCTGCCAGGCCAAACTCTTCGCCCAGGGCGATACGCACGGACGGCGAGGTGCTGAAAATGACAATCTTATCCGGATCGGCAATGGCCTTACGAACATCCTGATACTCATATTTTTCTGTGATACTGCTAACAGGGCACACGTTGGCACATTGGCCGCAGTTGATGCAGATTGCCGTGTCACCGGTGTCTTCTAACCGGTAGCTGGTATGCACCCCGATATAGTCGCTGCAAACGGTTTTGCAGGAACCACATTTGATACACTTGCTTTCATCCCTCATGATAGAAGGATTGTCCGCCTCGATAGGTACGCGGACGCTCATGGGTAAATGTTTGCTCACTTCAAGGCTCCTCTCAAATAAAAAGAATAATTCTTAAAATTACTTAGGCAACGGTTAGATTATACATCATTTGAGTACTGGCTGCAAGGGCATTTTCCCTCTATCGCCAAGCTGGATAAAATGTGTTATAATTTATAAAATAATAGAATTTTTCTAGTTGGTAAGATAAAAAATTAGAAGGGAGTACATCATGAACTTAAAAAATAAATCAGGCTATCAGCCTGTTGCCGGACGATGGACACTAAAAGTTTTATGGTTGTTTTTTTGGGCCTGCCTGACGGTGCTAGGCGGATTTACAGGCTGCGGCTATGCTGGTAATTCTGGCGGTGCGCGAGCTGCGACTACGGAAAAAATTACGGCAGAAAATAGCGCGGTTAAGTCTAACGTGTCTGGCGACACCACGGCAGTTAAAAATCAGGTGGCTGACGCCACGGGCAAGTCGTCAGCCGCAAAGACAAATTCTGCCACGACCAGTGCCGAACAGCTTTTGACAGGAGAGGTTAAGGCTACGCCGGCGCCTCATGATTATTCTATCTTGATTAAGAAGAGTACGTACAAGCTATATCTGTTGGACCACGGCCAGCCGGTGGCAGTGTGGGGCGTGGCAGTAGGCAAGAACCACGGCCAGAAACAAGTCCGGGGCGACATGAAGACGCCGGAAGGTACTTACTATATTGACGAGATTGATAACGCTTCTACCTGGACTCACGATTTTGGCGATGGTAAAGGTGAGATTAAAGGCGCCTACGGTCCCTGGTTCCTCAGCCTGAACACCGACAAGCAGAGTGGCGGCAAGTGGGGTGGTATCGGTATCCACGGTACCCACGACCCGGCCTCCATCGGCACCTGCGCTTCGGAAGGCTGCATCCGTTTGCAAAACGAGAACCTGAAAAAGCTGAAAGATTACGCCAAAGTGGGCATGCAAGTAAAAATTGAGGAGTAAAGAAGAAAGAAAATCAAGAAATAATTGGGTAAAACCAATATAGAAATGTGCGCGTTCTACCAGGTACAATTGGCAGAACCGACGCAACTAAATTTAAAAGACGCTGCATCTTTAGAGTGCGGCGTCTTTTTATGCGTGCCCAAATTATGTATTTAAATTACTATTTAATATCATTTCCTATTCTTAATTCCTAATTTTTGTTGTATAATCATATTATATTGAAAGCAGCGAATATTTGGAGGCGGTGTGATCATGAAGTTTTGTAAATTTTGTGGTGCTCAGCTCAAGGATGAAGCCCGGTTTTGTCCTAAATGTGGCAAGGCCCAAGGCACGGCGTCCGTAAATCCGGGACAACCTCAGGCACCCAGACCCCAACCTGTTCCGCAGCCGGTTCAGACCCCCACGTATCAACAGCCGCCAGCAGCTACGCCGGCGCCTGCTAAAAGTAATAGCTTATATTTAATCATCGGCATACTGGCAGCTCTGGTTACTGCCGGTGGTGCTTATTTTGCCCTTGGCAGTGGCGGCAAAGCTAACACGGCAATCACCCCCGCAGCTAAAACCGAATCTATGGCCAAGCCGGCAGCATCAGCATCAGCGGCGAAAGCCAAGGTAGATGCCAAGGCATCGGTGGCGACGCTGCAGAACTTTGAAGACCGTCTGGCTACTTTTGCCGGGCGTATTAACGGCGGTCAGGAAGATAAAGCCGCTTTAGTGGCTGTAGGCAATGTGCTGAAAGATGATATTACCCTGGAGAAAAATAAATTGCACACGCTGGAAAACGATGCCACGGTGCAACGGTTAGATCAGCTTTTTGGCATTCAGTGGAAACGCGCCGATTGCATGGTGCGCGGCTTAAAAGGTTATAGCGGCGCTTATGCGGAAGGCGGCGGTTACTACGATGAGTTTCAGGCCAAGTTTGCCAAATTTAAACAGGATATAGGCGTATAAAAATTTAGACGATAGGGAGACGATAGCAGTGACTTTGCGAAAAGTGTGTCCTCAATGTCAAACGATAGTAGATAAGGATTCCTTGTTCTGTGAAAAGTGCGGCGCAAATCTTAGGGCTATACCGGTAACGGAAATCAGGTGTTGCCCTAATTGTGGTAAGCTATTGGATGCAGACGCATTGTTCTGCGATGGTTGCGGTGCAAAGGTGGAAACTGGGTCCTTAGCATCCGCACTAACACAACCAGAAGTGGATTCAGATAAAGGACGAAATACGATTTCGGAGCAAGTTTCTGTTACTGACAAAACGATAGTTGATCATCCTTCTATGCCTGGACCGGAGACGGTAGGTACAATGCAACAGCCTGTTGCTCCAGTACCTGTGACTGTTACTCAATCAACTACCAGTTCTGTACACGCCAAACTGCAGAAATTAGGGGACTATGCACCTGAAGTTTCGGGAACTGATGTGACTAATTACGCAATTTTAATAATTACCTTTATTACGGATTTTATTATCGTAAGTGTGTTTTGGTTCTGGGTAATAGGTATTTTCGCACCAGGGCCAAACGCTAATATCTATGTGAATGTCGCAACTGTATTAACTTTGATCCTACCTTGTATTTTGTCTAAAACAAGTTTTATGCAAGAATGGGCAGTTTGGACCAACGGTGGCCGGTCACTTTTAAGAGCTGAGGCGCAAACCATTTATAATGCTTTTAGCTTAGTTTGCCAGCAGGCGGGATTAGATCCCAACAACTTTAACTTATATGCAAGTGACGAACAAGTTTATAATGCGTTTTCAGTAGGGGAGAAGAATATTGTTGTTAATATGCCATATCTGGCTCCAAATGTCCCCAAGGAAGTATTGGCAGGTATTCTTGCGCATGAGATGGGACATCTTCAACATCATGATACACGGTATTCATACTATAGCTATCTGATGAGTGTTTTTCCTAATTTTCTACTTACTATTTTTAGAATGATTATTAATCTTTTCGGGCGGATTTCAAATTTCTCAGTTACCACGAATTGGGATGGAACAAGGACAATTAGTGATGCTGGAGCATTCTGTCGAATCATAAATTGGACCTTATGGTTGACGTATGAAATTTTCCATCTTATCGTTGAAATTCCTGCTCTTCTTGCTCAAAAGTTTTTAAGCAGACGGGCCGAAAAGGCTGCTGATAAATATGCATGTGATATCGGACTGGGACGCGGTCTGTATGCAGGGTTACAGCAAATTTCACAGTTTGAACGACGCCTGAATTTTTTTGAAAGAATTTTTAGCGATCATCCGGAAACAATGAGACGATTACAACAGATAAGCACTTATTTGGCTACGGAAGAAGCAAGAGATATGAGGATAACGAATAATAATAGTCAGGTCTAATAAGTGAACAATTTATGATTTGCAAACTTGATTAAATATTTAGGACGATGTACCCCGGTACACCGTCCTATTTTTGTTACAATGATTTTACTCATGATATTATTTGTTTTTTACGGTTGCAATTTTACTTAAGTCTCGTTTAGCGTAGATAATGCGATAAATCTCTATTGTTTTGCTCTTTTCACGGATGATGTAAAAAAGCAAGTAGTTCTTAAGAGACAGGATACGGTATTCCTGTTCTGCTACGCTTGGCAAAACTCTAACCGGAAAAGCGTAGGGATAGAGTAAAGCAAGCTTAACTTTTTTGCGGAACAGGCGGATAAATTTTAAAGCGGCCCGGGGAGATTGGAGTTCTTTCTCAATGTAATCCACAATTTCCTGTAAATCCTGGCCGGCTAGGGGTAAGAGGACCAGTTTATACATGTTTTTCAGCCACCTTGAATTTTAATTTCTTTTCCAGGTCATCCATGTATTTGTCAAAATCTAAACGGGTACCGGTGGTAGCTGCTTCCAGTTCAGCTGCCTTTAACTTTTCCACAATATCATTGGTAAAGATAAGGTCGCTGTAAGCTTCCAGGCTTAAGACTACCATGTCGCCGGTACCATTCTTGGTTAGGATGACAGGCTCTTTTTGCTCGTGTACAATCTGAGAGATTTCGGTAAATTTATTACGCAGATCGGAAACTGGTCTGATATTTAACATTGTTCTCACCTCTGACATTAGCTTATCATAATTATGATAATAGGGCAAGAAAATTTATCTCGCCTGCTCTTCCTTCTTTTTCCCCCGTTCCCCCTTTTATTACCTTATGGTATAATTTCTTACAAAGAGGAAGATGCGGAGGGGATTATTATGGGAAGTTTTATTGAGGCCAAACTGCTGAACCTGCGGCAAAAACCGTTGTTGCTGAATCTTGTGTGCTTTGTGGCAGCCAGCGCGGTTTCCTGGGGCTATATGGCCAATACGACTTTAAAGTTAAAGAAGGCGGCAGAAGGCTTAGGGTCCCTGGGTTTTATGTGCGGACTGATCGCCGTGGCTTATTATCTGGTGCGGGAATTTTATGTGCGCAGTAAAAAGAAACAGATGCAGTGGTCGGCGGGTACGGACGGCAAGGTGCGGTCGGTGCTGAGCGCGCTGCGGGCCTGGCATCCAGTCCTGGGGACGCTAATGCTGTATTTTATCCTGTGGCACGGGTTCTTTATGCTGAAAGCCGGACTGCCGCTAGGCAGCAGCCGCATCATTTTCGGTTCGCTGACTTTGCTGGGCCTGGTGGTGATGATGGCTCTGGGCGTTCAGTTGGTGCAACAGGCTGCCTTGCGGGTTACGCACCGCAAAGTTTTGCTGGTGGTCTTCGTGCTGTTCCTGATGCATCTGTATCTTAAATTCACTCTATGATGCAGGTGTGTTTACTCCCGTGGTTATGGGCGTGAGTAATGCCAAAAGTACCGGCGTGGTGCATACCGTGTTTGATGCCTAAAAATAGCAAACTCTAAAAATTGAAGGACGATGTACCTTGAAGTGTACCCTAAATGTTAGACAAAAAATAACATTTTGGGTGCAGATCAGCGTACACCGTCCTTTTCTTTAGCTTTTTTAAAACGGCAGCACGGTCCAGGATTTCTGTTCCTCTTCCAGGCAGTCGATGATGGTTTCGTCCTCGCTGCAGCGGGTAAAGAGGTCGTCCAGCATGCGGGCAAATTTTTTCTGGTCTTCCTTATAAAAGAATTCTACGTCCCGCATGGCGACAGATTTTTGCAGTTCCACCAGAGCATCGCTGCGATCCTCCCTGGTCCAGGGGGAATATTTGTACAGGTACACACAGGGTACTAGGATATAGCCACGTCCGGTGCTGGCACTGACGGCGTCCAGCCGCTCTTCCATTTTCTCTTTGTATTTGAGAATCTGGTGGTGCAGATGTTCCGCCGGCGCTTGTTTTAGATGCAGGGGCTGGTCCAGGTCCGGCGGCGGTAAATAGGGGGCAGGTGACGCATCTTTGTGGTGGCCTGTAGCCGTTACCGCTGCCGTGGCAGCGCCAGCATCCTGTGGTGCTGCTTGTGCAATTGCCTCCGTGGTGCCGCGCGGTTTTTTCCAGCCGGCATATTTCCACTGCCAGGCTTTTAGTTCTACCACCACTACTGCGTCGTCACCTTCGCTATCTTTGCCGGCCAGCATAAAATCAATATGCCGTTTGGAGACCGCCCGGGGAATCTCGTACTCAATATAAACCTGGGTGTCCGCCGGAATATGGGACAGCTGTAAAACCCTGGCCATGGCCGGCAGGGAGGTGTACCAGGACTTGATCTCTTTTACGCCGGCTTCCTTGCCGCTTTCCGAAAGATAAAAATCTTTCATCAGGCTGACAAAGCCGGTTACATCTTTGCCGTTGTCAATGTCCTCTAAAAATTCCTGCTTGGTCGCCCGGTACAGGGTCATGGCGCCGCCTCCGTCTTATTTTGTAGAAAACTTATAAATCGTGGTGGCGGTAAAAGCCGTGCCGGGGCGCAGTACAGTGCTGGGCCAGTCCGGTTTGTGGATGCTGTCCGGATATTTTTGCGCTTCCAGGGCCAGACCGCCGCAGCTCACATAAGGTTTGCCGCCTTTGCCGATATCTTTGGCGCCGTTTAAGCCGCTGCCGCTGTAGAACTGCAGTCCGGGCTCGGTAGTGTACACGTCCAGCACGCGGCCGCTTTCCGGGGCGTACACTGTGGCGGCGTGTTTTAGTTCCTGACCGGGCTGCTGCCGCAGTACAAAGTTATTGTCGTAGATGCCGTTCTGGCGGGCGCCAATCTTTTGGGGCGTGGTAAAATCCAGGTCGGTGCCTTTGATGTTCACAATCTCGCCTGTGGTGATCAAGTCGCTGCGTACCGGCGTATACTGGTCCGCATAGATGGTCAGCTCGTGGCCTTTCACATCGCCGCTGCCGGTGCCGTTCAGGTTCCAGTAGGCATGGTTGCAGACGTTGATAATAGTGGGCTTATCCGTGGTGGCGTGGTAGGTGCATACCAGGCTGCCGTCATCTTTTAACTGGTAGCGGGTGATGAGCAGACAGTTGCCCGGATAGCCGTCCTGACCGTCCTTAAAGAGCAACTGCAGTTCCAGGGTGGCGGCGTCAATTTGCTTGGCGTCGAAGACCTGGGTGCGGCTGCCGGTGGTGCCGCCGTGCAGAGAATTGGTCACGTTGTTCAGGGACAGGTGGTACGTTTTCCCGTCCAGGGTGAACTCGCCTTTGTCGATACGGTTGGCGTAGCGGCCGATGGTGGCGCCGCTGGACAGCTGGTTGGTCCTGGCTTCGTCCAGGGTGTCATAACCCAGAGTCACATCGCCTAGCTGACCGTTCCTGTCCGGCACCAGCACCTGCACCAGACGGGCGCCAAAGTTGGAAATCTTCACGATCAGTCCCTGTTTATTGGTGAGGGTATACAGATGCACAGGTTTTCCGTTCAGCACTGCTTCGTAGGCCTGGGGGTCTACCTCGGTATAACCGGCGGCAGCTTGTTGCTTGTTGGTGATTTCCATCTTGCAAGTTCCTTCTTTCTTTGCTCCCGTTTGCGGTGGGCGTCAGTTTTTAGCCTGGCTGGGACTATTTTCCTGACGCTGGCCGGTACGGGATTTTTCCTTAAGTTTTATTATAGCCGCTTTGCCGCAAAAGTAAAAGCACCGTACTATCTTTTCCCGGTCGGGTACGCTATAATATTTATACATAGGTAAGCGTACCGGATACTGCCGGCGCGTATACCTTCCGGCATGGCAGCCGGCTGTGCCGCAGGCACGATGTTAGCCACTCAGAAAGGTGGTAACGCTTTGTTAATCTCCAAGAACATGGTGGCCATCACCCACCAGGTTTTCTATAAATTATTGCCGCCCATGATCTTCTCGTCCGTATCTTCGCAGATTGCCTGCATGCTGATCGATTTTATCCTGATCTCCACCTACTGCGGTGCCGACGGGTTAACGGTACTGGCGCTTTTTTTGCCTTTCACCTATTTATGGGACTTGTTCGACGATGCTTTCAGCACCGGCGGTACTACTTTGTTTGCCATGGCCAAAGGCGCCCGGGATCGGGAGCGCCAGCAGGATGTGATTTCTCAGAGCCTGACGTTTTTGCTGCTGCTGTGCGGCGTGCTGGGTACAGTATGCTTTTTCCTGGCACCGTTTCTGGTCAGCCGCCTGGGATTACCGGAGGCGGTGACGGCGGCGGCCCGGGATTATGGACGCTGGTTCGGATTCGCTATGGGCGCCAACGCCTTCTGCAACGTTATCCGCAATTTTGTGAACAGTGACAGCGGCCCCCGGCATGCTACCGTGGCAGCCGTGGTCAAGATCAGCCTGACGATTGTTTTAGAAGTGTTCTTTTTAGGCAAGCTGCAGCTGGGCGTGGTGGGTACCATGTTTGCCCTGGGGCTGGCAGGGGCCGGTTCTGCTGTGGTCTGCGGCCTGCATTTTTACGGTCAGCGGCAGTATTTTCAGCTGTGCTTTTCCCATTTGTCCCTCAAAGACTTGCAGACTATTTTCCAGCTGGCCTACAGCAAGATCATAGAAAATTTAGGCCTGGCCGCCGTAGGTACGGTGTTCAACTATTTATTGCTGCGCAACTTTGGCAGCATGGCCCTGGTCATTCAGGGTGCGCTGCTGACGATTTATTCCGTGGTGAGCAGCGCCAGCGTGCCGGTGACTAACGCCGGCAACCAGCTGGTGGGCCTCTACCGTAGCGAGGACGACGCAGGTGGTATCTTGATTGCGGTGCGTTATGTGCTGCAGGTCAACTTCGCCATCGGTATCATCCTGACGGTGCTGATGGAACTTTTTCCGCTGGAGACGGCTTCAATACTGGCTTTGGATCTGCCCGGGGATGACCGGGACTGGATTTATGCCTTGCGTTTCTTTGCCCTCTCCCTGGTCTTTGCCTTTTGCAACCTGTCGTTGCTCAGTTATTACCAAACCATGGGCCGGGCCAGGATGGCGCTGTTTTTATCCTTGCTTCGCTCAGTGGCGGCGCCGCTTGTGTGCGGCGGGCTGCTGCTCTTTTTTCATTCTCAGGATTTATTCTGGCTCTACTATCTGCTGGCCGAGCTTTTAACCCTGGGCGCCATCTACCTGACGGTACGGGTAACGGCCCGGAAGGAAGAAAACCCGACGCTGCTGCTTTTGGACGACACCACGGGCAAGGACGTACTCAGCCACGACTTTTTAATGAACGGTTCCCAGCACCGGGCCCGGATCCTTATCGAGATTGCCAAACTGTTTTTTAAAAAGTATTTTTCCCGGGACGAATACGGCGTTTATAAACTAAAAGCGGCCATGCGGCTTTTGTACGAATACACAATCCGGCGCAGCACGGAAGCACGACCGGTGACGTATGTGCGGCTGGAACTTTTGGAACACAGGCATTTAATTATCTCCGCCCGTTGGGTAGGAGAGATTACCTTTTTACAGGAAATCCAGGCCGAGGTGGAAATTAAAGCCATGCGCCAGCTGGCAGATAAGGTTACCGCAGACCGGTCCTATGGGTTTAACTATCTGGGTCTGCACTTTTACAAGGAGCGGGAAGGAATACCGCCGACAGGCGTGTAAATTTTCCTGGTAATCACAGGCTTTTCTTCCACGACTAAGAGGCAAGGCGGGCCTAGGCCAGGGGTTTTCCATCTTTGTCCCAAGCATAAACCTTAACAAGAATAAATTTTAATAAGAATTTCTTCTTATCCACTTGACTTTCTTAATAGAAAGCAATATTATTAAGGTGTTCTTAATAATATTTTAGAAGGAGTGACTAAGATGAATTTGAAATTTAGAAAAATGATTGTGCTCTCACTGTGTCTGGCCAGCCTGACCGGTTTTGCTTCTATCGCTAGTGCAGGTTACACCCTGAACCCCGAGGTTAAGGATGCTACCCCGGCTTTAAAACAAGCCGCTCAAATTGGCGTACGCAGATACATGAACCACCAATACATGGGCCAAGCCAACAAGGACGCCATCATGGTTATGAGCTTTGGCACCACCTTTAAGGATAGCCGGGAAAAGACCATTGACGCTACGGTAGCAGCTATTCAGGCTGCTCATCCTAATGTTAAGGTAGTCAAGGCTTTCACCAGCCACATTATCGTGGACAGGATCAAGGCTAAAGAAGGTCTGACCATTCCTACTCCGGAACAAGCTATGGCTCAGCTCAAGGCTGAAGGTTACAATCGTGTAGCCATCACTTCCCTGGACCTGTTCCCCGGCATGGAATATGCTTATGATACCGCCGTTTTCGATCTGTACAAGAAAGATTTTAAGAAGATGACCTGCGGCGTGCCCATCATGTACTGGATGGGTCAGGAAGACCAGCGCGATGACGTGGCAGAATTTGCCAAGGCAGTCAGCACCCAGTTCAAGAAACCGGGCAAGAGCGAAGCCGTTCTGTTGATGGCGCATGGTACTCCGCATCCGTCTAACGCTTACTATTCCGTACTGCAAAACCGTCTGGATGCCGCTAAGCTGGGCAATGTGTTCGTATACACCGTAGAAGGCTGGCCGCATCTGAGCGATGTTATCCCGCAACTGAAAGCTAAGGGTGTGAAGACTGTAACCCTGATGCCGATCATGATGGTTGCCGGTGACCATGCTAACAACGATATGGCCGGCGCTGAGAAGGATTCTCATAAGAGCCAGCTGGAAGCTGCAGGCTTTAAGGTTAACACTTATCTCCATGGTCTGGGCGAGAACGCCGCTGTACGCAATATGTTCGTAGAGCGCGCCAACGAAGCCTGGGATACCCTGGAAGCTAACCAGGCCCAACATCACGGCAAGAAATAAGTTGTAACAACTAAAAACTGGACATAATTAAATCCCGGCCGGAATATTTTCCAGCCGGGATTTTTTGGTGGTTAGCTAGTGCCGGGATTAAGATAAATACTGGGCCAGGGTAGCATAGAGGGCCTGGGAGTCAATCGGTTTTGCTACGTGATCGTTCATGCCGGCCGCCTTGCTTTTCGCCACTGCGTCGGCAAATACGTCCGCCGTCATGGCAATGATGGGCAGTTGGGCCACATCCGGACGTTCCAGGGCCCGCAGTTTTGTCGCGGTCTGGTAGCCATCCAGGATAGGCATCTGGATGTCCAGCAGGATCACATCGTAGGTACCAGGGGCGGCGGCGGTAAATTTATCCAGCGCTGCCTGTCCATTCCGGACGGCGTCTACATGCAGGTTAAACCCACGCAGGATCCGGGTGGCAATCTCGGTGTTGATGACATTGTCTTCTGCCAGCAGAATCCGGCCGTGAAGCGGCGTATTGCTCTCCGGGAGGTCTTGTGCCAGCTGTCTGGAACGGCAGCGGGCCAGTTCTTCCGGCGTAGCGGCAGGCATAGTTAATGTTACGGTGACGGTGGTGCCGCGGCCCCTTTCGCTCTGAAGCGTGATGGTACCGCCCATCAAATCTATCAGTTTCTTGACAATGGAAAGTCCCAGACCGGTACCCGTGGTAGCTTTAGACCGTCCGGGATTGTCGTGTTCCTGGGTAAAAGGCTCGAACATGGTTTGCTGAAACTGTTTGCTCATGCCGATGCCGGTATCCTGAATCGTAAAGCTGCAGGCAATCCTGCCATCCGGTAAGGCATCGCTGGCGGAAGTATAGGTGATGGTACCGCCCCGGGGTGTGTATTTGACAGCATTAGAGAGCAGATTTACCGTAATCTGGTCAAAACGGACCCGGTCCACGATAATGCCTTTGCCGTGAGCATGGTGGCCCTCATGTATCACAAGCTTCTGTCCCTTCTGGTTACACAAGGGCGTAAAAATATTGCGCAACCCCTGCATATATTCGTCAAAAGGATACGGTTCCGGGTGCAGTTCAATCTTGCCGCTTTCGGCCTTGGAAATATCCAGAACATCGTTTAACAGGGACAGCAGATAGTGGGACGACTGGCTCACCTTATTAAGCTCTGCCAGGGCCTTGTCCTTGTCGGCGATGTCTTCTTTGGCAAATTTCAGCATGCCGATGATACCGTTTAAAGGCGTGCGGATATCATGGCTGATGCGGGAGATAAATTCTGATTTAGCCAGGTTGGCGGTTTCGGCTTCATGTTTGGCCTTTTTCAGGGCGATGAACTGTTCCTGCTCCCGGGCATAGGCATCCGTCACGTCAGAACGGATCATAAGGATGTCGCCGTCCGGTTGTTCCAGCCAGGTGTAAAGCAGCTGGATGCAGAAGACTTTTCCTTCCGTGTGTCTGATGTAAGTTACCTTATGCAGATTGTTTTTGTGCAAACCTTCTATGATGGCAGGCAAGGCTACCAGAGCGTCGTAATCCCATTGTTCGCCGGCAGCAGTTATTAAGCTCCGGACGTAGGCACAGCACTGTTCGTAGTCCAGGAGTTCGCCAATCTTGGCAGGATAGATGGCAGGCTTCAGGCTCCGGAACTCAAAAGTTTTGGTGGTGGGATGAATGATACCGATGTAATCGAAGCTGACATCCAGGAGTTTTTTCATGAGGAATTCATCCCGTTTGCGGCCATCAATATCAAAAGAGTAGGTGAATGCTTCTATATCGTCGGTGTAAGGATTCTTGACCAAATCCAGGAAACCTTCCCGCCAGTGACGCATGCCGTTTTCATAGACCACGGGATATTCCAGGGAAATCTTTTCAACGCCTTTGTTAAAATTTTTTAGTAATAACTTACGGTCAAAGCGGCGGTAAAATTCGGCCCGTACATCTTCGTCCGCGATTAGCTTGGCAAAGTCGGCAAAATAACCATCCACCGTCCCGGAATTTTGCAGTTCCAGCACCGATTTAATCTGGCTGCTGCCCCGTTTACCGTTGTCGCAGCGGTTCTGGGTCAGGTTCAGGTGGAAGGAACCGTAGGATTTGGGATCGTTAATCTGTTTGTAGGCCCGGGCAAATTTATCTTCGGCCATTTTTTGGTCGGTGATATTCTGCCCAAAGCCATAGATGGTCAGCAGCTGTCCGTTTTTGTCCTGAATGCGGCGCAGGGCCATGTGTTCGTACTGTTGCTCTTTCTGGCTGGGCAGTTTAAAACGGATGACGCATTCCGCCGCCGGTTCCCCGGCATCAATAGCACGGTAAGTTTCCAGGAAGGCTTGGCGGTCCTGGGCATCCACGTAAACGGCAATAGATTCAGGGAAATTTTTAATTACGGCCGGTATTCCTAGTTTTTGGCAAATCAGGCCGGTGTAACCGCTTTGCAGCATATGGACACAATGTTTTTCCGAATCGTAGGTCCAGATGATTAACTTGGAAAGCTGGGCGGCATCATCATAAATCTGGCGCACCTTGACCAGTTCTTGTTCTGAAGCTTTCTGCCCGTCCATGTCCAGGAAAGAAGCATAATAATACTGTGCTCCGTCCTGTGCATACGCCGGCCGGAACTGGTTGTTGACCCAGTACAGGTTGCCGTCTTCGCCAACAATCCGGTATGTAACGCTGCCTTCCTTGCGGGCGCCGCTTTGGACGGCTGCAAGTTCTTCCATAAACAGATGCCGGTCACCGGCGGAAAGCCAGTCCACCGGGTTGTCGCTCTGGCGGGACCAGTATTCTTTGCTGCCGTGGTGCAGGGTATAAAAACCCGGGTTGGTATATTCCAGATGGATGCGGCCGCCGCGTTCAGAAAAGACGGCGACGCCGCCGGGAATGTTATTAAGGATATCCTTCAGGGTAGAGTGTGGGTTTACAGGCATAGGCATACTCAATACCTCCGTTTCAGGACATAATGAAGTCCGGGGAAACTAGCAGGAGTAAATTAGCATTATTTATAAAAAATTATACCACTAAAACTGGCGAGCGCAAAATATCATTTTCTTTGCCGGGCGCCGGACGATAAACAAGGCTTTAGTCCGGGCGCATCTTGTGGTATAATTCATAAATACACAGCTTAAGGAAGGGTTTACACTGATGAAATATCGTTTATTGTTATTATTGACCGCCCTGATCTGGGGCGCGGCGTTCGTGGCACAGCGGGTCAGCAACGCTACCATGGGCCCATTTGCTTTTAATGCTACCCGCTATGCCTTGGGCACCCTATCCGTACTGCCACTGGTCTTGTGGCAGCGGGAAACGGCTTTGCGGCCGCAGGCGCCAGCCTGGCTGACCTTACCCCGGGCCTGCTTTTTTCTGGGCCTGGTCCTGTTTGCCGGCACCACTTTCCAGCAGGTAGGCATGATTTACACTACCGCGGGCAAAGCCGGTTTTATCACGGCATTGTACATCGTGGCGGTGCCGCTGCTGGGATTTTTTATCGGCCAGCCTTTCCGGCTCTTGCATCTGGTAGGTCTGGGACTGGCCATGCTCGGCCTCTATCTGCTGGCCTTTCAGTCCGGGGCGCCCTTAAATTTTGGCGACCTGCTGGAATTATGCGGCGTTCTTTTCTGGGGTTTTTCCATCCTGGGCATCAGCGCCTTTGTTAAATATTATGCCAGCATCGTGCTGGCTTTTGGCCAGCTGGCAGTCTGCACACTGCTCAATTTTGCCGCCATGTTCGTGACCGGCGAGAGCCTGACCACCGCTATGATCATGCAGACCCTGCTTCCCATCCTGTACGCAGGTATCATGAGCAGCGGCGTGGCGTACACTCTGCAGGTGTTCGGCCAGGCCAAGGTACCGCCAACGGAAGCATCTTTATTGCTCAGCATGGAGATGGTCTTTGGCGCCCTGTCCGGTTACCTGCTGTTAGGCGAGACCATGAATACCCGGGAACTTTTAGGCTGCGCCCTGATGGCCTGCGGTATCTTTGCGGCGCAAATTCCCAGCCGCATCTTGTGGCAGCGGCAAACGTGACAAATTATTTTACAATAATTATTCCGCTGTGGTATAATAATGATGAAAAAAATATTATTTTTATACACAATTTGCCATTTTATAGTCTGATGTTCTGACCGGCCTTGTAATTATCATGGCCTGACGACGAACTGCCTGGTCCGGAAAAACCCTGGAATATGAAATGCAGGAGGCGTGGCTGTGGACGAAAAACAAAGACTGCTGGAACAAGAGGAAGAAATCAAGGATTTACTGGCGGCGGTGCCCGGCGGTATTTTTAAGTACGAAGCCAAACGCCGGGGGCAGTTTACTTTTGTCAGCGCTCAGTTGTTACGGTTGTTAGGCTATACGGAAGCGGAATTCCGGAAGAAATTTAATAATTGCTTTGACGACATGGTCTATAAGGAAGACCGGGAAAAGGTTTTACAATCCATTGACGACCAGATCCAGAACGGGGAGTTCGACACCTGCGAGTACCGGATTGAGACCAAGAGCGGTTTTTTGAGATGGTTCTACGATGTGGGCCACCAGGTTACGGACGAGAACGGCAAGAAATGGTTCTACGTGGTGGTGGTGGATATTGACGACCGCAAGCGGCTGCGGGAAGAACGGGAAATAAAGAAACAACTGGAAGCCCAGCTGCTGGCAGCAAGGGAAGCCAACCGGGCCAAGTCTTTGTTCCTGTCTGACGTGAGCCACGATATGCGTACGCCCTTAAACGGCATCATCGGGTTTACGGAACTGGCCCTGGGGGAAGGGGACGCCGCCAGGAAACAGGAATATTTGCGTAAGATTAAGTCTTCCAGCCAGGCGCTGTTGAACCTGGTACAGGATACGCTGGATTTGAGCAAGATAGAGGCAGGTACTTATGCCCTGCGTCCGGCGCCGGTCAGCTGCAACGAGATCGTGGAGGCCATCACTACGGCCATCATGCCCATGGCAGAGGCCAAACAGATTACATTTACGGTGGAAAACAGCAAGGCTGTGCTGGCGGATATTAACACGGATGCCGCCCGGGTGCAGGAGATTATCCTGAACCTGCTGACCAACGCGGTTAAGTTCACGCCCCGGGGCGGGCATGTGGAACTGATTATCGAGTGCCTGAAAGCCACACCGGAGTATATTTACGATAAAATCAGCGTGCGGGACAACGGCCGGGGTATCAGCCCTGAGTTTTTGCCGCATGTTTTTGAAGCTTTTTCCCAGGAGCGGGAATGGGACGAGGAAAATACCACCGGGTCCGGTCTGGGATTATCCATCGTCAAAAAACTGGTAGAACTGCTTAAGGGACGCATTGAAGTGACCAGTACACCCGGTAAGGGCAGTACCTTTACCCTGTACCTGGATTTTGCCCGGGTGGGCAACTATCAGAAGAAGGCGGAGCAGTCAGCCCCGGTGGCAGGTAATCTGCCGGGTAAGCGTATCCTCGTGTGCGAGGATAATGCTATTAATGCCGAGATTGTCACAAAGCTGTTGGAGCATCAGAAGATGCAGGTGGTGCACGCTAAAAACGGCAAGGAAGGGCTGGAGATCTTCCAGGCTTCCGAACCCGGATATTTTAACGCCATCCTGATGGATGTGCGCATGCCGGTATTAGATGGGATTGCGGCTTCCAAGTCTATCCGCCGTCTGTCCCGTCAAGATGCAGAGATGGTGCCTATCATTGCCCTGAGTGCCAATGCGTATGGTCAATTGTAGTCTGAAACTACATTTTGTATTTCAAGATGCCAACTTTGAAAA